>OMXX01000043.1 GCA_900315105.1 uncultured Prevotellaceae bacterium | reverse complement strand
TGATATGCTTGGACGTTACCGTAGTCCAAAGAATGCATGGCTGGAAGAGGTCATTTCCAGTTTGGAACTACGTTTTGGTATCAAGGCCAATCGAGAAAATGTAGTGTCATTTGAACAGAATGAGCAGCTTAAAGGTTTAGAGTTCCTTTCTGACCTAATTGATGCGACACTCAATCACCAACCTTTGTTGATGACTTACCGTCCATATAAAGGTGAGGAACAGACAATGGTCTTCCATCCGCATTATTTGAAGCAATACAATACTCGATGGTTTATATTTGGATTAGAAGATCATGGCGAATATGGAATGAGTCCTGTAAATAAAGCTCTCGACCGTATAGTTAAGTTTTCTATTGCTAAAGTTCCATTCGAAGAGAATACTAAGATTGACTATGAGAATTATTTCAACGACATAGTTGGTGTCACTCACGACACCAAGCACCCGGATATAGAACATGTGGTACTGAAATTTGCAAAGGAACGATTCCCCTATGTTGTATCGAAACCAATTCATCACAGTCAACAGATTGTAAATGCAGATGAGGGAATTCTCTCGGTTGATGTACGTATTAACCGCGAGTTGGAACAAAACATTTTCTCATTTGGTTACCAAGTTGAAGTGCTATCTCCAGAGTGGTTTCGTAATCAACTTAAAGAAAAATACAAGGAAATCGCAAAAATTTACGGATTGTGAAGATTGACTGCACAGATATGTTCGAACTTTGCACCGTGAACTTAAATATTAACTCCAAAACTGACGAAAATGAACGTTAAGGAAAGCGCAAAAGAAAAGTTGTTTAACCAGCTTGACAATTGTCTCAATGCATTGGGAAGTTATGATGTTAACTCATTGATGCCGTTGCTTTATGTGGTTGTAGCACATCATCAAGGTCATTTACTTTCCATCATTGGCAAGTCTGGTCTTCTTTTTAGTGGTAAGATGCAGATTCAGTCAGTCGAAGCTGTGGATGGAAACGAGTCTGAGCTCCTAAAATCCATTCGTCATTCTGTAGATCCTCACTATTTTGAAGGTCAATCTGCTGAAATTGTTTTCCGCTTCTATGAAAACTGTAATCAGTTCATACAAGATAACTATCAAGACATCATAGAACACATCATTTCGTTCTATTCCTCTCGTGGAGGTAGATATGCCGGAATAACAAACACGCCATTAGAGATTGCAACTCTTATGGCCTCATTAATAGAAGATTGTCATCCCATTAAGGTGTATGATCCTTGTGCTGGTTTATGTACCTTCTCATTACAACAGGGGGCAAAAGACATTCCTTTTGTTGGACAGGAAATAATGCCATTCACAAAAGTACTTGCCGATGTTCGTCTTGATGCAGCAGAAAAGAATGCGACTCTTTTCAACGAAGATTCGACTCTTGAATGGAGAGATAATGAAGGTTGTGATGTCTTGGCATCAGAACTTCCTTTTGGTGTACGCCTGCATGACGTTCCAACAGACAGAAAACGCCCTAAACTATTAGAAGATTATATCCTTTATAAATTCATCAAGACTCCTTCTCTTAAAAGAGCTGTTTTGATGGTTTCTATGGGAACCTGCTGGAGGAGAGATAATTTCGACATAAGGAAAACTTTATGTGAAAAGAACTGGGTAGAAAGTGTAATAAAGATGCCAGCAGGTATCTTGCCTAATGCTGGTGTTTCCACTGCTATTGTAGTCCTAAACAAAGAACGTAGTACAAAGGATATAAAGTTTGTGTTAGCTGATGACTGTATCATTAACAGTGGACGAATTAGGCTTTTAGATTACCAAAGTGTTATCGAACGAATCGAAGGGCGAGATGAAAAGCAGTCGTCATCTGTATCGGTGGGAATAACCTTTGAGAAAGACTGTACACTTGATCCTTCTGCTTATGTTCAGGAAAGAATTGAAGTCCTGCCAGGACAGAAGATTGTCAAGTTCTCTTCTTTGGCAACAAAAGACAGAGGAGTTAAACGTTTTGATGAAACAAAGGGTCGTGTGCTACAACCTGATTACATGTGCGAAAGTATAGCAGAAATGCATACACGTAATATTACTATAGAGATTGTTGAACTTACGAAGTCTGCGTATGTGAAGATATGCTCCAAAGGTCTTATCTTCAATGTCCGTGCCGACAGATTTTTCATCAAAACTGATGAGGAGCCACTTTTCATTAGTCCTAACTATTCATGTTTCACCGTTCTGGAAGATAAATGTTTGCCAGAATACCTTGCAGATTGTGTAGTAAATGCAAAGAGATTCAGAGAATCTGCTTTGATGGGGCAAGGTATGCCAAGGATAGATTGGGAGAATCTACTTATTCCTATCTATGAGAATAAGGAAAGTCAGAAACAAATTGTCCAGCGGATTTATCGTCAGGAACAAAATGAACTGAAGAAGAAGCTCGAAAGTCTTCAATTACTAAGTGGCAAGTCTTCTGATTTAATACACAATTTAGGTATTACCTTCACTAAAATTAGTGCAGGCATTGGAAAGTTGCTTAAAGATGGGTCAAATGAGACTATTGAAGGATTAAATGATAACGTTCAGTTTGCGTTAAGACAAATAAATAGCACAGGAACTGACTTTTCTTTTGTTCAGCCAGAACTGGAGAAAGTCAATGTGTATGACACCCTAATGCGATATGTAAAGGGATGGGAAAACTTTGGATATAAGACATTTGATATTCTTCCAATTAAAATGGAAGTATCAGATGATACCAAGGTTGAGATTGACACGACACTTTTCTATACACTTCTGGATTGCATTCTCATCAATGCACACCAGCACGGATTCAACAAACGAGAGGATCCTGAGAATAAAGTATTGATAGAGGTTGAAGGAGTTGCTTATAAAGAAGACAACTACATCCGTATTGGAATATCAAATAACGGAAATCCTTTGCCAGACAATTTCTCTGTCAGGGACTTCGTGGCAAGAGGTGTTGTGGGTATCAATTCATCACAAGATGGTATTGGTGGCGACCATGTTTGCAAAATCGCACATCATTTTGGCGGATTTGTTTCCATCGATGACGATAACGAATGGTTGACATTCAATGTCCTTCTTCCTGTGTATATAACTTCTAATGACACAAAATACATTGAATATGAGTGTGAATGTGTATAATGTAATATGGGCCGATGACGAGTGCGACACCCTAAAAAAAGACGCCGCCATTCGTAAGCTTTTCGATGACAAACGAATCGAAGTCTTGAAATATGTGGCTACCTCAGAAGCATTGAAAGATGCTATTGAGTGTTATAAAGACAAGATCGATGCTGTCATCGTTGACGGTAATTTCTCTAAAGGTGAAGTGGAGTATGTTGAATCTGATGACATTAGCGGTCTAATTCATACAGTCTCCTTCATTGAACTCTTTAATGTTAAACGCGACATTCCGTTCTTCCTTTATACAGCAAGGAAGATCTTGCTTCAGGAGATATGCAAGAACGGTGAAATTGACTATTTCATAAAGACTGAAAGGCTCATTCAGAAAGGAAATATTGACAAACTGGCAGATAAGATTATCAAAGACGTTGACCATATTCATTCAGTTGAATTCTTGGTTAAGAAGAAATATCAGTCGCTAATTAACATTGCGAAGAGTGTTGATAAGCAATGTGCAGAGCATCTTCATCAGTTCCTTCTTGATGAAGCAAGAGATAAGAACTTTGATCAAAGCGTTGATTTATTTAATCAACTACGTGGTATTATGGAACAAATAATGGAAGGATGCAAGGCTAACGACATCGTTCCAAAAGAAATACGTTCTCTCAATAATTTCAAGAACTTCTATACTTATATTTCATATTATGACAAAAATTCAAGTCAGAATGTAAGCTATTGGAAAGGTTTCAGTGGATCTAAACCTATTGACGATGTAATGCCTAAAGCTATTGGGTACTCAATAGACAAACTAATTGATACCATTCAAGATGGATCTCATAAGATGCAGAATCTTAATCTTGGCGTTTCTGAATATGTTCAAGAAGCCCATTCTCCATTCCTCTTCCGTTCTTGCCTCTATCAGGTAATGGATGTAATCAGATGGTATGGTGAAACCAATGAGAAATTAATCAATGGAGAGCTACGTGCTCCATTATATATAAGTTCTACAACTAGATAATAATCATTCGCAATATGATAACAGGTGAGATAAAAAACAAGATTGACCAGATTTGGGACACATTCTTTGTGGCTGGTATTACTAATCCCATTACAGTACTTGAACAGATGACGTACATCTTCTTCATGAAGATGCTCGATGACAAGCAGCTTCAGGAAGAAGAGAATGCTCGTGATTGGGGCGCAGAAGTAGAGAATCCGACTTTCCCTGCTGGACAGTTATGGGTAAATCCTGAAGCTGTCAGCGAAGAGGAAAAGGCCGGTATTCCATACGAGAACCTGCGTTGGCATGTGTTTAAGAACTTCGGCTCGGACAACATGTTCAAGATTGTTCGCCAAAGCGTGTTCGAGTTCATCAAACACATTGGAACAGGCGAAGAAAGTGCCTATAGCCGCTACATGAAGTCGGCAATCTTTCTTATCCCCAATGCTCGCACCCTTACCAAGGTTGTGGACGGAGTAGATTCACTCGACATGAACAATCGTGACGCAATGGGTGATGTCTATGAGTACATCCTTGGTAAGATGGCCGCTTCTGGTACAAATGGACAGTTCCGCACACCTCGACATATCATCCGTATGATTGTAGAGTTGATGGAGCCAACCCCACAGGACTACATTTGTGACCCCGCAATGGGTAGTGCCGGATTCCTCGTCGAAGCTGTTAAGTACATCAAGGAGAACCACAAGATGGCCATGTATGACAGTGGCGGCGTTCAACACATCAAGACAAGCTTGATAAATGGCTATGACACTGATCAGACCATGCTCCGTATTGGAGCTATGAACCTTCTGCTCCATGACATCAGTAGTCCAAACCTGGCGTGGCGTGATTCTCTGTCTGAGCAGAATGAAGACCAAAACTGCTATTCGCTCATCATGGCCAATCCTCCTTTTGCGGGAAGTTTAGACAAAGGCAATGTAAACAAGAAAATCCTTGCATACGCTAATACAAGCAAGACAGAATTGCTGTTTCTCGCTCAGTTTGTTCGCTCATTGGAGATTGGAGGCCGCTGTGCCAGCATTGTTCCTGACGGAGTATTGTTTGGTACAAGTAAAGCACATGTTGCCATCCGTAAGGAAATCGTTGACAACCAACAGCTCAGAGCCGTCATTTCTATGCCAAGTGGTGTATTCAAACCCTATGCAGGAGTTAGTACAGCCGTGCTTATCTTTACCAAGACTAATAGTGGCGGTACTGATAAAGTTTGGTTTTACGATATGAAGGCAGATGGCTTTTCACTCGATGACAAGCGTAGTGCAATCTCCGAAAACGATATACCAGATATTGTATCACGCTTTCACAATCTCAAAGCGGAGGAATCCAGGACACGCAAAGAGCAGAGTTTCTTTGTGTCTGTCGAAGACATTCGTCAAAATGGCTATGATCTCTCTTTTAACAAATACAAGGAGGTGGAGCGTGAGAAAATTGAATACGAGCCTGTGGAAGACATTCTTCAGCGTATAGATGAAACTGAAGGGAAATTTCTAAAAGGATATAAAGAACTATGCTATATGTTGGAGGAAAAGAAATGAAAGACTGGGCATTACATAGATTTGATGAAGTTTTTGACCTCCAAATGGGCAAGACTCCAGACAGAAAGACACCTGATTATTTTGGTGGAGACAACGTTTGGGTGTCAATTCGTGATATGGTTAAAAAAGAAATTTTTGATTCAAATGAACATATAACAGACGAAGCTGTCACAGCAACAAATATTCGTAAAGTTAAGAAAGGCACAGTTATAATGAGTTTCAAATTAACTGTGGGAAAGTGTGCTATTGCAGCAAGAGATCTTTATACTAATGAAGCAATTATGGCCTTCAACTTAAAGGAAGGCTTCGATATAAGTCCTGACTTTCTGTATTATTACCTACAGGGATATAAATGGGAAGGAGCTAATAAAGCCGTAATGGGATTGACGTTGAATAAAGCTATTATTTCTCAACACAAAATCGGATTTCCTTCTCTCTCTGAGCAGTTATCCATCGTTTCTGAACTAAACAAAATAAACGAGCTAATTGGGCAGAAGAAGTCTCAAATGAGCGACCTTGAAATGCTTGAACTGAGCATTTTCTATGATATGTTTGGAGACCCTGTTGAGAACGAAAAAGGATGGGAGGTGAAGACGTTTGGAGAATTGGGAACTATTGAAAGAGGTGCTGGCATATCTAAGAAAGATTTTGTTGACGAAGGATTACCATGTATTCATTATGGACAACTGCATACAATTTTGGGCCCAACAACAAAAAGGCATTATGCTTCTATACCAAAATCGCTATTGCCTAAATACAAAATTGCCCATACAGGTGATCTCATAATGGCTATAACAAGTGAAGATGTTGAAGGTTCGTGTAAAAGTACCGCATGGTTAGGTGATTATGATATTGTTATCGGTTCCGATGCTGCAATTCTTCATCACGAACAAAATGGTACATTTCTTTCATATTACACGATGACTAAGGCTTTCTTTAACGAAAAGGCTAAGTATGCAAAAGGATTCAAAGTTACTCATATTTCCACGAAAGAAATTGAAAGTATTCCTGTCTACCTTCCACCTCTTTCTCTCCAACAAGAATTTGCAAATAGAATTGAGGCGATAGATAAACAGAAACAAAAAATTATATCTACAATAAATGATTTAGAAACATTACTGGCATCAAGGATGCAGTATTGGTTTGATTAAATAATTACGACATGAAGAATTTCGACTTTATCCAGCTTTTGGCTCAGCACATACCTGACTTTAGCCAACTGCACGCATACTGCGATAAGGCAGAAATATTCCAGAGTTCCTTCCCAGAGGAATCGGCCACCAATGCCCGCAAGGCTTTGGAATGGTTGGTAAAGAATCATCTGGCTATGGCTTCAGTGACACTCGATAAGCATGAAACGCTTAACGAGATGTTAAAACGTCCTGAGATAGATGCCTTCATTGATTATGACTGGGAATTTGAACGAGATATTCGCACTGTCAAGAAGATTGGCAATTATGCCTCTCATACTGGTGCTCAAGAGATTAAGAAGAACGATGCTTTCATCTGTCTTCGCTCTCTGTATTATGTCGTAAGTGGCTTCCTTTATCGATGGAAAGCTTTGAAAAACATAAAGGCATTTGATGCCACCCTTGTGCCACAGGTATTTCCTGGCGTACATGTTGTATCTACAGATGAGCCTCAAGTCGCCATAGATGTGGTGAACAGCGTTCCGCAGTCTGCGATTCAGAATCCGACCAAACCAGGTGAGAAGCCGAAAGAGTCTCTTGCCAGTGAAGCTATTACCAGAAAGTGCCTTATTGACTATATGCTCAATGAAGCGAAATGGGACATCCTTACGGTAAAGGGCGACATACAAGGTGGCAAAGCCGGTATCGAGATAAAGGTAGAAGGAATGCCTACGCCAAGTGGTATTGGCTATTGCGACTATGTGCTATTCAGTAAAGGAGGAAAACCTTTGGCTGTTATCGAGGCAAAGAGTACCATCCAGAATGCCGGAAAAGGCAGAAAACAAGCAATTATGTATGCGGATTGCTTAGAAGCTAAGTACGGCGTTCGCCCTGTAATCTATTATACCAACGGCTATGTAACAAAGGTCATTGACGGTTTGGGCTACCCAGACCGTGATGTTATTTCATTCCATAGCCACGATGATTTGGAATATCTGATTCAAAAGCGTGGCCGTGCTGACATCACAGACTTGACCATCGATGAAGCCATCACAAACCGTCCATATCAGAAGACGGCTATCAAGAGCCTTGTGGAATGGTTGAATCTGAAGCATCGACGTGGTTTGCTTGTGCTTGCAACTGGTACAGGAAAGACTCGCGTCAGCATTTCACTTTGCAAGCTTCTTGCCAATAATAACTGGATTAAGAACGTTCTGTTTCTTGCAGACCGTACAGAATTGGTTGGCCAGGCACTGACGAACCAGATTTGGAGGCTCGCTTCGTCTTTTCTACTTACCAGACGATGATAAACTATATCAATGATATTGATGCAAAGTTTAGTGTCGGCCACTTTGACCTTATCATTATTGACGAGGCACACCGCTCTGTTTTCGGTAAGTATGGAGCTATCTTCCAGTATTTCGATTCACTATTGATTGGCTTGACAGCAACACCAAGGGATGAGATTGACAAGAACACCTTTAAGCTCCTTGAACTGGAAGACGAGCCAAACTTTGAATATACCTTCGACGAAGCTGTCAAAGATGGCTATCTCGTTTGTTATAAGGCAAAACGTCATAATTCAAAGATGATTAACAATGGCATCAAATATGATGAGTTGACTAAGGAACAGCGTGACGAGCTTGAAAAGGTATGGGATTATGAGAAAATGCTGAAAGGCATCGACCCCAATGCAGATTACCATCGAGACATTGAGGGTAATGAAATTTTCCGTTACCTCATCAATGATGACACCATCGACAATGTTTTATCGGAGTTGATGGAAAGCGGTTTGAAGATTAAGAGCGGTGAAGATATTGGAAAGACCATTATTTTTGCCTATAATCATAAACACGCTGAGAGGATCGTGGAGCGATTCCATGCTTTATATCCAAACCGAGGGGCTGATTACTGTCAGCTGATCGATAATCAAGTAAAGCACCACGATAAGATTATCCGCGAATTCAAGACTCCTGAGAAATTGCCACAGATTGCTGTCAGCGTTGATATGCTTGACACAGGTATAGATGTACCTGAAATCCTAAATCTGGTATTCTTCAAGATTGTGAAATCCAAGATTAAGTTTGAGCAAATGATTGGTCGTGGGACCCGTCTGTGCCCAAATATCTTTGGAGATGGCAAAGACAAAGAACTGTTCTATATCTTTGACTGGTGTGGAAACTTCGACTATTTCTCTAAAAATCCTGATGGCATTGACCCTTCAAATAGCAAATCACTCACAGAAAGGCTTTTTTCTTTGAGACTTGATATTGCCAAGGAGTTGCAGAGTGCAGAACACCAGGAAAAGGAATTTGATAAGAATATGCACGATGACCTGAAGGCTCTTTTGCACCAACAGGTTAACGGTATAGTGAAAGAACGTAAGGATGCCCGTCCGTATTGGAATATCATTGAGCCCTTCCGGGAAAAGGAGAAATGGACTTATCTTTCTGACGTAGATGTTTTGCGCCTAAAAGAGATAGGGAAGCTCATTCCCCAAGATGACGATGATGAATCTGCCAAGAAGTTTGATGTAATCATGCTTCACCTGCAACTGGCTCACATTGATTCTACTGTTCGCGTAGGACAGTTCCGGCAAGTGGTTGTTAATATAGCAGCTCACTTAGAGAAGAAAGGAACTGTTCCAGCGGTGATGACCCGCATCGATACAATCCGTAAAGTTCAAAAGCCTCAGTTCTGGGAGAATGAATCTCTGGACAGTTTGGAAAGTGTGCGTACCGAATTACGAGACCTCATCAAACTCCTTGAAGAGACACGTAAGACAAAGAAGTTTATCATAGACATTGAAGATCCTTACGAAACCGTTGAAGGTGGTGAGGATGTCATCATCCAAACCACATATAAACAACGAGTCGTTGATTACTTAGCCCAGAACACGGATAATCCGACCCTTCGTAAGATACAAGATTTCGAGCAACTCACTTCTGCTGATTTTGCAGAGTTGGAGCGAGTCTTCTTTGAGGAGCTTGGTTCTAAGGATGACTTTGAAGAACTGGCAGATGGACATCCTTACAAAAACAATGTCGCTGCATTCATACGAGTTATCAATGGCATAGACCGTAAGAAGGCATTACAGATATACCAGAATTTCATTGAGGGCAACAATTTGACCTCAGAACAGGAACTTTATCTAAAGAACATTTTGGACTATGTAAGTGTAAATGGCGACATTGAGACAAGGAACTTCATGGAGTACCCTTTGAAGGCTCTCAATTGGCGTGTCACCTTTGGCGACAATTTCGTTAAGCTGAAGGATTTCGTGAAACAAATTCATCAAGTGATTTTAGCAACAGCATAATTAAATTTAGTTTGACATTCAAAAAAATATATTAAAGTATATGAGTCTAATTATTAACTGGTGGAACATTGTAGTACTGGCCCTTGGATTGATTGCTACATTTTGGTGCAATAATAAGTATAACGAAACAAAATCTAGACCGTTGTTAACGAGCCTTCCTGGAGTGTGGACATCGCTTGGACTTCTAGGAACTTTTTTGGCTATATGCCTGTCACTTCACGATGTTAAAACAGCGGAGGGCGTAAATGCGGATATTTTAGAACTCATTAGGAGTCTTGTCCCCGCTTTCACCACTTCTATAATAGGTTTGGTAGGTGCCCTTGTAGTTACGATATGGTCTAAAGTTAAATTCGCACAAGAAGAGGTCGAAGATAATAGCAAACTCGGGAATATGACTCCAGAAGAGTATATTCGAGACACTGCTGTTAACACAAAGAAGTTAACCGATAATCGGACTATTTGGGCTAAACACAATGAACTGTTATCGGAATTGATTCAGCTACACAAAGATCAAGAGGAGAAGAACAGGGAATATAACGAAAAACTTAACGACAACATTAGTCACCAAAGTGAGATTCTTAAAGAATTTATTGATGGCTTTGTTAATCGTATGGATGAAATATTCAAGCAGATGCATGGTGCCATCCAGCAGCAAGTCCAGAATTTTGGAGAAGAACAATTTACCAAAACAAGTCAGGTTCTTACTTCAATTACAGAGCGTTTGAGTAATGTGTCTAATGAAATCATCAATAACCAGCGTCAGTCTGTCGAGACGATGATGAATAATACTAATACTGAGATAGGCACCATTACGACATCTGTAACAGAGGTTCTTGGCAATCTCACTTCTAAGGTTCAGGAATCACTTGCAGCTCTAAATTCCCAGCAATCAGAACGTCTTAACACGATTATTACGAACTATGATACCCTCGCTAATAAACTGTCAGAGCAGAATTCTGATTTTGCGACAAAGCTCACAGAACAGATGCAAATTGAATACTCTAAGGTACAAGAGCACAATGTTCAGAGCCTCCAGCAGATGGTTGACCTCAGGACGGCTTATCAGGAGGCAACTTCTGACGTGCTTACAAGTACTCTCAACATGAATGAGAAAGCAACGGCAGACCTGAGAGAGTCCATGTCTGGATTTGTTACAAACATCCAAAGTTTGATTGCCACACAGTGCTCAACACTCAGCACAGCAATAACGACGAATGTAGAATCACTTAATTCTGCATACAAGTTTATTGAAAGTCTTGTTGCAGAGATACGTCAAAACTACGATCAAGCAGTACTTGCATATGGTGATGCTGTTAGTGTTGCTCATAGAACTAATGAATCTTCAGAAAAGCTAATTGCTGCCAATAATAAGAGTCTGCAAGCTGTTGAAGAGACAAACAACAAGATTTCTGAGATTCTTGACATCCTCGAAGAACGCCAGGAGAATATCGAACAACTCACCAAGCAGATTAGTTCTGTTAGTGGAGCTATTGTAGAGTTGCAGAAATTGGAATCAATGCTTAATAAAATTACAAATAGATGAGTAAATTTTTGTTCCGTGATAACGGAGAAGAACATAATTTCTGGCAAAACTACACTGACCTAATGTCAGGGTTGTTAATCGTGTTTATAATTGCCAGTATAATCGCTTATAACAATTTCAAAGAAAAGGAAAAACTTATGAGCACCCTGATAGAGATGGCAGGAGGCTCTAAGACTGGTGACTTGTCTGATGTCGATAAAGAGAAACTTGAAAAGCTTGTGTCAAATGCAGAATTGTACGAGCGGGTCAAAGAATTCGATAAGGCACAGGAAGCCTTAGAACACGAATATTATCATTTTGATAGTAAATACCGGCGATATGAATGTATTATTGATGTTTCATTTGCAAGTGAAAGTTCTACGATTCCTCAAAGATTCAATGAAAAATTAGAGGCAGCGGGAAGGGAGTTGACTAATATATTGGAAAAATTCCCTTCAGAAAAGAATGTTGGATTCAAAGTCGTTGTTGAAGGACGAGCAGCTCAGAAATATGGGACGACTCCCTCATGGCGTAGTATTCAATATGCAGATACATTGAGTTATAGGAGAGCACGAAATCTCTATTACTTATGGAAGAAAATCGGGGTTGTAGATCAGATTGAGAAACTTGGCGGAGAGGTGTTTGTTTCCGGCTCTGGTTACTATGGTAAAGGTAGGCATACTAGACAAACAGACCCTCAAAGTAACGATCCTGAAGGTTTAAACAAGCGATTTATCATTGAAGTTGTACCCTTTATTAAATTCTAGATATGACTATTCGTGACCTCAATCAGTATATCAGGGCTCTATGTGGCGAAGAGACCTTGAATTTGCTTGGAACAAACAAGGAACTTCTATTACAGAAAATATATGGTCAGGATCCTTCTCCAGACCAGGTTAAGTCCGTTATATCTGATGCAGCAAGCTTCGCCAGTAATGCCGAAGAACAGCTGTTTTATGAATTCGTACAGAATGCCTATGATGCGAGTGCGGATTCTCTGTTTTTCTATGCCAATGAAAATTACCTTATCGTATTGAATAATGGAGAGCCTTTTTATACTGATTTTGACATCTTTGACACCGATACTCTCCGTGATGGACAGCTATACAACTTCCTCGCAAAAGGAAAATCACTGAAACGTAGCGATATAACAAAACTTGGTAAATATGGACAGGGTTCAAAACTCCTATACACCCTTCTTACTGAAGTTAGCGAAAGCGAGGAGAATGAAGAACTCTTGATTAAAACCCTATACGAGGAGAAGAAGGGCCCATATCTTATCTCTTGGTATGACAGAAGGCAACTTGCAAACCTTTTACAAAAACAGGGAGTGTGGACTCCAGCTCAGGGCGATGACTACAAGGAGAATATTCTGTTTGCCAAGATTCTTATGAGTTATTATCCTATTGCACCCGGTACTTCCGAAGAACTTTTTTCAACAAAGGAAGCATTGGATGCAATCGATGCTTTTGATTCTCTTGTTGATCCAAGACGCAATCTTAACTTCCTCAATAGAGGAACCGCTTTGATTATTCCTCTTGGCGAAGGAAAATATGAAAAAATAACTTCAGAGTCAAACCTGGAACGGGTTAAGACCCGTTTAGGTGGTTTTGCATCCATCACAAAAGACCAGGAAAGAAATGAAGGCAAGACGGTCGACCATATTTATGTCATGGGGGAAGAGGTCGAGCAGCATGAAGTTCAATCTGTTTTTGTTGACTTTGAGGTTGATGGCAAGCCTTTCTTCTATCACTTTGCATTCAATCCTATTTTTGCAGAGAAGAATTTCGTCAATCTTTTTAAGGGACTGCCTATCCTTGAAACCAAACTTAGACTTGGTTTCATTATCGATAGTCAAAAGTTTGATGTGGACAGTAGCCGTCAGCGAATTAGCGATAAGGACAAAACAAAGGGTCAGTTAATAAGGGCTTTTAAAGAACTTGTTAAAGATCTGAGAGAAATAAAGGAAACCAATCCTACGAAGTTTGACTATATCTATAAGGCTATTGCTGCCACTAAATATTTGGAAGGTGAAGACTTTAAGTTTATTAAAGAAGCCTTCCAGGAGGTCTTTGTTCCATTCTTTGAGGAATTTGTTCTCACGTCAACAGGCGAATATGAGAGAAAGGAGAATGTACGTTCCTTCGCTGAAGAATACAAGATTCCACTGAAGAAGATTGGAATAAGTAAGTATAAATGGATAGATGACAATATCAAGAAAGACCTTCACCGGCATAAAGTAGATGTTGAGGTTATAGACTTCTCAACACTATTGTCAGATGCAGATCCTGCAAAATTGGCTGCCTGGATTAAGTCTTTGTCAATTCATGATTATAAAGACTTTAATGAGGTATGTGATTCCCATAAGGCTGAGAGCGGTGTACAGAGCAATAAGATATTCCGTTCAAACATGGGCAATCTCTATAGTTATAATGAGCTGAGAAGTGCTGCTAATATATATTATCCTTATGAGGAAGGGATGAAGTTTGGAGAATGTGAGCATATCAGCGAGATTCTATCGGATGTTGATGTGTCCAGTTATGTCTCAAACTTATTTGAAAAGATAAAAACCAACATTGAGTCTTTCAGACTAACTGACTCAACAAAGGATGATGCTGCAAATCTGCTGGAGTGGATAGCAACAAAGAGCGAGTATTATGGGGCAAAAATAAGGAGTGAGATTTACCTTCTTCAAAACTGGCACGACAATTATGATTCTTTTGAAAACATCTTGTCTGAACGCCCCAATGATACCATACTCTTTGACAACTATTGTGTTAAAGGCTATGTCCCTGAAGCAGTAAAGAAGAACGGTTGGCTGTTAAATCCTGCTAAAGCAAAGAAATCTTGCTGGCAGTGGTTGTTATCTCATTGGGAAAATCTGAAACAAGATGAAGATTGGGGCGAGAACACGCATAAGTATATAGCAGATATAAAGAAGGTGTATAAAGCCGTGGGTACAGATACCCAAGGAAATATAGACAAAACGGAGATAACTCTCTATCTTGATGAAGAAGGAAAGCCAACTTCTCAGTTACGTGCCGTCGTTAATAATGTGTCTAGACTTTCTGAGGAGGAATACGACTATCTTGGTGAAAAAGTAACACACCTTCGATTACTTCCATACGAATACCATAAGGAGCTTATGGAGGCACCTTTCCGTGTGGACACTGTTCAATCCGCTAATATCGTAAATGAGTCTTTAACAGCGGATGAGAAACTGTTGCGAATCTTTATTAAGATTACCGATGCGTATCTCCAACTCTATCGTACTCAGGAAAATTCTGGTAAATATATTATTACCAAAACTTCCAGTGGTTTAAACTATATTGATTCTGTACCTACTGATTTGCAATCAGAGCTTCTTGCTGCCAATTTCTATCGTATTCCAGACAAAGTACAGGAGATTTTACAAACAGAAAGTGGCAAGTATAAGTTCGCGTCCAATGAGACGATGTTATTGAGAGCTATAGAGCGACTTAATAACCCAATAAAACTTTTCCCCTTTGTAAAACTGGCTAATGCCAATGTCGTTGCGTCTTTCTTCAATTATTTGAAAAATATCAATATTGATAGCAAAATCACTAAGGAAGACTTGAAATGGCAGGTCATTGAATTTGCTGCACAACGTAACACAGAAGAAAACGGGTATATTGACACAGTATTTGGACTTATTAGGCATAAGGATAATGAACTTCCTGAATCGATAACTCAACAATATGTAAAAGTTGGTGAGAATGAATATGACGTATATGTCTTGGACGAAGATTACAAAAAAGATAATCAGACAATAGATTCTTTCCTGAAATGTCTTCCTTCGCAAAAGGAGGTTGATTATTTCAAGGAACAATACTATGAGGGGAAAGAAGCAGAAGTCTCTACCGAGGTTCTTTTTGATGAATTAAGAAACCTATATCTTACCATCGAGCAACTTCGTTTCTGCATAGACTATGCTATTGCAAACGATGAGGATTGTGATGATCTTGAAATCAAGGATGATGTAAAGCTCACTGATGCACTTGATATGGTTTTGAAAAACAACTTTGTCGGTTTTGATAAACATTTCAAGATGGAGGATGTTGATTTTGATGAGCAGGTATATGCAAAACATGAGATACTTCTTGAAAGCGAATACTTACCAGATGTGCTACATAAATGGATAGACAATAATCCAAGTTCCCTGTTCTTATTCACTCAGTTGACCACATCTTCGAATCCTTACGTAGCGGTTCGTCAAGCATTGCTAGACAATGAGCCATATAGTGATGTCTCATGTTTCGCAGATGTTGAGCATAGAGGTGAAATCGACTATGCCATAAATTGGGCTATTGAGAAGAAACTCACTTATGCATATTTGTCTGAGAGGTATAAAACGATGATGGCAATAATAGAAAAATTGCCTTCTGATTATACGGTTATGCCTTTCCTTAGATATACTGGTAACGTGGCTCCTTTGGAGAATGAATTTGAAACGCCTAAACCGCTCTTCACATTGGAAAGGTATCAAGATGGCGGTTCTTTCCTTTCTTGGTATTCCTGGGCTGGCTCTCAATTCCAGGATAGACTTAATGGTAGCAAGAAGCTGGCAAAGTTCATAAAGGACAATGTTGTATATATCTACGGTGATAATGAATTGCTATTCAATCATGGATTCAAGAAAAATCCGCGATGGAATGTGCAAACAGCTGTTGACATAAAAGATTTTCCAGAGCATGACGATCCCGTTTACCGAATTTGGAAGAAATCAGAGGAATCCAAAGGTATCACAATACACATATCTGATAAGCCCATTATGATTAATTTCAATATCATGTCTTCAAATGCAAGTATATTTGCAGACAAGATGCATGATAGTGAATTTGGTTATGAGCCGGGAAAAAGAGTCGTTATTCAGCAGCCTAATAAAGATGGTCTTAGCTTAATGAAGACTATAGCCAAGTATATTGGCAGCATGGAATTTTTCAAAGAACCGTTTATCGCCCTGCAGTCTTTGTATGTTGATCAATGGGAACTCTTACAGCAAGGTGGTAATGGTGGAGATAATGAAGGTAACGGAAAGTCCAACATTGACCTCACAAACAGTTCGCTCACAGAGGAACAGGCACAAGAGGCTATAAATAAGATTTCAACAGAAACTGCAGAGAACATCGACCAAGTTAACAATATTACCAAGCAATTGAATGGTGAGGAACTTGACAAGCTCAATGAAGTTGCAGAACCAATTAAGGAACTGATAGAGGGGCTTGACAAGGAGGATTTAGAGAGACTTGCCGAGAAGAAGGATAAGATTCTTCAAATGATGGATGATTTAGCCGAAGCTGAGGAAGAAGAAAAAGAATCTCAGGTAAGGCAAACCATTGGCTTTATCGGAGAGCTTATCTACAGCCATTATCTGGAGAACAAGAAGCTGGTCAAGGATAAAGATTTCGTTCATGCAGCACTTGAAGGCGTTGGTGAGTATGATTTTGAAATAAAATCAGAGAAGATGTTTGTTGATGTAAAGACAACACTCTATAGTTTGAAAGATGGTACGGCACCATTCTATTTGCATCGCTCACAAAATGTATTCATGCAGAAGCACCCGGATTCCAAGTACCATATCGTTCGTATCTCTCTGATTGACCTTAATCTGAAGAAGTCATATGAGGAATTACGTGACACCTATGGTAAGGATGCCAATCCTCTGGAGAATCCACGCTTGAAGAAACGTTGTGAAGATGTCGCTAAAAGATACTGGAGAGGCGCAAAAATCGAAGAGTTTGATGCCCTCTCTCCAGAATACGCTATCAGAATTGAACAAAAGATAAACAAATAGATATGATATCATCCATTCAACAGCTATATTACGCATGGGATATTTCTCACAAGAAATCTGTAAGTGATGACAGTCGCTTTACGGGTGTCTTGTCAGAGGCTCGTGTGGATCTCAACCCTCATCAGGTGGAGGCTGCACTGTTTGCCTTCAAGTCACCACTGAGCAAGGGGGCCATTCTCGCAGATGAAGTAGGTCTGGGTAAGACAATCGAGGCTGGTATTATTTTATCTGAAATGTGGGCCGAAAACAAGAGGAATATACTTATTGTCGTTCCTGCTTCCTTGCGAAATCAGTGGAATATAGAGTTGATGGAAAAGTTCTATTTGCCATCTTTCATCTTGGATAGTGAATCTTTCGAAGAAGGAAAAGTCCAAATATCCAATGGTGAAAAGAGCATCTATATCTGTTCTTACAATTTTGCTGTCACGAATGCTGAGTATTTCAAAAACATCAACTGGGATTTAATCGTCTTGGATGAAGCCCATAAACTCAGAAATGTCTATAAGAAAAGCAATGTGATGGCTAATGCATTGCGAGCTGCCTTCAGAAACTACAAAAAGGTACTGTTGACTGCTACCCCATTGCAGAACAATCTGAAGGAATTATATGGCTTAATCAGCATCATTGACCCCGAATTTTTCTCCAGCCTTGACACGTTTGCTGACCAGTATAACTCAGTAACCACAAGAGACAAAGCCAAGTTTGGTGAGCTTAAAGGTCGCCTTGCTCACATTATTCACCGTACATTGCGAAATCAGGTTGAGGAATATGTGAACTTCACCAAACGTACAGCATTTGTCCAGGAATATTATCCTACAGAAGCCGAAATCAACCTCTACGAACATGTTAGCGAATACCTTATGCGTGAAGGAACATATGGAGTTCCCGAAAGGCAACGTCCACTTCTTTCACTATTGGTCAGAAAGATTATGTCCTCGTCTGCGTATGCTTTAGGATATACCTTAGAACGGTTTATTCATAGGCTTCAAGAATACAAAGAGACCGGCTTACTGTCTTCGGCTTTGGCATGTGTGAATTCCGACATAGATGGCGGAAATGACGAATATGACATTTACAACTCCGATACCCCTTCGTCAAAAGCAATGTACAATGACATTGATGCTGAAATAGAAGAATTGCGAGGATATTGTAATATGGCCCGCAGTATTGGAGAAGAGACGAAATCCAAGGAATTGCTGAATGCTTTGAGTTTGTCTTTTGACAAGATAGCAAAGCTTGGTGGGCAGAAGAAGGCTCTAATCTTTACAGAAAGTCGCAGGACACAGGAATATCTATACAAATACCTCACTGAGCACGGTTACAAAGACAAGGTGATATGCTTTAACGGAACTAATTCATCTGATGAAGCAAAAAACATTTATCGCCTTTGGCTGATGCAATATGCTGGAACAAACAGAATTTCAGGTAGTACAGTTATTGATAAGAAACAAGCTATTGTAGATACTTTCAGGGATAAAGCAGAGATTCTTATAGCAACTGAGGCTGGCGCAGAGGGTATCAACCTCCAGTTTTGTTCCTTGGTCGTGAACTACGACATGCCTTGGAATCCACAACGTATCGAGCAGCGCATTGGCCGATGCCATCGTTATGGTCAGAAGAACGATGTAGTTGTTGTGAATTTCGTCAATCAGGCAAACTATGCGGATAGACGAGTTTATGAATTACTCAACAGTAAGTTTTCCTTGTTTGATGGTGTGTTTGGCGCAAGTGATGAAGTTCTTGGTTCTATAGATTCTGGAGTTGACTTCGAGCGAAGACTCAACATTATCTATAACACCTGCCGTACAGAACGCGAAATTGCTGCTGCCTTTGATGAGCTTCAAAAGGAATTGGAAGCTGTGATAAAGGAGCGTATTGAAAGTACCAGGAAGTCTTTGCTTGAAAACTTTGACGAAGAAGTCGTCAACAAACTCCGTGTGAGACAAAGCGAAGACGTTAATCGTATGGACACATATAACAGGCATTTGTGGTATGTAGCTACAAGTGTTCTGGGCAATAGCATTTCAGATATAGACCCAAAGCATCATACTTTTGTCTTGAAAGAAGCTTTGGCTCCAGACATTCCTGTTGGAACCTATATATTAAACAAGGAATCAGACCAGTATGTTCAATTAAGATATGGCCATCCACTCGGCCAATATGTCGTTGGAAAAGCATTGAGGACGGAGGTGTCTGATGCACATTTGATCTTCGATTTGGATTCATATCCTTACAAGTCCGCTTTGGTGGAGCAATATAAAGGGCAGAGCGGAACAGCATGTGTCTATAGGGTTTCCTCTTCAAACAAATACGATTCTGAGGAACAACTCATTGCATGTGCTCAAACTGACAAGGGAGAAATGTTGCCTCCAGAGTTTATTTTCAAACTCTTGGAACTTGATTGTATCTCTGACAAATCATCAAGTCTTGGCTCATTAGATGTAATGTTCAAGGATGAATATGAGAAACAGCTTAACAGCTACAAGTTGAAGATTGATGATAGGACTAATGAATATGTTGATTATGAAATCAACAAGTATGAGATGTGGGCTGAAGACCAACTTGTTCCTTTAAGAAAAGAGGTGATGGAGTTAAGTCGTGAACATGACGCTCTTCGCCGACAAATCAGAAAGGAGCATAATGCATCCGTTAAGCTTCAATTAAAAAAAGAAGAGAATCTGAAATCTAAGGCTCTTAATCAAAAAAGGGCCAAACTGTTTCAGATGGAAGATGAATACAATGACAAGGTTGACACGATGACAAGTAGGCTTCAATCATCTATGGAGAATACTGTATCATCGAATATATTGTTCAGATTAAAGTGGGAAATTAAATAGCATCATTATGAAAATATACCAAGAAACCATAGTTGACGGGATGTTTTCCGTTCCCGACTTAAAATTGGATTGGGAGTCGCTCCTTTCCGATAAGTATAAGTTGTGGTTGAAATACAGACATGCTCTGCTGAAGTTCTATTACTCTCCCAATCATGAAGGGTCTTGTACGGATGTTGCCAAGGAGTTCAACGACAATGCTTCGTCTTTGAACGCACTCATCATGAACTTTGGCCGGGCAGTTCAAAAAGCCGTTGGTGATTTTGCCGTTATGCGCAATAACAAGATGCAGTATTGGATCATTTCAATGAACGGGTATAATGACGCAAAGAATCACTTCGTATGGCGACTGAGACCAGATCTCACAGATGCTATTAAGAAGCAACTGGAAAAGGAAGCTAAGTTGAAGGAAAAATTTCTTCAACGGTTCCCGGTAGAATCTCTCCGTACCATGCCTATTGAGAAGTACACCAATCTCAATCGCAATGATTCATTTTGCTACTGGCTGGAGTCAGAAACCTATCGGTTAGGTTCAATATGGGGCGGCAGTTCCTTGAAATTCGGGATTTATCAGTTTGACAAAGTACCTAAAGAGAATATGCCGGCAAATCACGATGAGAAATATTGCTGGCTATCCAAATATGATTGCGAAACAAGTGAGGAAGCATATAAAATAGTCATAGATAAGATTGCAACCATTGCTGAAAAAGCAGCTGCCGGTGACTTGCAAGGTGTTGATGAAGTTGACTTCGGAGATGTGGTTAAATGGAAGATTGCCTGTCTATATTCTGATAACAAGGTCATCAACATGTACACCAAGGAACTCCTGCAAGCAGCAGCTAAAGGATTTGGATATACAGGCGACCTGAACTCTCGACCTGCGATGAATGAGTTTATCACTTCGCAGTATGACGAAAATCGTGAGTCTTTCTATGATTTCTATATGCGTGTCGGTATTCATTATTTTGGAAAGAGTGAACCTGAAAAGACCTATTGGCTTGTTGGGTATTCCTTTGGCAGTACCGAATCACAGCTTCAAAGATTCCTCAGCGATGGGGTTTGGGAAAGCAAGCACGAAGATGGTAACGCCAGTGATCAGAAGATGATACCGTTAGCTCAGTCAATCTCTGAGGGTGACATCATAATATTAAAGTCAACCTCGACTAAGGGGAGTAAGCACGACCAGCCCTTTATGCGTGTAAAGGCAATCGGTATTGTAACGAGCAATATAACGACTTACAGGAATGATAGTTCCACAATGTGCCAATGTTCTGTTAGGTACATTAGCACTGAAGAAAAGGACTTTGATGGTTCGGTCTATGGTTCGTATCGGAAATCGATTCATAAGGCAGACAGCAAACTTAAAGATGTTATTGAATACGTAAACAGTTTAATATCAGAGGAAGAAATGCCTAAGTCGGAAATTAAACAAGAGAAAAACAATAAGTATCAGGAGTATATTGATATGCTCCAGCAAGTTCATAACCTTGTATTGACAGGTGCTCCTGGTACTGGCAAGACATATATGGCTCAGGCCATAGCTGAAGAAATGGGAGCCGTGACAAGATTCGTACAGTTCCATCCCTCATATGACTACACAGACTTTGTAGAGGGGTTACGCCCCATCGAGAAGAGTGACGGACAGATGGGATTTGAACGCAAAGACGGTGCTTTCAAAGACTTTTGTCGTGAGGCCATCAAGAACTTGATAGACTCTGAAAAGAGTGTCGAGAGCCTGACAAAGGAGATGTCCTGGCAGGAAAAACTTGACCGTTTTGTGGAAGATGCCATAGAAGACGAAACCAAGTTCAAAACGGTCAATGGCAGCGAGTTCGTTATTTCAGAAATGAAGAGCCATTCTATCGTCATTCATAACGAACAGAATGAAAAGACGACACAGGTGGCCGTCAATGCAGATGAGATTCTGGAATTGCTTACCAACGATGTTCCTTTGAATATCGTTCGGGACATCCGCAACTATTTCAAACGGAAGTTCGGAACGCAACCAGACTCATACGCATTCGTCATCACGAAAGCTGTCAGGTCTATGAAGCAGAAGATGCCTGTAGTGGAAGCAAATAAGATTGACCGCAAGCCATTTGTCTTCATCATTGATGAGATAAATCGTGGAGAGGCATCAAAGATATTCGGTGAGTTGTTTTATGCCATAGATCCAGGCTACCGTGGTAAGAAAGAGCATTTGGTGCAGACCCAGTACCAGAACCTTGTTCCTGAGACTGATGTGTTCGCCAAAGGATTCTATGTGCCAGAGAATGTGTATATCCTCGCCACCATGAATGATATAGACCGCTCTGTTGAAAGCATGGACTTTGCCATGCGCCGAAGGTTTACATGGAAAGAGGTCACACCTGCCGACACTGAAGAAATGCTTGATACCTTACCATGTGCAGACGAGGCAAAGGCTACGATGCAACGTTTGAACAAAGCCATTGCAGACACAGACGGATTAGGTGCAGCTTATATGATTGGCCCTTCATACTTCTTGAAGTTGAAGGATAACGGAGCCGACTTCAATAAACTCTGGAAGATGAATATCGAGCCTTTGCTGAAGGAATATCTCAGGGGCTTCCGCAAGACAGCAGAAATCCTTGAAAAGTTCAGCAAGGCATATTTTAACGCTAACGAATCACAAACAACAGATACTCCCAAGCTGATAGATGAGGATTAACCTTACTGATAACAACATCGGACAGCCAGATGCCGGAACATTCTGGCGGCATGATGTCGCTTCATTGTTTCCCATTGCCGATAAGACGATAGCCGAGCTGTGCAGGGAAAATGAGAACTTGCTCATCTTCCCTTATAGCATTGAGTCGTCTGATGACAGGATTGGGGAGTCTTCTGTCATGAGCATTCTGAATACCGATGACCCGGAGAAGGTGCGGATAAGCACAGGCAATGTGATGGGGTTCATAGGTGTTGGCAATCTTCAGATAAAGATTAAGTCCAGGTTCGACAAAGGACGTGATGATTTTCTCCTTCATTACATGCTTCAGAAGGTACTTTCCTTCAATCTCTTTGACCTCAGTCATAACAATGAGCAAGAAGATGTATTCGACTTCATCATGTTCATGTTCCCTTACTTCCTGAAGGCAGCCATGCGACAGGGAGTATATCGGGAATATCAGAACTTCCGGCATAATGACGCAAACCTGAAGGGAGCCATCGATGTCGGAAGACATATTGCAAGAAACATCCCTTTCGTGGGAAACATAGCTTACTCTACTCGTGAGTATAGCCACGACAACAATATGACAGAACTCATCCGTCATACTATAGAGTTTATGAAAACAAAGAAGTATGGACAAGCTGTTCTCAATATTGACCGCGAGACCATCGAGAATGTCAATGCTATCGTTGAGCACACACCGCTATACAATAAAAGCGACCGTAATAGTATTATCAGCAAGAATCTGAGGATGAAGTCTCACCCATACTATACAGAATATAGGCCATTGCAAACACTTTGCCTCCAGATATTACGGATGGAAGAAGTGAAGTATGGTGAAAGTGACGAAGAGATCTGCGGCATCCTTTTTGATGGAGCATGGCTTTGGGAGGAGTATGTCAATACGATTTTGAGCAAACAAGGTTTTGTTCATCCAGAGAACAAACGTCACAAGGGGGGAATCTATTTGTTTGAAGGACATAGTGGTATTCGTTACCCTGACTTTTATAAAGATGATATAGTGTTGGATGCCAAATACAAAAGACTCGGAAGCTATAATAAGGTCTCTATGGTAGATCCTGATGATGTTCACCAAGTTATGGCATATATGTCTGCGCTCCATGTAAATAAAGGAGGATTCATTGCTCCTCTTGAAAATAAACAAGATAAAATTCCAAAATCTCAAATATTAGGAACACTATCATATCTTTACATATTCGGCATAGAGATAAGTCGAGCATCATCTTCTTATGCAGACTTCTGTGAAAGGATGAAAGAAAAGGAAGTGGAATTTATCAAATCAATTATAATATAACAGATTAAAGAAAGTTCTTATGAATAACGATACAAAACTTCAGCCCAAGGATGCTTATAAGGTAGGCGAAATTTATGAGTTTAAGGTTAAAAGACCTTATGCCACTTATTGTGAGTTAATTGACGAGTCTAATGATATAACGACTTATCTGCAAGGCACCGCAAAACTAAAGCTTTTCAAGGGCCAAAGTGTCAAGTGTCGAGTCACGGCTGTTAGCGAAAAACATCCAAAGATAGAACTTGTTGATATTAGTGAGTTTGAACAAAGTACGGACAACCTGACTGAAGAAAAGTTATCCAGGCTGTTATCAGAACGTGATCTGTCATGGAATACAAAAGACTTTGTTAAGTTGCTGTTAACGGAAGAAAAAGAGAAATCTTTTGAATCACAGAGTCACAGATGGATTCAGAGCTTACTGAATAAGAAGATAGATTTGAAAGTTGTTCGGAGGGAATGCTCTGACCTTTTGGAACTTTCAGACCTACTTAATTTATGTAGCCCTGCGGAAAGGGAGTTTTATCAAGATCGACTAACGCTGTTAATAGAGCAACTTGGTTACTATATCAGGGCAGCTGAACTTATAGAGAATGAAGGCATTGAAGGTTCGACCGATACTCCGATGTTATTCATTGATAATCTGTTCAACAAATTAAAAGTCTCTGGTTTCGTATATCATCCGGGGAAGAACTTTAATATTCTATCAAGTTTGTTCCTCCGTCGTCCAGACTTGATGAACAGCCGGATTAAGGAGCTACTGGACATCATAAAAGGGAAAGACATCAGCATTTGGGAGAAAGAACCGTTTAAGAGTGCCCTTATTAAGCTTTTGGAATTATATATCCGTGAATGTGATGGTCGAATAGACAAGACCAAGGATAACCAGGAGCTTATTATGAACAACATGGTTGCTTTGGCAATACAGTTATTGCTGTTGGAAAACAGCAAGGACACCTCTATTGCCGACTACAGATTAAATACAGCCAGATTGTGTACAATATCCTCCTATTTACACAATATCTCACCTGTTCATCTTGTGGATATGGCCTACTATTGCCTATTTCACTCTGTAGGAAAGAGAATAGCCTATGGCTTTGATTCGATTGGCATGATACCACATTATATTGCCAGCATGTACCCATGTGGAAAGATAGACACTGTCAACTCATTTGTACAGAACAACACAAAATTATTAATTTCTTCTGATGGCATAAGTCTTCAGCCATTAAAGGGAGGAACAAACACATATCCCGTCTTTCCAAAGGAACTTAACTTGTGGCAAGGTTTGCAGGTTTACCTCAATTCAAAGCCGGAAACCAGCCTATCATCTGTGAAGGCAAATGATATTAGGCCATATTTGGAAGTCTGGAAAGAAATTGAAGGTGAACTGTTTAATACGCAAGTCAAGAAACCTACGGTGACTTCTGTTAAGAAAAAGAAACAGCACCGAATAGACGAATACGTCAATATAACTTTTGTAAGTCAGGACTTGAATGACAAAAACAAATACTATTGTCAGATTGAGGATGAAATTGGTGGTCAGGGATTTATCTATGTAGAAGATATAGTTCCATATCCCATATCAACATCTTTGCGCCATTTCTTTGCCAATGATGGAAGCCGTTTCGTTTTTGAAGCTCAGATCATTGATAAGGAGGATGATTATTTCCACTTTTCAATGCTGGAAATTATCAAAGATGCCGTTGATGGTTATTACTCTTACGATGAAGAAATCATATGTTCTGTAGGTTCAGTTCCCAATGCGCATGGGGAAGCACCAGCTATATCAAAGGAAGGTGTCAGCGTCACTCTTAGGAATGCGTCCGAGTTTGTAGGAATTGGAAAGAACAATATCGTTTCCTGTCATCTGATTGGAAAAGCAGCAGGACTGTTCCATATTCAATGTGACATCAATGAGCTGACTTCCTATGATTATGACCTGAACTCAGCATTCAAGATTCTCATGGAAGACATGTCTATCGGAAGAATCCCTGAGGCATTTGAAGACCAGGAGGATGAGCAGATACTCGAAACGGACAAGGTGCTTGATGAATCCTATGTGCGCGAAGTCATTTATTTCATTGACAGGATAGCTATTCTTGACAAGGATTATATCAAGGCATATAATTATCTGGCCTTTGCACGAGTTCTATGTATGCTGATAGGATGGGAATCTCAGGCTGCCTATTATCAAGGTCGCATGGACATTATCACCATGCTTCATGATTTTGCCAAGAATGAGAAAGTCGATGAAGAAAGACTCAGCAACCTAGAAAATGCCAATTCTGAATTGTTTAGCAATAATGTCCTGATGCGTGAACGCTTCATGCAACTTCAGACTGTAAGCTATTTGGGTAATCCAAACCATAATGATGACCTTTACAAGCTGGCTACAGATAATCCTTGGCTGAAGAACCTTGCACTCTTATGCCTGGCATACAACATCACCCAACAAGACGGTATGGAAAAGACTGCTGTCAACATCCATAACAGAATCAAGCAGCAGCTTAATCTGAAAGGGTTCGAAAGCGGTCTGAAACAATATGGTACTGGCGAAGAAGGTATTGATGAAGAATACAAGAGCAGTATCGTCTTCCCTGCTGATGAAGACTCGAAAGGTCCTAATCAGGAAAAGCAGATGAATGAGATTATGAAGGTCATCAACTCCTTCTTGAACACCGTTGGAGGTACACTTTATATCGGTGTCAACAATTTCGGACTGGGTGTCGGTGTTGAAGAAGACCTCAATACACCTCTGTATTATGGAGATAAAGACAAATACCTACTCACAATTTCCAATGCCGTATCACTGAAATGGGGCAATAAAGTTGCAACTTACATAGAAAGCATTGCCTTTGATTCTGAAAATAAAGACAAGGATGTTGTCGTAGTGAAGATTAAACCACTTGCTCAGGGTGTTGACTATGACGGTTATTGGTATGTTCGCGTCGGTAGTACGAAGCGAAAATTGACAAAAGAGGATTTTGAGGAATATCAGAAGTTTAATCGTAATCTAACTCAGATAAAGGTTAATGATTTGCCAGAAGAGGTTGTACCAGTGGAACCAGAACAGCCTGTTGAACGCCCTCTCACAACACAACTTGTCACATCTAAGGATGACGAAATAAAGACAAGCCGGATAAGGAAGAATGTCTTGGCAGAATGGGATGACCCAGAAAACTATGTCGAACCCATAGGCTTCTTCAAGTTCCTTAGCAACGGTAAATTCAAGAAGATAGATACGTATGATTACGATACAGAATCATTATTGACTTTGGTCGTAAAGGAAAGTGAGGAAAAGGGGTATCTAATTCTTGGATATGAGAATGGATGTATTGTAAAGGTTTCGGTTGAAGAGCTTCTTGAATACCAAAATAGAGAGTATTCCAGAAATACAGAAAGCAAGCTTATCTTTGCTTCGTTGGCGAATGATGATGCCGCAGTCCTTACTATTTCAAAAGAAGACAAGACAAAGCCGAAAACCCTTATGCGTCTGGATCGCGTTTCTAACTTCAAGGAAGGAAGGCTCATGGATAGTGGGGAACTCCCTTACAATGAAGGACTCTTAAGTGAGGTGTTAACCTTTGATGTTATTCCAAGTGAATATATAGAAGATTTCAAGGGTATTTTGGAAAGACCTAAGACTTCACTTGGTTATCCTGAAAATAATGTAACCAGAGGTATGGTGAATAAACTTCGCCTTTGGGGTATAACAGAGATCTGACAATATGGAGAACGATATAACTAAGACGAATCAGAACGTGCCTGTAACCATCTACAAGCCGTCTGAGATAATAGGCATTTTCAATTCCATCTTAGCAAAACAATCCGTTAATGCTCAGGTGGTCTATCTCCGTGGTGTATATCTCGCAAGCGGCAGACAAAGTTACAATGGCTATTTCTATGATACATTGCGGGACGAAGACCGCCAGGAAGAGATAACCATGTATGTTACTCAACAACAGCGCGAGAACTTGAAGAACGGTAACCTTGTTAATGTCGGTGGCGTACTTGGCAGAAATGTCAACAACAGAGGACAAATACAAATTATCTTGAATGTAAGCCGAATAGAGATTGTCCAGGAACAAGCCATCGATGAAGACGAGATTAAGAGGATGGAACTAAGGCAGAAGAAATCTTCTGTCGGTTTCAAAAATGTAGATTCCATTCTTGAACAATTGCTCTTTACAGACCAACGCCCTCGTGTGGCATTACTGTTTGCTACCAGCTCTATCACGATGAGCGACTTTGAAGCCGGTATCAATGCTGCCAAATCTGCCATTGATTTCATGGAATACCGTGCTAATTTCTCCAATGCGAAAGAACTTGTCGGAGCATTACAGTCTCTTGACAGAGGTGGCTTCAATGTAGTTGCTTTGGTGCGGGGCGGTGGAGCTAGGATAGAAAGTCTTGATGATGTTTCAGTCTTGGGACAGATTGTTGACATGAGTACTCCTACAATAGGAGCCATTGGCCACGTCGAAGAGAAAATCTTTATCAAGCAGCTTGTAGATAAATGTGCGCCTACGCCCAATGGCCTTGGGCAATACTTCTCCGAGATGGTTGAGAATGTTAGCGAAAAGAAAACGAAGTCTCGTGCCGTATTGACTGAAAAGATTAAGAAGCAATTTAAAGACCAGCTCGAAGCGAGCCAGAAACAGAACAAAGATCTTCAGGAAAAGCTGAAAATCCTAACCAAGACGCAAGAAGATTCAGTCAAAGCCCAGCAGGAAGCCACCAAGAAACACAATGAACAGGTGCAGGCTCTTACAAAAGCACAGACTGAGGCTACCAAAAAACACAATGAACAAATTGAGTCAATTCAGAAGCAGCATAAGGAGCAATTAGATAAAACCAATAAGCAGAATGAAGAACTGCAAAAGAAATTGGGTGATCTCACTAAGGCCCATTCAGAGCAACTTGGCAAACTTCAAATTCAATTAAAGGAGCAGACTGAAGCTAGTTCCAAACAGTCTAAAGAGTTTAATGACAATTTGAAAAAACTGACAGAACAGAATTCACAAGTCAATAAGGAACTCAATGCAGAGAAGGACAAGGCTCGTAAGTTGGAAAAACGCCTTGAAGAAGCACAAGCAAAAACAGGGAGTAATATGTGGATGATAATAGCTATTATCGCTATAATTGTATTAGTCGCTGTTTTGATATTCAAATAATTTGAAATAAAAAATTGGTACAATGGGAAAATCTAATTTGATAAAGAAAATAATCGCACAAGGAATAGTATCAGAGCAAGATGCTTTGTATGCTATTTCTGAGCAAATCGGTTCCATACGGTTATATGACTATTTCTATTTGGTTGCTGAATGTAAATCAAACGGGATTGATGCGAAATCGTTCTTTAGAAGTATATATATGAATGCTTCTGAAGAAGTGCAATATCAAATGTGGAAAGACGGTTATGTCGAATCATGCCCAGCAAATCTTCTTATTGCAGATATAGCATCAGAAAAGGAAGAAACCGTCAAACAAATAGATGTTGACTATGGAGAAAAACTGACTCATTGCGAGGCATACTTTGATAACATCCAGGATGTTGTTGTTGGACATCTGCAAAAGGCGAAGAATTCCATAAAGGTAGCAATGGCCTGGTTTACCAATCCTGTTATTTTCAACACATTACTTAGGGCTTGTAAGCGAGGGGTTGAATTAGAGTTGTTGATTAACAATGATTTAATCAACAATAGGCCCAATGGCTTGCCTTTTAATAAATTGATTCAAGCTGAAGCGAAATTATATATTGCGGAACCTCCTACTTTAATTCATAACAAGTTCTGTATAATTGATGATCAAATAGTTATTGATGGGTCATATAATTGGACTATACTAGCAGAAAGGAATAATGATGAGAATATTGTTGTAATTGAAAACGGTACAGCGATAGATTCATTTATTCGCGCATTTGATCAATTAACTCGTAAGTATGAGCGTGTAGATACAATGCCTGTCAGGGTTCCAGAACGTCCTGAATACGATTGCTGTTCGTATAAGTATTACAATAGTGAAGAGTGGCTTGAACAAGTTTCAGAAATCGGGAGTAAGAAAAGACAGCATGAGTTGTATAAGGAAATCTACAAAATATTACCAGAGAAAACTGCAAAGGAGAAATTACCATCTGAAGTATTTGAGTCTGTAAAGAATGAGGTGGAAGAAGAGAGAAAGAAAGATGAATCTCTTTTCAGTTTTAGTCTGACAAAGAAGAATGAAGAGCTAGAGAAGGTGCTGTCTTCAAATGAGAAAAGGAAGTACATTGTTTCGCAACAAGTAGAGAGCGTTACAGCTCAAAAGAACAAGGTAATAGAGAAATACAAGGCCAAGGTAGAGGCAATCAAGTCTAAAAGGGTATCTCAGGAACAGATAGATGCCCAGATTAGCTCATTAAGACGAGTTCACCGAACGGAATTGAATAAGTTAAATAGATCCTTGACGAAGCATGGTAACGAGCTGGCTTCATTACAATCAGAATCAGAAATGATTGTGAGCCAAAAGGACTTTATTCAATCAATTCAAGATTCTAATTTGGAAGGTTCAAATGGCTTATGCAGAATTAACCTCAAATGGAATACAGCTGATGATTTGGATTTACATTTAGTATTGCCTGGCGGTAACATTGATAGTGACAAAGATATTTATTTTAGTCATATGCGTGCTGAATACAATGGTGGCGTTTGTTCATTAGACCATGACGCTATTCCAACTAATGCTGGTGAGAATCCCCAGGAGAATATAGTATGGGAACAAGGTCTGCCTGATGGGCAATATAGAGTTAAGGTTAAATTGTATTATAAAAAGAGCACTTTCAATAACATCCCGTTCTCAATAACCGCATTCGCAGGTAAATATGTGAAAACAGAAGTGTTCCACTTTAATGAGGCCATTAAAGACAATGTTATTGATGTGGCAACCATTACATTTAGGAATGGTAGAGTCGTTACACCAATTGTGTTTAATAAGGAAAGTTGATAGCATATGAGTTACAAAGCGTCTTCAACCAAAGAGAGATTCGATGAATTACAGAAGAATCCTTTAGTCTTTTGTAAATATGGGTCTGTAAATGTGCAGGATGAAATGGGTTATAACCATTCTACCGATGCTTGGAGTGCATGTGACTCCACAATAAATTTTTTGCTGTATGAGAAAGACCTTCCACATAATAATCAAAAAAGAAGGTTGTTTGTAATCGGGAAACAGATACTATCTAACGGAAAGGTTGACGAGAAGAAAGATGGACAGGATATAGTTGATTTTGAGATCTCTGAGTTTGACACAAATAAGGTCGCAGATTGGATTTTAGTATTTAACGACTGTTTGTATAATTATAGAAGTGGCAATACCAGGCATTGCCATATGACTCTTTTCTGGGCTTTGTATATGACTGAATGGAATAAAGAAGTCATACAACAGTCTTTTACGAAAGTTTCTTTAGATGTGGCAAGAACTGCATGTTCTTATATTAGTGCAAACATTTTCGTGTTTTCACAAAACAAGCAGTATATCTTAATCGATTTATTAAAAGAGCTGAATCCCAATCTACAGTCCCAGGGAATAAACGATGTTGAAGCCGCCCTAAGGGAGATTGCTCCGTCAACAGAGTTTAGCGATTTTGGCTTTTATCAGAAAGTCGATTATATATTGAGCTTCGGTGAACAGCCAGAAGAACGTAAGCGTTTACAGAAGCTATATACGACATCTCGTAATGGTTTTATCCATTTCAAATATTGGATGGAGAATGTGGGAAATAAGTTCTTCAATTATGATTATCTCGAAGCGATTTACTCTTATGTCGGCTCATTAGAACAATTATCAATCGTTAAAAGGTATTTACATGATGTCCGCGTAAAGCTGATAGAAGCTGATTATTTACTGCTAGAGAAAATGAGGGACATAAGGTATCAGGCTTTTGTTGACATCAGGTATTTCATAACTCAACCAGGTGACAATATTGATTTGGTCGCCCCGATGTTTTGTGATGCTCTATTGACTCTAAAGAAGAGTGAAGGACAGAAAATTCAGGATTTTAATGGAATATTGGATTTCGCAGTAAGCCATAGTAACAAGGCTTATCCTAAGATCGACCTTGGTATTAGACACATTGTTCCTATATGTGATGGAGGATTGATGCACAACTCATACTTCTTGGGATTTATTCATTATGCTATTCAATACACATTTGACTCTTCAAAACTCACAGAAGAAAGGCTAAAACAGACGATAGACCATCTTATTAACAAATACGCTTCTCTACAATATCACGATTGCTGTTCTGCTAATAACAACGAAGAGTTGACAGATGCAGAACTTGATAAGTGTAAAAACTTAATTCGGACACAAAAGAAGTGGATTGAAAATGGACAAATCCGACAGGCCGTTGAAAGATCTGCCTGTCAGTATGTTTTGCATGAACCGATAAAGCCATATCTATGGAAAAGGACCTCAGCCCAGAACGATACAGTTCTAAGTCTGTTTGTCGATAATGTAGAGTCCAAGGATTACATTAAGACTGAGGATTTGAAGATAGAAAAGTTAAAACAATCCTTGTTGTCATTTGGGAATAAATATCCCACATTCTCTTTTATGAATGGTTATTCTCCTGAGAATTTAAGGAAGAAAGAGGTAGCACACCATATAGTAATGACGTACTACAGTCCCACGGCTATGGTCATCTACCCTAATGGTAGTATGTTCTATTCAAGGAAGAAGAGCCTTCTTGGTGCATGGGATGATAAAGCAGAATCACCTAATCAGAAGCGAGAAGAAATTGCACATGATGCAGAGTCTCCGATTGTATGGACAAATACTTTTGCCTCTTTAAAAAACATGTATCCTGATGCAGAGGTCGGAAATAATTTTGTAAAATTGCCTTATGATGGTGCTGAACTAAGCAAAATCAAGGCATATTACCATTATCGCGATCATGAATATGACCCGGAGAAAGGGTATAATGATACTCCCCTTTGGAACAAAGAGTTTCTGACTCCAAGGAGAATACAAGGAGTATTCTACTGCACTCCCAAAGTTGCCGACTCTAGAGAAAAAGTATCGAACTTGCCATTCTTTTGGTGTAGAAGCGACGAATGTTTCTGTAACATGTTAGATGAACAGACATTAGATAAGCAAGGAGACTGGCATAAGTACACCTTGTATCATGCAGCAGAAATCTTAGGCTATAAATTGATAGAGGTTACAGAAAAAGGTAATATCCCAGTGGAAGCCGTTTCTAACTTTGCTGGGGAAGTTAGACAGGCAGAGAAATTATATGCCAGGCTTATATGTAGAAGTTGTGGTCACATGATATTCTCAACTAGGGGGACATTACTTAATGGAAGTAGATTCTTTTCATGTGCCAATAGTCAGTGCTCACAATACAGAACTGAGATTTATTTAAGTCAATGCAATAATTGCAAGAAAGGATTAATAGATAGCAGAGATAGCAAGAAATGTGAAAATGGTTGGGTTATATGTCCTTCTTGCTTAGCATGTTGCAATGATAATCTGTTTGATAGGTTAATTGCAAGGCATAGACGTAACGGTCGCATCCCTGTACGACTTCAAGAATGCGAAGGGAAGGGACATAACAATAAGAATATATTCTTTTGTCCCCAATGTGGTACACAACTTGGCGATATATCAATAGAAGAGAAGGTGAGGCTTGATGATGGAACTGAGGATGTTATTGTGCACACTGTATTTGGATGCCCTCAATGCCATAAACCTTACGAGAGGGAATTAGAAAAATTCCGAAGTATCAATAATTGAGTGAAACATAGGCGCGGACATCGGCACTTATTCGAAGTGGTACATCTTTGAATTTCCGAGGTTTCAGATGCCGAATAATAGCAAATGCTGTTGGGAGCAATTTACCGGGAGGTAAGTTGCTCCTTCTTGATGCTTATACCACAAAATGCAGGAAAACAATAACTTTTTTTATCTGTGAAGATAGACTGCACTATCTCATTTTACCTTTGCACCGTAAAACTTAAAAAAGAATGCTTATGGGACTATTTGATTTTCTTTTATTCGGTGCTTTGATAAACAACCTAAGGAAAAATATAGGTTTCAACAAAACCCATTCCAAATTACCTACTGACAGATTTAATCTGATATATGAAGATGGTTATGCAGATTGCTGTATGAATTATGATGAATATGGTTCTCATGACGATGATAGCTTTGGCTATGATATCGACTGTATTGATGATTGTAATGATGATAGTTTCCGTGAATACTAAAAATTGATTTAAGACATGCTTAGGATTGATAAAATAATGAAAGAACATAATATTAGCACACTTCAGCTTGCTGAGATTATGAATGTATCTCCACAATATGTGAGTGAGGTTGTCAATGAAAGAAAGAATATTACCATCACTGTTCTTGCAAAGTTTGCAAAAGCTCTTCAGGTACCGATGGCTTCACTTGTCGAAGGGTATCATGAAACAGAGCAACTTGGCTTTTACAGTTTCAACTGCCCCTATTGCGGTAATGTTATTAGTATTGAAAAATCGGATAAAGGGTAAGACGCCTCGGTTTACTGTTAACCCGACAGGTTAAATTCGTAATCATCAGAATGTCAAAAGCTAAAACAACTCATTTTAAGTAGCAAATTATATATAATTTTGCAGAATGCAAAAAATATCAAATAACATAATAAACAGATTTTTATGAGAAAACTAATTGCGTTAGCTTTGGTGCTTACTATCAGCTATAGTGCATCAGCTCAGAGAAAAACTGAAATCGTGGAAAAGACAGTTAATACTGTCCAAGACGAAGGTATGGTACTCAAAAGAAAAGTTGCCATTGGCAGGTTTTCCAATGAGACCCAGTATGCAAAGGGAATCTTCTATGACAAAGAGAATGATCCTATGGGGAAACAGGCACTCGACATACTTTCGGCAAAACTTGCTGCTTCGGGCAAATTCTTGTTGCTCGAACGTAGTGATATGGCGACTCTTTTAGAGGAATGCCAAAAAAATGGAGGTGGTTCTTCTGCAATAGGTGCTGACTATATGATTATTGGCTCTATTACAGAGTATGGCCGTAAGAATACTGGTAAGAATGGAGTTTTTACTTCTCAGAAAACGCAAACAGTAGAAGCTGCTGTTGCAATTCGTCTTGTTGATGTTTCCACAGGACTTATTATCTATTCTGATGAAGCCAAAGGTTCAGCGGAATTAACCACAAAGACTACAATGGGCGTGGGAGGTCAAGCCAGCTATGACGCTACGCTAAGTGACAAGGCTATTTCTGAAGCTATTAATCAGCTAGTAGAGAATATAATTAATAAATGTACAAACAGTCCATGGAAGACATATTTCCTTTCTTATGATAGTGATGCCGTTCTTATTGCTGGTGGTAACAGTCAGGGAATCAAGACCGGAATGGTTTTCAATGTGAAGACTCAGGGCAAGAAGGTGAAGAATCCTCAAACAGGCATTATGGTCACCCTTCCAGGTAAGACTGTAGGTACTGCAAAAGTTATATCGACAGGTGGCGACACTCCTGAGACAGAATACTCATTCGTTGAAGTCACATCTTCAGAAACAATCGATTCAACAAACATGTCTAATTATATTATAGAACAAATTAAATGAAAAAGAGTCTTTTTTTAATTTTCAGTCTTGCGCTTTTGATGGCAGGTTGCAGAGCACACCTTCCTGTTGCCCAGCAAGGCGGTAAAGAAGATGCTGCTTATCTCCTGTTTGTTGGTCAAGAAGAATACGGAGGTAAACAAGTTCAAGTTTCTATTGACGATGCAGCCCCTTTTACAGCAGAAGTTGTTAAAGCCAAGAAGGCCAATCGCCGAGGAACACAGTATGCTATCACAACGGGTACCAGGAACCTGAAGGTGACAAGTGAAGGCAAGACTTTGTACCAAAAGAAAATTTTTGTTTCCACACAAGAAGTTAAACAAATAATGTTGCCGTAAATATGAAAAGAACAATCTATTTAAGCGTTGTCGCTACAATGGCTATGTTTATTACATCATGTAATACAACCCAGACGTTATACTCATGGTATAATTATGAAGATATAGCATATGAATACAACAAAGAACCTACAGAAGAACTGCAAGTAAAGGTTCTTGAACAGTATAAGAAATTGACTGACAAGCAAAAAGGTGTCCGTGGTGTCGTGCCTCCTGGCATGTATGCAGAATACGGATATCTACTCTACAAAATAGGGAAAAAGCAAGAAGGAATTGATTTCTTAAAGAAAGAGATTTCGCTATATCCAGAGTCCGAAAAATATATTTCACGTATCATTAAACAACTTGAAAAATGAAAAAGTTCATATTATTCGTACTGGTTGCAGTTACATTAGTATCATGTTCGACTCCTAAGACTATGGGAGAACAGTATCCTGCCATGTATGAAGAAAAGCCTATGAGCATTGCAATCATGCCGCCTATCAATCAAACTACCCATGCAGAGGCAAAGGATTTCTTTTACACGACATTATACCTTCCTCTCTGTGAAAAGGGATATTACGTATATTCACCATATCTAACAATGGAAATGTATCAGCAGGAAAGTGCATATGATGCCGAGATGTTTCTGGACAAAGATCTCTCTATGTTCCAGAAGGTACTTGGTGCAGATGCTGCTATGTTTACCATCATCAAGGACTGGCGAAGGAATAACGTTGGTGGACGATTGTATGTTGACATAGAATATATTCTTCGCTCAACAAAGACAGGCCAGACACTTTACCAGCGAGAAGGTCAAATCTCAGTTGATACAAGTGTTAGTGGAGGTGGTAGTGGATTTGGAGCCTTAGTTGGATTAATTGCTACCGCAGTCAATACAGCTGCAACGGATAAAGTTGTCGCAGGGCGCAAATGCAATGCTTTTGTTCTCTCTGATCTACCCGCAGGTAAATATTCTAAGAAATTTGAGGTCGATAAAAACTCACCTGCTGGTAAACCAAAAGTTAAAGCAACCGTAAAATAAAGTTATATTAAGAAGGTTCTATTATCAAATATCATTTCTTTACAGAGATGATATAATCAATAAGGGTGGTCGGGTTAAAAGCCTGGCCATCTTTTTTTGCTGTTATGTGAAGGTGTGGCCCTGTTGATGTACCTGTATTCCCTGATATAGCAATGTTTCTTCCTGCATAAACATAATCATCCACTTTGACCAGTTGCTGAGACAGGTGGCAGTAGCTGATGGTGTAATCTCCTGTCTTTACCGTCACGAACTTCCCCGACCTGCTATCCTGTCCCACTTTGATGACAGTACCTGGAAACATCGAATATACCTTTTCGTATCGAGCGGAAAGGTCGATGCCATTGTGCATGATCCGTTTATGATAGATGGGATGCTGTCGCATACCGAATCCCGAATTGATGTGAATATTCTCCAGTGGCAGAGCTACAAGCGACATCAGATTGTGATTATCCGATGTTGTAACAATGTTTTGTCCGTCCCCATCATTACCTGTAGTTGTTGAATCAGGAGCAGAGGCAGCAACTACGATGCTGTCCGTCAGAGTCTTTTTTGGCTTTGGCGGATTTGTTGTGTATATACGCTTGTCGTTTATTGTGCCGACTGTATTGAACTGAGCATATAAAGGCATGTTCAGACAAAAGAAAAAAGCCGATAAGGTGATGAGTTTGATTGTTTTCATGCCACAAAGGTAAGGACATAATCTCATACTTAAAGAAGAACGATTCTTCCAATAATCGAACTCTAACTTTCTTTTTGTTTATAGTATGATTTTTGCGTATTTTCCATACTATTAAATTAAACCTTCTTAAATAAGATACCTGCAAATACCGTATTTATAATCTAATATGGAAACAAGCTCTAAATTTGCATCAGAAAACTGTCCATGTTGGGCAATAGTATAAATTTTGTAATCTGAAAAGTATGATTAATCATTTTCAAGAAAGCGAGATACCATATGGTACGCTCGAACGTTTCGGACT
>OMXX01000087.1 GCA_900315105.1 uncultured Prevotellaceae bacterium | reverse complement strand
GACACCTAATAGGGCAGTCCGTAAGGGCTGTTATTCGGTAGATGAGTGATTAAAGGAGCGCTGTAAGTGCGACACCTGAAGACTTTAGGTGTCGGTCCTTCAGACCTCATACCCCCTATATCAACAAATATAACAGCCCTAACGGACTGCCCTTTTAGGTATCGCTCCTTCAGAGCTCTTTCAACTACATAATAATCAACAATATACAACTGAATAAATTCGTCGAACTCACGTTAATTACAATAACCCCCTTTATGTAACGGCGCTCACGCAACGCCCTGTTATGTGTTGCACCTTCGGTGCTCGCCGTGAAAACTCTTTGCGGCTTAGCGTTTAAAAGGGTAGGGGTATTGAAACAAAAAAGGTCGCGAGAGAATACTCGCGACCTTCTTTATTTATGCTATTTGTTCAAGATGAAGCGATTAGAGCTCCTCTGACCAATCCATCTTTGTCTGGCGAACGTATGACTGATAACGGCGCTGTGCCATCTTCTGTGCCTCTGCGAAGAGTTCGTCAGCCTCAGCTGGGAATGCCTTCTTAACAGAGAGGTAACGTACCTCGCCCATGAGGAAGTCCTGGAACTTATCCCACTGTGGCTCCTTAGAATCGAGAGAGAATGGGTTCTGTCCCTTCTCAGCCAACTCTGGGTTGAAGCGCCATAGATGCCAGTAACCGCACTCAACTGCGCGAGCCTCCTCAGCCTGTGAGCGACCCATGCCACCCTTGATCTTAAGACCGTGGTTGATACATGGAGCGTAAGCGATGACGAGTGATGGTCCGTGGTATGCCTCTGCCTCGCGGAATGCCTTGAGACACTGAGCGTTGTCAGCACCCATAGCAACCTGAGCAACGTAAACGTAGCCGTAAGTTGTAGCGATCATACCGAGGTCCTTCTTCTTGATACGCTTACCCTGTGCAGCGAACTGAGCGATAGCACCGAGTGGAGTAGCCTTAGAAGCCTGACCACCTGTGTTAGAGTAAACCTCTGTATCGATAACGAAGATGTTGAGGTCCTCACCAGATGCGAGTACGTGGTCGAGACCGCCGTAACCGATATCGTAAGAAGCACCGTCACCACCGATGATCCACTGTGAACGCTTGATGAGATAGTGGTCGAGAGTCTTGAGCTCCTTGCAAACGTCGCAACCAGCAGCAGCACCCTCAGCGATCATTGGCTTGAGGATAGCAGCAAGACGCTTTGTCTCGTCAGCATCCTCGCGCTTCTCGATCCACTCAGCAGCAGCAGCCTTGAAGTCAGCTGGAGTCTTGTCAGAGTCGATGAGCTGCTGGAAGAGCTTAGCAACGCGCTCCTTCATCTTCTTGTTACCGATAACCATACCGAGACCGAACTCACAGAAGTCCTCGAAGAGAGAGTTGTCGAATGCTGGACCCTGTCCCTTCTCGTTGGTTGTGTAAGGAGTAGATGGGATAGAAGCAGAGTAGATTGAAGAACAACCAGTTGCGTTAGCGATGATCTCACGGTCACCGAAGAGCTGAGAGATGAGCTTAACGTATGGTGTCTCACCGCAACCAGAACATGCACCTGAGAACTCGAAGAGTGGGGTAGCGAACTGAGAGTTCTTTGGATTAGCCTTGATGTCGATAAGATCCTGCTTTGTGTGAACCTTCTTAACGAGGTAATCCCAATCCTTAGCGAGCTTCTGCATATCCTCTGCGTCTGGGTTGTAAGCAACCATCTTGAGAGCCTTCTCGTTCTCACCAGTCTCCTTGTTCTTCTTGCCTGGGCAAACGTCGGCACAGTTGCCGCAACCGAGACAGTCAAGTGGAGATGGAGCGATAACGAAGTTCATGCCCTTGAATGCAGCAGGTGCCTTGATCTCCTGTGTAGGAGTGTCGATGCCAGCAAGCTCGTTAGCGTCGAGTACGAATGGACGGATAGCTGCGTGAGGACATACGAATGAACACTTGTTACACTGGATACAGTTCTCTGCGTTCCATACTGGTACGAATGCCTCAACACCGCGCTTCTCGTAAGCAGCAGTACCGTTCTGCCATGTACCGTCAACTGTGTTGTGCTTAACGAAGTCAGAAACCTTGAGGAGGTCACCTGCCTGAGCGTTGATAGGACGAACGAGCTCCTTAACGAATGCTGGTGCATCGTCCTGCTTAACTGCGTCGTCAGGGAGGTTAGCCCATGCAGGATCAACAGCGAGCTGCTTGTACTCACCACCGCGGTCAACAGCAGCGTAGTTCTTATCAACAACGTCCTGACCCTTCTTGCCGTAAGACTTAACGATGAACTTCTTCATCTGCTCAACAGCGAGGTCAACAGGGATAACCTCTGTGATGCGGAAGAATGCTGACTGGAGGATAGTGTTGGTACGGTTACCAAGGCCGATCTCCTGAGCAATCTTTGTAGCGTTGATGTAGTAAACCTTGATGTTCTTCTCAGCGAATACGCGCTTTACCTTGTTAGGGATGAAGTTAACGAGCTCCTCGCCCTCGAAGATAGTGTTGAGAAGGAATGAACCGTTCTCACGGATACCACGTGTTACGTCGTACATGTGCAGGTAAGCCTGAACGTGACAAGCAACGAAGTTTGGTGTGGTGATCTGATATGTAGAGCGGATAGGCTCGTCACCGAAACGGAGGTGTGAGCAGGTGAAACCGCCTGACTTCTTAGAGTCGTAAGAGAAGTAAGCCTGACAGTGCTTGTCGGTGTTGTCGCCGATGATCTTTACAGAGTTCTTGTTAGCACCTACAGTACCGTCGGCACCAAGACCGAAGAACTTACACTCCTGAATTGACTTGCCACCGAGAGCCATCTCCTCTACAACAGGGAGAGAGAGGTTTGTAACGTCGTCAACGATACCAACTGTGAAGTGGTTCTTTGGCTGTGGAAGCTCGAGGTTGTTGAATACAGAGATGATCTTAGCTGGAGTTACCTCAGCAGAGCCGAGACCGTAACGACCGCCAACGATCAATGGACGGTTCTCTACATCGTAGAATGCAGACTTAACGTCGAGGTAAAGTGGCTCACCCTCTGCACCTGGCTCCTTGGTACGGTCAAGTACGGCAACCTTCTTAACTGACTTAGGAACAGCAGCGAGGAGGTACTTAACAGAGAATGGACGATAGAGGTGTACGTTAACCATACCAACCTTCTTGCCCTGAGAGATGAGGTAGTCGATAGCCTCCTTAGCAGCCTCACAAGCAGAACCCATGAGGATGATGATGTTCTCAGCGTCCTTAGCACCATAGTAGTTGAAGCAGTGGTAGTCACGACCAGTGATCTCGGTCATCTTCTGACAGTACTTCTCTACTACGTCTGGGATATTCTCATAATATGTGTTGCTTGCCTCACGGTGTGTGAAGAACTCGTTTGGATTCTCAGCAGTACCACGTGTTACAGGGCGCTCTGGAGAGAGTGCACGGTTACGGAACTCCTCGACATACTCCATAGGAGTGATAGCCTTGATGTCCTCCATGTCCATAACCTCGATCTTATGATACTCGTGAGATGTGCGGAAACCATCGAAGAAGTTGATGAATGGAACCTTTGTCTCGAGAGTAGCGAGGTGAGGAACAGCTGTAAGGTCCATAACCTCCTGAACAGAGCTTGAAGCAAACATAGCGAAGCCAGTCTGACGGCAAGCCATTACGTCCTGGTGGTCACCGAAGATACAGAGTGAGTGTGAAGCAAGTGTACGGGCAGAAACGTCGAATACACATGGGAGAAGCTCACCTGCGATCTTGTACATGTTAGGAATCATAAGGAGAAGACCCTGAGAAGCAGTATAGGTAGTGGTGAGAGCACCAGCCTGCAGAGAACCGTGAACTGCACCAGCAGCACCGCCCTCTGACTGCATTTCCTGTACGAGAACTTCCTGTCCCCACATGTTCTTACGGCCACGAGCTGACCAGTCGTCGGTGTGCTCAGCCATAGGAGAAGATGGGGTAATTGGGTAGATAGCAGCTACCTCAGTAAACATATAGCTTACGTGTGCAGCAGCCTCATTACCATCACAAGTGATAAACTTTTTTTCTTTAGCCATTTTTTTGTTATAAGATAAAAATTTTATTTGTAAAATGTTTTGTTTTCTTTGTCGAAAGTCAAAGGTCAAAAGTCAAAGGTTTTCAACCATAGACCTCGTTCCTTAGCCTTTAGCCCTTTTGCCCTTAGTCCTTAGACCTTAGACCTAAGCCTTTAGCCTTTTGCCTCATTAATATAGGAATCCAAGTAGCCACAACGGAATGAGGTTATCCTTGCCCACTTCCGTATTGTAGCGTATGTATGTTATGTCTGAATTATATCTTGCCTTGCGGTCGGCCTCGGCATTGCATACGCGGAACCTTTTGTTACCATCTATTATATAGTAGGTGTCGCGCGGACTTTGGTTCACCTTGTGGTCTTTCCACATGGTGTTGACGAAGAATGTCTCCATCTTTGTCTGCAAATCCACGTTGATAGGGTAGATGGCAGAGAGCAGGTTGGAGTTGTGGAGCATCACCTTTGTCGGCTTCTTAGGAAACTCCTGACCTACAGGGTAGATGATATTGATTAATCGTGCGTCGGCAAGGTATTTGATGTAGTTCATCACGGTAGCGCGTGATGTCTCAACCTCATGAGCCAACTGACTTATGTTCGGTGCCTTTGGACCGTCTACAGCAAGTAGATAGAACAGTTTCTTAATCTTTGGGAGGTATTTGAGCTCTATCTGCTTGATAAGGAGAATATCGACCTCGGTTGTCATATTCATGCTCTTGAGCAGGTTCTCCTGATAGTCGGAATGCTCACGATAGAGTGGGTAGAAACCGTGTTCGATGTATTTTGTGAAGTATTGTGAGGGACTAACCTTTGGCAGTATCTCCTTTACAATGTGCTCATGGTTGCGGAGTATCTGATCAAGTGTGTATGAATTGAAGTTGTTTCCCGTTTCAATGTTTAGATATTCGCGAAAAGAGAATCCTCGCAGGTTGTAGCTCTTGACTATTCCGTTCAGTTCTGGGTTCTCGTCCTTGAGTCGCATCACACTTGAACCCGCAAACACGATCTGAAGCTCAGGGTAGAGGTCGTAGCATCTTCTCAGTTCTGTGCTCCAGTCACTCTGCTTGTACACTTGGTCAATGAGAAGTACGCGACCGCCCCGACGGTAGAAATCTCCTGCAAAGTCTGCAATTCCCCGTCCCTGAAAGTAGAAGTTGTTCATGTTGATGTAGAGGCAACGTCTGTCGTATGGACCGTAGTTCTCTTTAGCGTACTGTAACAGAAATGTTGTTTTTCCAACACCGCGCGTGCCTTTTATTCCAATCAAGCGATCCGTCCAATCTATTTCGTCCATCAGACTACGACGAAGATTCGTATTGGTATGCTCGACCATGTATGAATGTGTTCTGAAAAATACCTCCATTCGCGATGTCTTTTCGTGATTTAAGTGCTACTTCAATTTTTAACTGCAAAAGTACTCATATTTTTGCAAATTGCAAAGTCAAGGTGGCAAAAAGTATGTCTTTTTTACATTTTTTAGCAGTTCTTGGTTGAATTATACGATATTTTTCCGTATCTTTGCGGAGAAAAAGAAAGCATTTTCTAAAGTAAAAAGTAAAAATTTAAAAGTAAAAAGTATGATTACTAAGTGCAGCTAATGGCTTTCAGGGGAAAATACTAACCATACTTTTTAATTTTTCCCTTTTACTTCTTAATTCAAAAACAAGGATCAAATGACTATAAGAATTTTCAATCCAGAACACGATATTGCCCTTGCATCAAACATCGAGCGTTTTACGGCTCCTCATGCCGGTAGGCAGTTACGTAGCGACTTGTGCTATTTGCCTGCGCTATGGTCGAATGAGGGTGATGTGGTGATTGTCGATGACATAGACTTTGCGGAGTCTGCCTACCGCAGGCTTAAGGCAGAGCGTAAGCCTGCTGTGGAGTTCTGTACGATGGAACAGATTGCCCATGTGCTTAGTACCTGTACCCCTTCGGCTATTGACCCTTGGGGATGGGATCTCGCAATACGTTTCCAACTCCTTTCAGCAGGTGTGCCCGAAAGAGTTCTTCCAAGCAAGGATGCGGTGCAGAAAATAAGGCTTCTTTCCAATAGAAAATGCACTACTTCCATCCTTGAAAATGTCAGGAAAGGGATAGAAAGTAAAACTTGCGGTAAAAGCCTTTATGTTACTGATTATCATTCTTTTTTAGAACGATTGCAAAGTGATGGAGACATAGTAGTAAAGGCTCCATGGAGCTCGAGTGGGAGAGGGGTGCGCTATTTCCAAAACGGAGAGCAAACGGAGAATGCTATGAACTGGGTAAGTAACGTGATCCGTCTTCAGGGAGGGGTGATGGTTGAGCCTTTATATAATAAGGTTAAGGACTTTGGCATGGAGTTCCGTCGCGATGCAAAAGGAAAGGTGCACTATCTTGGATTGTCGCTTTTCCAGACTCAGAACGGTGCCTATACGGGAAATCTTCTTGTCACGGAGGCTGTGAAACGTGAGATTATGAGCAGATACGTATCGCTCGAACTTCTTGATGAGATAACCGCACATCTTGAGAAAGAGCTTGGCGAAATGTTCTCCGTGTTGCCTGTAGAATCAGCCATCTCCGATATACGTTTCGGTGTTGATATGATGATTGTGGCAAAGGACGATGCCGACGGATTCCTTCTTCATCCGTGTGTGGAGATAAATCTCCGTAGGACAATGGGACATGTGGCGTTATCGCTTAGTCCTCTTGATGACATAAAAGAAGGGAATATGGCAATAACTTATGATTCAAAGCGTTATCACCTCAAATTAAAGTATAACTATATATAAAACAAGAAGGCTCGCGGTTGCGGGCCTTCATGCTGTTATAATGTGATATTGTCAATTCTGAGTTTGAGAATGCCTGACGGGACGTGGGCTTCAACTGTTTCGCCTATTTTCCTGCCTAACAGAGCTTCGGCAATAGGTGACTTGATTGAAATCTTGCCCTCTTTGAGGTTAGCCTCATGGGGATTAACGATGGTATATGTCATCTTGGCGTTGTTGCCTAAGTTGGTCATTTCTACCTTGCGGAGAAGTCCTACGGTATCACTTACGAGCACAGATGCATCAATCACCCTCGCGTTCTCAAGAATCTTCTGTTTGTAGCTTATTCGGCTTAACAGCTTGCCTTGTTCACGCTTGGCTGCATGATACTCGAAATTCTCGCTGAGATCGCCTTTGTCACGAGCCTCTGCAATAGCATCCTTGACTCTTGGCAACTCAACATTTATTATTTCCTGTAATTCGGCTACCAACTTGTCGTAGCCTTCCTGAGACATATATTCCATTCTGACAATTAACAATTAATAATTAACAATTAACGCTAACACCAAACACCTAACACCCAACACCTAACACCCAACACCCAACACCTAACACCTATAATCTAACACTCAACACCTATAATCTTGTTGATAATCATTCCGGCTATTGACATGCCGAAGATAGAGGTGATGTGGCAGAGAGAACCGTTGATCTGAGCCTTTGACGAGCACCATTCGTGTTCTACAAGACGCTGGTCTCCGGGAGCATCATATACGGCTGTGTCAGTACCACGTTCTCCACTAAGCAACTTTGCCTTCGGACATAGACAGCCTCCCGTACCGCAAGCCTTGTTCTCACCCTTGTTCTCTATAGGCTTCTCCTCGCTATACACGCATTGGAACTTTCTTGCTGGAGAAACCTTCATGTGCTTGAATTTCTTTCTGATGGCACGAGCCAAAGGGTCGCCCTTCACCTTCCAGAACTCAGCCTTTCTTACCATAAACGGATTTGTGCGCAGGGCTGCACCCATTGAGGATATGAATGTGATATGTTCCGGGAGGCTTGTTGCACGAAGTATCAGGTTTGCCTTTGCTGAAAGCGAGTCGATGGCATCAATTATGAAATCGTAGTCTTCCATGTGGAACGACTCCGCGGTTGTTGCATCGTATATCTTCTGTAAAGCCTCAATCTCAGCATCGGGATTTATTTCGAGCAAGCGTGTGCGTAAGGCTTCTACCTTCACCTGACCGATTGTCTTTGTCGTTGCCATGAGCTGACGGTTGCAGTTGGTTACGCATACGCGGTCAGAGTCCACAATGGTGATATGGCGGATGCCACTACGCACCAAAGCCTCTGCGCACCATGAGCCTACGCCTCCTAAGCCAAAGATAAGCACCTTTGCTTTCTGAATACGTGATAGGTTCTCGTTGCCCAATAGTAATTCGGTACGGCGCTGTATGCCACGCTCCATCCTTGTTATATTTTCCGACATGTTATTTTTGTTGACGAATGCTTCTTCGTAAGAAGTCCTTTTTTAATTGACGAGTGCAAAGTTACTTATTTTCTCGCAGAACGCCAAATATTTTGGGTTCTATATAATTAATGTTGCGTGTAAGAGGCGGTAAATCAAAAAAACACGATGTTTTTTCGTTTATTTCAATTTTTTTTGTACTTTTGCACTTGGAAAGTTTAAAAAACAATTTTTTTAGGAATTAAAACAATATTATTCTATCACATTGTGTAATTCACATTTAGGTGTGAACAGCATACCTGTAACAAAAAACGATTTTATGAAAAAAAATCTACTATCTGTAGCCTTGCTCCTTGTTGTGGGCATATCGGCTATTGCACAAAATCTACAACTGAGCCAGAAACATGGATTCTACGACAAACCATTTGAACTGACTATTACAGACAACGAGAGCCTTGTTGCCGAAGGCGCTGCAATACGCTATACGCTCGACGGTAGTGCTCCTACGGCAGAGAGTGCGCTTTACACAGAGCCGATAACGATAAAGGGAACTACGGTTGTAAGAACCGCTGTGGTTGGTGCAGAGGGACTTCTTTCTAATATAGCAACGGCGACATACCTGTTTCTTGATGATGTGCTGCATCAGTCAGATGCTCCGGAAGGCTATCCACAAGAGTGGGGCGCTTTCACCGAGGCGTTTGGCGTAGCTCCTGCCGACTATGGTATGGATCAGGAGATGGCTGGTGATCCTATTCTTGCTGAAAAGATAAAAGCGGGCTTGCTCTCTATACCGGTTCTCAGTATTGTTACTGACAGGGATTACCTGTTCAGCCATGAGGCTGATGAGGAGAAAGGCGGTATATACATATTTACAGGGCCTCCTGTCGGTGATCCTACGGGAAATGGCTGGACGCGTCCTGTTAGTGCAGAGCTGTTTGGTTGTGACCATGATTTCTCCGTAACATGTGGATTGCGGCTTCATGGCGGTCATGGTCGTCTTGCTGAGAAAAATCCGAAGCACTCGTTTCGTCTTGTGTTCAAGAAGGAGTATGGAGAGAAGACGCTGAAATATCCGCTCTTTGGCGAGGATGAATCGGAGAAATACAATCAGTTGGTGCTAAGATGCCATTTCGGCAACAGTTGGCAGCATTGGATGGAGTCTAACCGTCAGAAGGCGCAATATACCCGTGACGTGTGGGCGAGGAGAATACAGCGTAAGATGGGATGGACAAGTGTTAATGCCCTGTATGTCCATGTATTCCTGAACGGTATGTACTGGGGACTGTACAACATTGCCGAGAGGGTTGACGACCAATATGGTAAGGATCATCTCGGAGGCAAGAAAGAGGATATTGACGTGATAAAGATAGAGGAGGAGGGAGGTAACCACATCGAGGCTTCTGAGGGTGACTTGGAAGCATGGGCAAAGATGGTTGAAACCGCCGCTAAAGCCTCTGATGACGTATATTACAACCAGCTTCAGGGTAAAGATGCAGAAGGAAATGACGATCCTTCACAAGAAGTACTGCTCGATATTGACAACTTCATCGACTATATGCTTATAAATCAGTATGCCGGCAACACGGACTGGGATCATCATAACTGGTATGCCATAAGGAGAAAAGGCGAGGAGAGTCAGGGCTTCAGGTTCCTTTGCTGGGATTCGGAAATCATCATAGACAACCCTTACGAGAATGTGTTGACAAAGAATAGCGGTGATGAGAGTCCTACGGGTATCTTCAATCACCTGATGGAGAATAAGCATTTTTTCATGAAATACATGGAGCGTGCGAAAGTGCTTCTTTCTGACGATGGCATGCTTGGCGCAAAGAACACGGAGGAAGTATGGGACAGTCTTTATAATACAATCTCTACAGCCCTTTACGCAGAGGCTGCGCGATGGGGAGACTATCGCAGAGATGTGCATCCTTATCTGACTCAGGGTGAGCTATATACGGTTGACGGTACGTATATGGCAGAACGTAAGCGCCTTCATGAGCAATATTTTCCCCAAAGGTCATTCTTGGTAATGTCGATGATAGAGAATACATTCGAGATTGATGATTTTGAGCCTTTGGCTGAATGGGTACCTCTGACGGCATCATTCTTCCACAAGTGGGATGGTACTGGCAAGGACTCAAATGTGTTGTTTGAAACGCCTGGCAATGTTGACTGGAATGTGAAGCAGGAGGCAGGAAGTGGTGTTGCTGTGGCTGGATTCGTGAATGTGGATCATGATGATTATGCTGACATCAGCAACTACGATAAGATTATCATCAAGGGAAAGGGTAACAATCTGCGACTACTTGCCAACCGACTTGTTGCTCATGGGCAATGGAAGGAGATAAAGGTTTCATTCAATGAAAACGACAGGTATTGGGACAATGAGCTGAAGTGTATCGTAATACCTCTGGATGATTTCAAGACAAAGCTGACATCATCAAACGAAAAACGTGTTGATGACTTCGTTCATCTGCATGTACTGAAGGTTGACTGGAACAACAGTCTGAAGGTGAGTGGCATATGGCTCGTTCCAAGTGAAGGTTCTACTGGTATTGAATATGTTGCCCAGAATGTAGGAGCATCAGCTGATGGCAGATACTACAATCTCAATGGTCAGGTGGTGAAAAATCCTACCAATGGTATATACATACACAATGGCAGGAAGGTCGTGGTAACAAATACCGTTCGCTAAACATCGGTATTGGTTTCTGACAATTTCCAATATTGCAGGATCGGAACATTCTGTTAAGATAAAGGATGGTAGGTCCAAAGTAAATCCCTTATAACTCCTATGTAAGTCCCATTTCTATATGGGCGGATGAAGGATGTTATAAGGGATTTTCTTATTGCTGTCAATCCTGTTCTTCCTGAACATAGTCCACAGCCCGATTCACATAGTCGTTGAACGATTTTGTGGTGCGGAACAGTTCTGCCACGCGCTTTACGAGGTCGGGGGAGGTGATGAACTTGTCGTCAACGTATTGCATCAGACAATAGCTCTTCAGACGCATGAAGTCGGCGTATGGGGCATCAGCAGGATATTCTTTTGGAACCTTTTTCAAGGCTCCGTCCATATCGACGAAGAATGAAGAATCTGCCTTTTTCAACACATCCTTGCTGAATTCCTCCCAGCCGTCGCTTATATCCTCGCGCAACACCTTGACGGTCTTACTGTCATAACAATAATTGCCCGAAGCAAGCATGTGTGCTTCAGGATATGAATTACCGCCGCCGGTTCCTACATGGAAGTAATAACCGGCGTGCATTGATTTCTTTCCTCCTGGGGCAAGGAAAACGCCGAAATGAGTCTTGTAAGGTGTCTTGTCCTTGCTGAAACGTGTATCGCGATATATGCGGTAGGTGCAGTCCTTGATTGTGAGACGTGCTATGTCACTATCATATTTTCCTACCTCACTTATTAGTTGCTCGCAGAAATCGTACCATTTGGCTTGTACTTTCAGATACCTGTCCTTATTAGCTGTAAACCACTCCTTATTATTGTTGCACGATAAATCGCGCAGGAACTGTAGTATTTCTTTCATTATTTATATTTGGTTTTCATTGTAATCCTGAACAGGTATAGCCGTGTTGAATGTTCTGTTATTTCTTACGGCTTTCTGCATATTCGCTTGGTTTCACTCCAATTTCACGCTTGAAAGTGCGACTGAAGTTGTTTGCGTCGTCATATCCGCATTTCATCGCAACCTGTCCAATGGCATATCTTCCCTTTGACAAGAGTTCCTTGGCATATTTCATGCGAATGGTCAAAAGATACTTGCCTCCGGTCTGACCTGTTATTGCAAGGATTTTACGACGGAGGCTCTGATTCGTCATACCTAAACTCTCGCAAACCGTGTCACAGTTTACGTGCTTCTGCTTCATCTGCTCATAGACAAGTCTTTCCACTTTCTTGAGAAATTCTCTATCTTCCTTTTTCATTGTAATATAGAATTAGGGGTTATGATGACTGCAAAGATAGTATTTTTTTGATAAATACAAAAGTTTTTCCTTGTTTTTTTGTTCTTTTGGATAAAATAATCACTGATTTTGAGTAATTTAGGCCTTTTTTGCATGGTAAAAGAGGATAAAATTGAAGGATTTTAACAGAAATGTGACTGTATTACAAAGAAGTGTTTAAAGTGTGAAAGGTTTTATAAAAATTGGTCGTTTTTTCCGTAATTGTTATGTTTTTCGGGAAAAAGTATATAACTTTGCACGCAGAAAACAAAATGGGTAACCGCCCGTATAGGCGAAAATGAAAAAATAAAACGTATTTTCTTATGTATAATATTCTTAGTTTTGTTTATGCCTCAGCCCCTCAGTGGTTGTATGATATACTTCTTCTTGTTTTGTGTGTCATGGCTATATGGATCTTCTCTTGCAGGAAGCTAATCCGTACCAAGTTAAGGAGACTGCTTGGAGTGGTTTACATTGAATATCTTGTGCTACTGATTTGCGCAACGGTTATATTCAGGGATTCCACATGTGCGTTAGGCGTTGAGTTCGTTCCTTTCTGGAACTACAATGAATACTTTACAATGGATGTGCTTTATGAGTCTTTACTCAACATCGTGATGTTCATACCGGTAGGTTTCTGCACATCAGTATTCCTCAAGCGTCCTCTGTTGGTTAAGATCTTCCTTTTGTCAATGGTTCTTTCATGCTCAATAGAAGTAACCCAATATCTTCTCAGGTGTGGATTCTGTGAGACCAACGACATAATGAACAATAGTGTTGGCGGTGTGCTTGGATATCTGTTATATAAAGTAACACCTGTGATGCTCCATTATTTCCGTCAGATAAGATTCGACTATTATGGTCAGAATGCAATAGCTGGGACAATGTAAAAAACGATATAAAAAAGAAGACAACTGAAGAAATAGATTCTCAGTTGTCTTCTTTTTTTTATTTCTTGTTGTTTGCTGCATATTCAGTTGGCTTCTGACCTGTTTCGCGCTTGAATGTGCGACTGAAATTGTTCGCATCGTCATATCCACATTTCAGAGCCACCTGTCCAACGGTGTATCTTCCTGTTGACAATAATTCCTTTGCGTAATCCATACGTATTGTCAACAGATACTTACCACCGGTCTGACCTGTGATTGCCAGTATCTTACGACGAAGATTCTGGTTCGTAATACCAAGACTTTGGCAAACAGTATCACAGTTCACATGCTTCTCCTTCATCTGTTCATAGACGAGCTTTTCAACCTTCTTGAGGAAGTCTTTTTCTTCTTTTCTCATGATGACATATAATTTTAGTGAATAATATTTGTTGCCTTTTTCTCAATTTCCTGAGTGCAAAGATAGTTATTATTTATGATAATAACAATAATATCAATTTGTTTTTTGGGATTTCGTGCATTAAAAGGAAAAACGAAGTCGCAATGCTGATTTTTTTCGGTAATGCCCAATTAAGAGTGTTTGTATAGGTTTATGCGTTATGTTTTTAAATCCTGCTTGCTGAAATCGGCATGAAGTGATTTTTTTTCGTTTTTACATATATTATTATTGTATATGAAAAAAAAACAGTATATTTGCAGATTAAAATGAAGAAAACATAATGAATAACAAAAAAAACATATCAAATATTCTGCTGCTGAGTTTGGTCTGCACCATCTTCATCAGCTATCCGAATGTGGTTTTCATTAATATGGACTGGCATCATATTTCTGAGGAGGCGAGAGGCAGTTATATTAATAGCACAATGATACGATTCCTGCTGTTCTGGGTATTTATCTCCGTTTCATTGTATATGAACCAGCAGGTGCTCCAGACACATTCGGTAAAGGTTCGTATCCTGATAAACACGCTTTTCACGCTGTTTGTCTTCGGGGTATATAAAGGTGTCACAACGCTTATATGTCCGGGATTCGACTGTCGTACAGTCATCCTTACATTCCAGTTCATTGTATTTGGAATGATGGGACTCTTCCTTGGATATACCGACTATCTTAACCGTATTCACAAGAAAAAGGAGGAAGAGCTTAAACAGCTCAAAATGGAAAGTCTGCAAAGCAGGTGTACGGCTCTTACAAACCAGATAAATCCGCATTTCTTCTTCAATGCCCTCAATGGCATTAGCAGTTTGGTGAGGAAAAAGGACGAAAAGACCGCTTTATGTTATATTGATCATTTGAGTGATATATTTAGATATATCCTCCAGAGTGAGAATAAGGGAATTGTCACACTTGAAGAGGAACTGGATTTTGCACGTTCGTTCAGCGAGGTAATGCAAGTGAGATATGCGGGAAAGTGGGATGCCACGTTTGACGTTCCTGACGATTGCATGAATTATGGCATTCCTGTACTTGCGCTTCTTCCATTGATTGAAAATGTAGGAGTGCATAATATGATTGATAGTGAGCATAGAATGAATATTCATGTTTACATGAACGAGAACAATGAACTTGTTGTGAGCAATCCGATTTTCCCGAAACTGTTCAAACAGGACACTCACGGCACAGGACTTAAGAATCTTGACAAGCGTTTCATGTTGCTTATGGACAAGAGAATCCGAGTGGAAAAAACGGCTGAAGATTTTAGCGTTATTTTACCTCTAAAAAGTTGAATAATTCTTCTATAATTCGTATTTATTCATCTTCCAAAAAAGTTTTTTCAGAAAAAAGTGAAAAAAGATACAAAAAAATTTGGAGGAATGAAAGAATATGCTTATATTTGCATCGTTATAAGTTCATAAACAAACTTTAACATACATGCAAACTGGTAAATCAAATCTGGCAAATCGCAGATATTAACCAATTAAATGCCACGAAATAAAATGTATTAACCTTTAAAACGTAGATGAATATGAAGAAGATGTTTAACCTTATGCCAATGATAACCTTGTTCCTGGGTTTCATATCTATGAATGCTCAGGCACAGGAGATTAATATGGTGGATGAACAGAATTTCTATGAAATCCAGGAAAACAGCGATGGATCATCATTAATCGTTACTATAGATGGAATCCGCAAGGTTGCTGACTATGATGAAGATGACGGTGGAGTCTTGCCAAAATATCTTGGTAAATTCAAGAATGCACTCGTTTTCATGGAAGAAGTATCCAAAACACAGCGAAACATATTGGTATTCCGCCCAATCAACGGTACTGTATGGCAGTCAACCTACGAGAATGTGTTGTGTAAAAGAGGCGAAAGAGAAGAATGCCTTATGTTCTATGGTGACAATCCGATAAAAGTTGAATACAACAGGTTAGGTGGTCCTAAGACCAAGTTCACCAAGGCTGATTCAAAATACGCTAAGTTCAAGGGACATACGATCTCTGGATGCGATGGAGAGTTTACCGCTTCTTCTGAAGAATAAAATTTTTTGAATCAGAGTAACTCTTGTATATTATAGAATAAAGCAGTCAGCCGCTTTTCGACTTTGTGCGAAGAGCGGCTGACTGTTTTTGTGTTGTTTGTTCTAACTAACGTCAGTTCGACAAATTCAAGACTGCGAGGGCTGAAAGCCCGACACCTAATAGGGCAGTCCGTGAGGGCTGTTATTCGGTAGATACGTTATTAAAGGAGCGCTGTAAGTGCGACATCTGAAGACTTTAGGTGTCGGTCCTTCAGACCTCATCCCTCTAATAACGGCAAATATAACAGCCCTCACGGAC
>OMXX01000059.1 GCA_900315105.1 uncultured Prevotellaceae bacterium | reverse complement strand
GATTTCTACTACGACATCGTGCTATTCTACCATGGTACTTGACAGAAAAGGCAATATAGCTTTTCTTTACGAGGAAAACGCAAACGGAGGCTATGACATTGTCTTCAACACCGTGTCTTTGTCCACCATCACCGGCAATGCTTATGCCTATAGGGCGAGCGACAAAGGAAAATACCACACAACCTCGGAGCCTTCCGCAAAATAGAAGGCACAGCTATTGAGCCCAGGGCCACAATCCTCATTTTTATCTGTTCTTTTTGGAAAACAGCATGGCTTGTGGCCCTGAAATCAATTTTCTCAGCATAGAGCTTTTTAGAACAACTCTGATAATCTTTTTTGTTCTACAAATTTCTGAAGTTTGCCAACATATCTGCGTGTAAGTCCATCAAAGAAAAACATTTGAAATGTTGTTTGATACAAATATATTTTGTATCTTTGCACCGCATTTTAGGAAAGGCAAGGGATAAAGGGATAATTCTATGCTAACAAAGTAATAGTATTTAATGGGTACATCGGTTCTACCCCATCCCCCGTCATGTCTTAACCATACATACAGCCCGTCGTTTTGACTCTGCGGATAATAATCTAAATACGGAGACAGATGATTAAGAGCGTGGTTTAATTTCCCCATAAAACCTCTTTGTAGGAGTTTGGGGGAGGAGGTTTTATTTCTTTTCATCTCGGTAATTACGCATTCTTTTATCATTTGTTTCTTTTATGATTGTTTTCTTCTCCATAGTGCATTTATCCGATTCAGCATGTATTTCTTGATATTCGAGCCAATGACAAGAAAATATTTAAATATGCTGTGTAGTGGGGGGGGCTCGCGTTTTGTACAAATTGATTTAAATGGATCAAACTCAAAATAATAAACGCATAGCGAAGAATACATTGTTGCTTTACGGCAGAATGCTCATCACTATGTTGGTTGCTCTTTATACCAGTAGAGGCGTCTTGAACACTCTTGGCGTAGTGGACTATGGTATTTATAATGCTGTAGGTGGTTTTGTGGCCATGTTCACAATGATTTCAGGTTCGTTTTCGAGCAGCTTTAGCCGGTATCTTACCTATTCTCTTGGCCAAAATGATCTTGATCGGTTATCTGAAGTTTTCAATACTTCTATGAAAACCCAATATGCATTGGCTTTCATCATCCTTCTTGTGGGAGAAATCGGAGGTATTTGGTTTTTGAATGAAAAGATGAGTGTGCCTGAAGACAGAATGTATGCAGCCAACTGGGTATTTCAACTCTCGTTAGCTGCTTTTGTTGTGAATATGACATCAACACCTTATTCGGCTGACGTCATATCTCATGAGAAGATGGATGCATACGCTTACATCAGTATAGCTGATGCTTTATTGAAATTGGCAGTTGTTTTTCTTCTTTTTATCTCTTCTGCTGACAAGTTGATTTCCTATTCTTTTCTTTTGCTCATTGAAAGCATTATAATAAGAGAGACCTATCATTTTTATTGTATTAAGCATTTTGCCGAATGCCGACTGACCAAAAAATTCGACGGCTCATTGTTTAAAGAAATGCTGGGCTTTGCTGGCTGGAATTTCTTTGGGGTTTCCACAAACGTGCTTAGAGACCAAGGTGTGAATATGATCATCAATGTGTTTTGTGGTCCAGCCGTAAATGCTGCCCGGGGTGTTGCATGCCAAGTGAATGCAGCGGTGAGTGCTTTTGCCGTTAATTTTACTACTGCGCTTAATCCCCAAATCATCAAATCTTATGCGAATGGTGATAGAGAGTATATGTTTAAGTTGATTTTTAAAGGAGCTCGCTTTAGTTGTTATCTATTGTTGTTTCTTTCTTTGCCTATTCTGTTAGAGACTCCTACCATTCTAAAACTCTGGCTGAAAATTCTTCCAGACCATTCTGTCCTATTTACACGTCTTATGCTTATTGCTGCCATTTGTGATTCGTTGGCAAATCCTTTAATCATTGCAGCTCAAGCCAATGGGAGGTTACGCACATATGCTTTAGTTGTTGGTATCATAAGCGTTTTCAATTTTCCCTGTTCTTACGTGGCAATGCGGTTGGGGTGGATTCCAGAGTCAACAGTGTATATATCAATCTTCTTCATCATCGTTTGCCTTCTTGCCCGTATATATCTGTTGAAAGGAATGATTGGCCTACCTCCTTTTAAGTTCTGTCGAAAGGTAATCCTTAATGTCTTTATGGTTGCAGTGCTGTCTTACATGTTCCCCTATCTTTTGTCGAACCAATTAAACGAAGGCTTTATGTCTTTTGTTATTATATGCCTTTCCAGCTTTGTCAGTAGTGCCTTTGTAATGTTTTATATAGGATGTTCTAAAAGTGAACGTGCCCTTATTTTGAGTGTTGTGAGAAAATTTATGTGTAACAAAAATAATCACTAATTCGGATTTAGAACCATGGGGATATTTCATTCATTGAAAGGAGCTATTGTGACAGGAGCGAAGAATGTACTTTTATCCAAGCTCGTTCGCAAACATCCAGTGATAGTAAAAGATATTGAGAGCAACCTTTTGCTCGGTAAGCATGTTCTCATCACTGGTGGAAATAGTGGAATAGGTTATGCCATTGCTAAAAAAATGTTGGAAAGCGGGGCTACAGTTACAATCCTGGGTAGAAGTAAGGAAAAAACCGAACGAGCTGCTAAGGAATTGGGTTGTAGCTATTTGATAGAAGATGTGTCGTTAACCCAACATTTGATTTCTGATTTATTAGTTTTTTTAAAGGAGCATAATGTTGACATTCTTGTAAACAGTGCAGGAGTACTTGATAAGGAACCTTGGCTGGAAAAAACCCCTGAAGGTTTTGATAAGGTTATGAATACAAACCTTAAGGCTGTTTATTTTCTCTGTCAGACTCTTGCTAATGACATGATTAAAAAAAACATTAAAGGGCATATCCTGAATATTAGCTCTTCCTCTTCGCAACGTCCAAGTTGGGGACCTTATCAGCTGTCTAAGCGTGCCCTCAACGGTTTGACCTTAGGTTTTGCTCAAAGACTGGCTCCACAAGGTATTATCGTCAATGGCATTGCTCCAGGAGTCACAGCAACTCCTATGATGAATGCTGTCTTAGACAGCGACAACCTCTCTTACCCCAACCCTTTGCGCCGTGCCTCCACGCCCGAAGAAATTGCTAATCTCGCCGTTTTCCTTGCCAGTGATTTAGGTAACAGCGTAGTAGGTGATACTGTAATGATGACGGGAGGATCAGGTAATCTCAGTTTTGATTTTTAAACAACCAATGGATAATACAGTATTTCATTACACCGCGGCAAGGAACACTCAGATTGTTCTATACCTGTTGAAGGCCCATGGCATTCGAAAGGTTATTGCCTCTCCCGGGACGCAGAATATGAGTTTGGTTCTAAGCATGCAGCAAGATCCTTTTTTCGAGATGTATTCTGCGGCAGACGAGCGTAGTGCTGCATACATGGCATGTGGTCTTTCTGCCGAATCAGGCGAGCCTGTAGTCTTAAGCTGTACAGGTGCTACTGCCTCCAGAAACTATGTGCCCGGTCTTACGGAAGCTTTCTATCGTCATCTTCCAGTTGTGGCAATCACCTCGACCCAGCACATCACCAGTGTGGGACACGATATACCACAGGTGATAGACCGCTCCACTATCCAAAAAGATATTGCAAAATGCAGTGTGTTGGCACGCAATGTCAATAACGATGACGATGCGTGGGATTGCATGATACAAGTCAACAAAGCCTTGCTCGAATTGAACCATCATGGAAAGGGACCTGTACACATTAATTTAGAGAAATCGGAGACTACCGACTTTAGTGTTACGGACTTGCCTTCTTGTCGTGTCATTCAAAGGTATTCATCTTCTGACGAGTTGCCTGCACTGCCACAAGGAAAGAAAGGTATTTTTGTGGGTGCCCACACCGCTTTCACAGCTGCCGAAACCGAGGCTATCGAGAAATTCTGCGAAGTTAACAACGCTGTGGTGTTTTGTGACCATACCAGCAATTATAAGGGTGAGCACAGGGTGCTATTCTCTCTCGTAGCATCACAGGAATGGTACGTCTCACCCTGTTTGCAACTGTCGGTGCTCATCCATATTGGCCAAGTCTCAGGCGACTATTTCCAGCAAGGAAAACTTGGTGCCTATGCGAAGGAAGTTTGGCGCGTTGACGAAGACGGTTTGTTGAAGGATCCCTTTAAAAAAATGACAAAAGTTTTTGAGATGAGTGATCTGGATTTCTTCACAAGCTATGCTAACGGCCGGTCGATGCCCGGCGAGAGTCTCTTAGAATCATGTAGGGAGGAGAAGAAACGTATTAGTGGAAAAATACCCAATCTGCCTTTTGGAAACATTTGGATGGCTCAGCAGCTGGCTCCCCATCTTCCAGAGAACAGTTTCATTCATTTCGGCATACTCAACTCGCTGCGCTCTTGGAACTTCTTTGAGATACCTTCCTCGGTGAACTCTTCCTGCAATGTTGGAGGCTTTGGCATTGATGGAGGCGTGTCAACGCTTGTGGGCTCATCACTGGCACATCCAGACCGAATACACTTTGGAGTATTTGGCGACTTGGCCTTCTTTTATGACATGAATGTGTTGGGTAATCATCATGTGAGGCAAAATCTTCGAATCTTACTTGTCAACAATGCTGTCGGTAGCGAATTTAAACTATATCTCCATCCCGCATCCCGTTTTGGAAAGGAGGCTAATAAGTTTATAGCCGCAGGTGGACACTATGGCAACAAGTCACCTTTGCTGGTGAAACATTATGCCGAGGATCTTGGCTTTGAATACATCACAGCGCATAATAAAGATGAGTTTTTGTCGGTATGTGAGCATTTCCTCACACCGGAAATTACCGAGCGCCCCATGTTGTTTGAAGTCTTTACTGACGAGCTAAATGAGAGTAATGCGCTCAAGACGATGAACAGCTTGGAGATGCCTTCAACTGATAAGGCCAAACAGAAATTGAGAAGTATTATAGGAGACTCTGCTTACAAGCGCTTGAGTTCCATTATTCACAAATAAATAAAAATGAAAACAGGTGTATTAACTGTTCACAGAGCTATTAACATAGGCGCAATTCTTCAAACATTTGCATTGCAGGAGTTGCTGAAAAACATGGGGAACGACTCTTATGTCGTCAACTATATCCAGGAAAAGGTTGAGCGAACAGACCGTGAACGTTACGATTCTAAGAAACGTAGAGATTTTCTGTTCCATGGACATCTTCATGGATTTTTAACCTTTAATCAGGTAAAGGCACGAGTGGCAAAACGTCGTAAGTTGTTTGATGATTTTCTTCGAGATCATCTGCAGCTTACTGAAGCTTGTAATGCAAATAATATTCCACAAGATTTTGATGCCTATGTCATAGGTAGTGATCAGCTTTGGAATAGTCGCATATTCGGTTACCAGGACCCCGTGTTTTGGGGGAATTTTACTCGGAAAGAAGGTAGCAAGGTTTTTGCCTATGCTGATAGTACCACTGTGGCCGATTTAGAGTCAACATCTAAAGAATTTCTCGAAAAATCTCTCCAGAATTTCGATGCCATATCAGTTCGTGAAAAAGAGGTAGCTGATTATCTAAACGCCACATTCAAATTACCCAAACCTGTTGAACTGGTACTCGATCCTACAATAACAGCGGGCCGCAAGCTTTGGGATACAATGCGCACTGAGAAATGTAGTGGAGAAAAATATGTTCTGGTCTATTGTGCGCGTCCTTACCAGCCCAATCCACAACTTGTAATGGAAAAGGCTCAAAAAATTGCCGACAGATTGGGATGTAAGGTGAAAGAACTAAGTATGGACACAGCTTCCGATTTTATTGATCAAATCAGTAATGCCGAATATGTTCTTTCATCTTCCTATCACGGTATTGTATTCTCGTTAATCTACAATAGACCGCTATATGCGCTAATGTATGGTGATGACCAAGATCGTCGTTATGTTAATCTGCTGAAATTATTAGGCGCAGAAAAAATGCTTCTCGGCATCAATGAAGAGGCTGAGCCTCAAGATGTAGACTATGCTCCTATTAATGAGAGAATTGATAAGATGGTAGATAAATCAAAAGAATTTTTAAATCAGATCAGATGAACATAGCCATATGTCTGAATCATAATTTTCTGATGCCATATGGTGTTACTTTGCAATCGTTGTGTGAGAACAACCGAGCAGAGCCCGTATGCGTTTATGTCATCACAGATGATACGTTCACTAAAGATGACGTGACCATCTTCTCTGACATAGTGAAAGGACAAAACAAGAAGAATGAGATTCATGTCATTCGCGTGAGTGACGAGCAAATAGAAGAATTTGCCAAACTTGCCAATAGTCGATACCCTCGGCAGGTCTTTTATCGATTACTTCTTGATTCCCTTCTTCCCAGTTCAGTAGAACGTGTTCTTTATCTTGACGGTGACATCATAGTTAGAAAATCTTTGCATGATCTATGGGGGATGAATTTAGAAGGAAAGGCTATTGGAGCGGTGACTGATTCCTTGAGTGGAATTTTAGAATATTACAACCGTTTACATATCCCTATTACTAAGGGCTATGTTAATGCCGGAGTTCTCCTCATAAATTTGAAATTTTGGCGTGAGAATGGATATGGTGAGCGTTTTATTAAGTTTATGCGGGAATATCCCGACCGTATTGTATTGAATGATCAGGATGTTTTGAATTTCGTGGCTCAGGACTCCAAAGCATATATTCCCATGAAGTACAACCTTCAGACAATGTTCCTTTATAAGGACCATTATCAGAACTTCAGCATCTATCAATTTAAGGACGAGTATGACGAAGCTCGTGTAGATCCAGCAATAATTCACTTTTCTGGATGTCGTCCGTGGGAAGAGGGATGCAAACATCCCTACATGGAAGAATTCTTTAAGTACCGCAGTGAAACCATATGGAAGGACCTTCCATTGCAGAAAGTACATCATCCTCTGAAATTCTACGTCATTGAATTTCTTAGATGGGCTTTAACACCATTGGGCATCACACACTATGTGAGCGATTATTTTGACCGAACATTAAGACTGAAAGATCAACCCACACATGCAATTTAATTCTTTCGAGTTTCTTTGGTTGTTTCCGTTTATCTTTGCCATCTACTATCTTATATTATATAGGGATAGTTGGATGATGAAGATTCCGCGGTTAGGCAATTATGTTCTCATCGCTATATCCTATGGGCTCTACACCAAATATAATCCTGCGTGTGCCCTGGTGCTTCTTGGTGTGACGGTTATCACTTTTTTAGCCGCACTGAAGATAGAAAAAGATCAAGCTTTCGGATGTAAAAAGTACTTGATATGGACAGGGATTATACTTGCGCTAATCCCGCTTATTTTGTTTAAATACTATAATTTCATCAGTTCTCAGTTATCAGCCGGACTGGCACTCTGCGGAGTCAGTGTCGGACTTCCGGGATTGAATTGGGTAATGCCCTTAGGCATATCCTTTTACACCTTACAGGCTGTCGGCTATCTGGCCGATGTCTATCTGCAACGGATCAAAGCTGAACGCAACTGGTGGGATTACATGCTCTTTGTCTGCTTTTTTCCTCAAATTGCTTCGGGACCCATCAGCAAGGCTAAAGATCTGCTGCCACAAATTAAATCACGGCGTTCTTTCAACTATGCCCAAGCCGTTCAAGGTCTGAGATGGCTTCTTTGGGGAATGTTTATCAAAGTGGTCGTAGCCGACACCTTAGGAATGCGTATCCATGTGGTACTGGATAACTATCAGAACAATCCAGGTATCATGTGCATGGCTTGTGCTTTTTTCTATTCTTTTCAGATTTACTGTGATTTTGCAGGGTATTCATTCATGGCAGTAGGAGTGGGTGAGTTGTTAGGCTTCGAGTTAATTAACAATTTTCGCCGCCCATATTTCTCACAAACAGTAACAGAGTTTTGGCACCGTTGGCACATTTCTTTGTCAACTTGGTTGAAAGACTACATTTATATACCCTTGGGCGGTAATCGTTGTAGTAAGTTACGAAATTACTTTAATATATTCGTTACTTTTTTTGTCAGCGGGGTCTGGCATGGCGCTAACTGGACATTTATCGTATGGGGTATATTGCATGGTCTGTTCCAGATCATTGAGAAATTTCTTGGTATTAACAAGGTCCAATCTACAGGGGGCATCAAATGGTTGAGAGTAATTTCTACTTTTCTCCTTGTCACGTTTGCATGGATATTCTTTAGAATGCCAACTTTGGCAGATGCTTGCGCAGTCATTATGAAAATCTTCACAGACCACACAGGCCAATTTGTCGGTGTGGTGGGTCCACTACTTCTGATAGGTATTGTACTCTTTAAAGATTTCATGGATGAATACGACATTAAGCCGTTGCGTTTGTTACACAACAGGTTTGTGATTGTCCGTTGGGCCACTTATCTCCTTTTGATTACTGCTATTGCCACAGTTGGCATTTATGGTGGGCAGTTTATATATTCTGGATTTTAGTTACAAATGAAAAAATTTCTTCTGCTTGTTCTGCTGTTCTTGGCGTTAGTTGTCGCTATTGACCGGGGATATGGGGTTGCTTCTGACTACCTCTTTGACCACGTTACAGGAGGTAACACCTATATAGATAAGTATGTCTGTGACAGTGTGAAGGCTGATGTGTTAGTGTTTGGATCTTCAAGAGCCCGCTACCACTACAATCCTGATATAATCTCCGATTCTTTGGGATTGAGCTGTTACAACTGTGGGGAAGACGGTATGGGAATTATTTTTCATTATGCGCGCTGGAAGATGATATCCAAAAGGTATTACCCCAAGATGATCATCTATGATATTTTGCCGGTCTTAGATGAGATGGTCAGGGATGATGATGCTATTTTTGTGAATCCTTTGCGGCCTTATTATTTCACTCACCCTGAAATAGATTCTGTTTTTTGGAAAGTTGATCCCAATGAAAGGTATAAAATGTTCTCTAAAACTTACCAGTATCATTCGGAATTTTTCAATCTTCTATCCGACTATCGTAATGGTTCTCATTCTCTTAAAAGCTTTACTCCCAAAAAAGATAAAGTGAAGCCGGGGCAATTGACCATTACGGATAAAACAGAGTACAAGGTTGACAGTCTTAAAATTTATTTTTTAGAGAAGTTCATTCAGGAGTGCAAAGGAAGAACAAAGTTGGTATTTTGTGTTTCGCCCCGTTATTTATTTTTAGATGATGGTGGGGCATTCGAACCAATAAAAGCTTTGTGCAGGAAATATAATGTCCCATTCTATAATCATTATACAGATAAGTCTTTTGTTTCTAATGGGGATTATTTTTCTGATGCCACTCATTTGAGCGAGCTTGGAGCCGATAATTATACCAAGTATATTGTGAAAGATTTAAGAACGGTCTTGAAAAAATGAAGTATTCCATCTTAATTCCAGCTTTTAAAATCCAATATCTTAGGGAATGCTTGGAGAGCTTGTTCAATCAGACCAATCAAGATTTTGAAGTAATTGTTCTTAATGATTGCTCTCCTGACGACATAGCTTCTGTTGTTGCAGACTTTCATGATTCCCGATTGCGTTATTATGAAAATGACCAAAATATTGGAGTTGTTGACGTGGTCGATAATTGGAACAAACTTTTGTCTTTGGCTCTGGGGGAATTCGTTGTGTGCATGGGTGACGATGACAAATTGGCTCCCAATTTCCTCGAACAATATGACAAATTAATGGTGTCTTATCCCGGGCTTGATCTATATCATGCTCGTACAGAAATCATAGATGAACATTCAGATTTCTTAAACCTCCAAGAAGATCGGCCAAGTTGGCAATCTGCATATCAAATGTTATGGAATTGCATTTTTGAGCCAACTATTCAGTTCATAGGTGATTTTCTTTTCCGTCGAACTACTTTACTTTCAAATGGAGGATTCTACAAATTACCTTTAGCTTGGGGGGCTGATTGTTTGTCGGCCATAATAGCTGCAAAAGAAAAAGGTTGCGCCAATACACATGAACCAACTTTCTTTTATCGCAGTAACCGTTATTCTATCACTCAGAGTTCAAATATTGAATTAAAGATGGTGGCTACTAAACAATTTGCTGATTGGGTTCGTAATTTTGTTGTAGATGTACCTGCTGAAGATGTTGACGCTATTTACAGACGATTACTAAAGCAGGGATTATCCTCTTCGATACACCACGACATGCGTTTAATGATGGCTGATGACATGCGCAACCACATGACTCATTTAGTTAGATGGGTAAGAACCAGATATCAGTATGAGTTGTCATTATCTGACGTTGCATTAGCTGCAGCGATTGCTGTCGGCCTTAAATTATTAAGAAAATAGAAAGATGTATAAGGTTTCTGTAATTGTACCTATTTATAATACCGAGAAATTTATTGAACGTTGTGTTCGTTCTCTCTTTGAGCAAACGCTGTTGGATATAGAATATATATTCGTTGATGATCATTCTACAGACAATAGTATTGAAATATTAAAGCATGTTATTGATAATTATCCTGATCGTAAGTCTCATACAAAAATTATTAGTCATGATCGTAATCTCGGGACTTTATGCACAAAATTAGACGGATTACGTTTGGCTACAGGAGAATATTTCATTGTTTGCGACAGTGATGATTGGGTGGATGAAAATGCTTACCAGACCCTTTACGATAAGGCGGTGGAAACAGGCGCAGACATTGTAATAGGAGATTATCTAAAGGAATACATAAACTCATCAAAATATTGTTCGCATTCGCCAGGGAATTATACAAATGGAATTGATATCATTAAGAATAGTTATCTTACTGGTTTTGAATGGCAGGTATGTACTGGAATATTTAAAAATCAACAGAATATCCTCTCAACAATAGACCGTATTGAGGGGCTTTGCATGTGGGATGATGTCTATGCTAGCATAGTTCTGTTTTACTATGCCTCCAAAGTGGTTCACATTTCGAACGCCTTCTACCATTATGATAGAACGGTACATGGTTCGGTTTCTGAGGAACTGGCGAACAGGCGTTGGAGAGATCAAGAAAAAGTTGTCCAAAAGCTGCAAGGTTTACTAAATCATGAATGTGTTTTGACTTTGCGTTGGTTGGAGTTGGATACTGTCATACCATATATGATAAGAACAAATCAATTAGATTGGATAGACATGTTTCCGGGATGCGAGAAATATATAAGTCAAATGAAACAATGGCCATTCTATTGGCGTTGGGCATTCATCTCACTCTCACATGGTCATAAATTGCCATATAGGATGTTAAAAAGAATTCTTCAGGTTTATAAACAAATTAGAGGAACTTACGAACAGAAAATTTAATTCCTTGCGTTGATTAATGAGATATTCGATTTTGATACCTGCTTATAAGGGAAACTTCTTCAAAGAATGCTTGGAAAGTGTTTTTTCACAGACATATCAAGACTTTGAGGTAATAGTTCTTAATGATTGCTCTCCAGATGCTTTGGAATCGATAATATCCAAATTTCCCGACAAGAGGCTCAGGTATTATGCTAATGACAGAAATGTAGGAGCTGTTGATGTCGTAGATAATTGGAACAAGCTTCTATCTTATGCGAAGGGGGAGTTTGTGGTATGTATGGGTGATGATGATAAACTTAGCCCAGATTTTCTTGAATCATACAATAAGTTGATGGAGATTTATCCTGGGTTAGATCTTTATCATGCCCGAACTGAGATAATCGATGAAAAATCAGAATGTATCAATATTCAGGCAGACAGGCCAGAGTGGGAATCCGCTTTTGCGATGCTTTGGAACAACATTATGCGCCATCGTTTGCAATTTATTGGCGATTTTCTTTTCCGAACTTCAACTTTGCGTGCTAAAGGTGGCTTTTTCAAATTGCCATTAGCATGGGCATCAGATTGTGTTTCGGCCTTGATTGCTGCTTCTGACAAAGGATGTGCGAATCTTCATCACCCTACATTTTTCTACCGAAGCAATCCATATTCGATCACAAGTAGCAAGAATATTAGTCTTAAAGTTAAGGCATTGTATTGTTTTGAAGATTGGGTGAGAAACTTTATTAGCACAACGCCGGTTACTGGTCTCGATGTGAAATATAAAATATTAATTTCTAATGGTTTAGACCATCGAATCGTACATGATGTGAGATTTATGATCTCAGAAGATTTGAAGAATAACGGAAATATTATTTTTTGGTTAAAAAATAAGAGGCGTTATCGCGTCTCAGTCTCTACTATCTTAGTCTCCTTGGTGATGGCTATTGGTCTAAAAATCAAGAATTTATGAAACATATCACATTCAATGAAGAAAATATTCATAAAGGACAAGGATAAAGTGGCTGGCGAGTTTCAATTCTTCATGCATGATTTCGTTGCTATTTGTAAACGTGAAGGCTTTCAGTCTAAACCTGATATCTGTCCGTCTTATAAATTTCATATTCGTTCACTCTTGCGTCGCCTGAGTTTTGGAACATATCGCCTGCTTGATTATTTCCCCGGAATATTCAAAAGAAAATCAGCTTTGTTGATAGCTGCTGATGGCTCTTCCTTGGTTGATAAATCTTTTCCTTATTATGGACGGTATGAGATAGTTCCGGTAATATGGGACGCATGGCCTTATTCATGGAACAGAATGTTTCGAGCATTTTCTGATTTGGATATTAACTATGCCTTCGTGACATCTAAGCAGATTGCTGAAATAATTAATAAGAACTCATCTGTGAAAGCTTTTTGGATTCCTGAAGGGATAGATATTAGTCATTATATGAAAGGAAAGCCATTATGTGAGCGAAGTTTTGATGTTTTTGAAATGGGTCGTCAGCAACCACGTTATCACAAGATTCTCATGGGGTTGAAAGCAAATCACATTATTGATGATATTATTACAAGTAACATTCGACAAGATGGGACGTTAGACAATAAAAAGGTGAAATACTCTAATGAGCGTGTTTACCGTTTAATGGCTGATACCAAGTTAATGATATGTTTCCCACAAACAGAAACCAACCCTAAACGTGCAGGTGGTATTGAAACATTGACTCAGCGCTATTGGGAAGCTATGCTCTCCAGAAATTTGATGATAGGCAAAGCTCCAAAGGAACTCATTGAGGTTATCGGCTATGATCCTGTAATCAATATCGACTGGACAAAACCTGCCGATCAAATCGTAGATGTTTTGCATCATGTTTCTAAATATCAAGGCTTTGTGGATAAAAATCGCAAAGTAGCCTTAGAATATGCACCGTGGGAAAAACGTATTCCTACAATTATTAACAAACTTCATGAATGTGGTTTTGAATTGTGATTTCTAACTCACAGATCGTGGTTGTTTTATTCCTTGCTAAGAATCAAAGATATAAACAGCTGAGGCTACAACACTATTTCTTTTAATAAAATAATGTCATTCTCGAAATGCGTATCGTATTAATTTCCAATTTAATGCCTACTCCAGATAATTACAAGGCTGCATCTGCCTTGTCATATCATCTGTTAAAATATAGACCGGATCATATTGATGTTATTTGTTATAGCTTCAATGCTAATCAGGTGCCTTCTAATTTGATAGGTCAAATTAGTAAGGATTTAAGGATGGAGATTCGGATTGTATCAAAATCAACGTTCATAGAATGTCTGTTTAGACTTCATTTGGCGTTTTTGAAGAATTTTCTTCCTTACCCTTTTGGCTATTACAACCAATTATCGAAAAAGTCTGTAAAAGAAATCAGATCATTGAAACCGGATGGAGTTTGGGTGATTGGCGATTGCCTATCTGTAGCATTGAACCAATTTATCGATTATAAGTTGGTAATGACAATGCCGGATTGTGTCCCACTTTATTACCATAGGTTGATGGGAGACAGGTATCTTTGGAATAGTTGGATAAGACTAATCGGTAACTGTGATCAATACTATAAGAATTTGCGGATGGAACGTGAATACCCTGTGAAAAAAAATATCACTTACCATTTTGTTGGAGATGAAGATAAATTGTTTTTTAATAAAATCAACCCAAATGCGGATGCTGTGTTTATTAGGCATCCTCATTATAATTTTGTAGCGGGAAGAAAAATAAAATTCTCACGTCCTCAAATTAAAATACTCATAGCTGGTAAGTATAATTTGTATATGAAATCGAGTTTTGATGAATTGTTGCCTCAACTTTGTGCAGCAAAGGAGCTTGCTTCGTATTACACTATTACTTTTTTAGGGAAAGGCTGGGATTTTGCAGTTGAAAAATTATCACAATCAGGATTTGTGTCCCGTCGATTAGATTATGTAGAATCTTATTCGCAAGAAATATCAAAATATGATATACAGCTTACCCCTATCTCAATAGGTACAGGAACTAAAGGTAAAGTACTTGATGCTTTAGCAAATGGCCTTCTTGTAATTGGTACTTCTTATGCCGTTGAAAATATTGCGATTTCAAATAACAAGTCTTGTATTGTTTACGACAATGTGCAAAGCCTTTTAACGATATTAAGAGATATACCTAATAATAGGGGGCGGTATGAAGAAATGGCTGAAGCCGGACGAAGAAATGTGCTTACATTTCACGATCGGTCTAAAGTCTCATCACAGTTGTTTTCTTTGTTTTCAAAGTAAGGCTTCTTAAAGCTTGCAAATTAAATGTCTTTTTTATCATTCTAATATATGTGGTTGTATTTAATCCTTATTCTCATTCCCTTATTGGCTTACCTACTTTTCAATGAGGAATTAGGACATTCAGTCATTTTTTTGGCTACATACCTCTTATTCCTATCACTATTTGTTGGCCTTAGTGATATGTTAGGTGGTTATGATCGTTATGTCTATGGGCAAATTTTTGACAGTTTGGCTGATGATATGGCTGTTGGGCGAAATCTCTTACAATCAGCGCCATTCCAAGTCTATACAAAAGAAATTGGTTTCGATGTGTATAATATTTGTATTGCCTTTTTTACTTCAAATAGATACATCTTCATCCTTATCACAACATTAATCATATATCTGCTGTTGTTTGTTTCTTTTAAGAAATATCTAACCAATTACCCCATAGGCCTGTTCTTTTTTATGGCGTTGTGGTTTTTCTTCACTTTCACGTATTTACGTCAGGTTATGGCAGCATGTATAGGTTTTCTTTCTTTGAATTATGTCGTCGAAAGGAAACTATATAAGTTTCTCATTGTAGTTGGAATAGCAGCAACTTTCCACAATTCTGCTCTGATTTTATTACCCTTCTATTTTCTTCCTCTGAAAAAGCATAATCCTAACAATATTATTCTTGTTATGATTTTGTGTTTAATCATAGGTGCTACAGGTTGGCCATCTAACGTTTTTGATGTTTATGCTAATGTTACTTCAGAAGCTGCTCGTTTTGCACGATATAACGAGGCTGACAATTCTTTTAGATTTGCCTATGTTTTTGAAGTATTCTTCTTCCTTTATGTCATACTTAGTAATTACGAGCTGTTTGACAAGAATAATGTTAAAGATGTTGTCAATCTGAATATGATGTTGTGCTTTTGTGCAATTCTCTTGTTGTTTGTTAAATCAAGCAATGGTGGTAGAATGGGATGGTATTTTATGCTTGGTGTAATTATGAGTATTAGTAAAGTGCTACAAAAAACCAATCAACGCAAGTTCTTCTTATGTATAGTAATTCCTCTATTCCTATTTCTGTATATCCGTGTATATAGCGGCTGGCAGGTTTTTTCAAGTTTGTATCCTTACAAGACCTTCCTGACTGACGGACATCGGCAGGGTGATGTCATTTGGCGCGATTGTGAATATGACAATAACTACGACAGAGATAAATTATATAGATAGCTTGCTGATTTTTCTCGTTCCTCCATGTAATGTTAGTGCCGTAAAATATCTATTATAGATTTTGAATTTTCCGTTTGTGATTATGGGGCATCGTTTTGATTATATAGACCGGTTAAGAGGGCTTACAATGGTGATGGTAGTTGTGGTTCATCTGACCTATTGGGCGTTATTGCAACCGGATAATTATATATCCTTTGTCTTTTCTCCTGTTTTAATGCCAATTTTTATGTTCCTTTCAGGGATAGTTATTTCTGCTCCCCCTGATGCGAAAAAACTGAAAATTAAATTGTTTAGGTTTTGGTCTCCTTTTATCATTGTGGGTTTGGTTTTCACCGTATGTTATTTGGGACCAAATCGGTATTATCTTTTTTTCATTACGCCTCATAAGTCAGGCTATTGGTATCTTTATGTCCTTGGCGTTTTCTACATCCTCTTAAGTGTTTTTAAGTTCAATAACAGCAAACAAAATAAAAGTAGTGTAATAATTGATGTTGTTATATTAGTTGGCGTGACTTTGTGTGCATATGCTGGAGAAAAGTTCCTGCCCAGATTGCTCAGTGATGCTTTCTCTATTACTCACATCCGTCAAAACTGGATGTTTTTCTATTGCGGATTTCTGGTAAGAAAATATAATTTAATGCATGAAGTCTTTGAGAAAGACATCATTTTTACAGTTTCCTTGGTATCAATTGTTCCACTTTACTTCCTACTTCCTATTACTTCTCACGTATTTATAATTATTTCTATTTGTTATGTATTAGTTCTGGTTGTTTTGTTCCGCAACCGTAATAGTGATCATTCTTTGATAGAGGATGAATTGGCGAGATTTGGCAGGAAAAGTATGGACATATATATATTTCATTATTTTTTGGTTTCACTATCTGGAACAATAAAACTTCATGAGTTGGGAGAATGGTTTCTACGAACTAATAATTGGTTAATGGAATTAATTTTCTTGGCTTTTCTTTCCATTTTAATTTCCTATCTTTCAATTGCGATAGGATATATTATAAGATGTAGCAAAATGCTAAGACTTTTTATGTTTGGGGAAATAGAAGAATAGTAGTTTATTAGGTTTTATGATTACTGTTTTAACACCTACTTTTAACCGAGCAAGTCTCCTTCCGCGTCTCTATAAAAGTTTGTGTAAACAAACGTATAGGGATTTTGAATGGTTGGTTATTGATGATGGATCTTCTGACCATACAAAAGAAATTTTAGATCAGTTTGTCAAAGAAAACAAAATATCAATTAGATATTATTATAAAACAAATGGTGGAAAGCATACTGCAATAAATTTGGGATTGGATGTAGCCAAAGGCGAGATTTTTTTCATAGCTGATAGCGACGATGTACTACTTCCTGATTCTTTAAGTATTGTAAATGCTAAATTTACGGCCATAATGAATGATAAGACTTTTGCTGGAGTGTGTGGTTTAGACGTCGATTTTAAAGGGAATATCGTTGGTAGCGGTTTACCGAAAAGTGTTATTGATAGTAATTCGACAGAAATTCGTTCAACTTACCATGTAAAAGGTGATCTCAAAGAGGTATTCAAAACCGAAATATTAAGAGAGTTTCGTTTCCCGCAAATTACAGGTGAGACATTCTTTCCAGAATTATTTATTTGGAACCGAATTGCTGCTAAATACAAGATCCGTTATTTCAATAAACCAATTTATATGGTTGAATACCAGGCTACAGGACTATCTTCAAGTATTGTTCGCATGCGGATGCAAAGCCCTGTGGCATCTATGATGACATATTCTGATATGTTAACCTATAATATGTCTTTTAAATTAAAGTTGCGAGCTATCATAAACTACTGGCGTTTTTGGTGCTGCCGAAAACCAGGAGTTGCCTACCCAAAAATTGGTTGGCGCTGGTATTGGTGCTGTCCTTTGGGCGTTGTTATGCATATTAGGGATATATTTAGACAGAAGTAAATTTTGAGGATTTGAATATGATTACTGTTTTTACTCCTACATATAATCGAGCCTCTTTTCTGCGAAAACAATTTGAAAGTCTATCTAAACAGACGTTGTTAGATTTTGAATGGCTTATCGTTGATGACGGTTCGATAGATGATACTCGAAATATTGTCGAGCAGATCAGAATTTCTTCTTCGTTTAAAATACGATATTTTTATAAGAAAAATGGAGGAAAGCATACAGCCATTAATTTAGGTGTTGCCAAAGCTCGAGGCGATTTATTTTTGATTTTGGATAGTGATGATGAACTACCACCTGACGCTCTGGAAACTTTACAGAAAGTTTTTGAGCCAATAAAAGATAAATCAAAGTATGGTGGTGTTTGCGGTTACATAGCGCATCGTGATGGAAGAGTTATTGGCCATCCTTTACTTTCTGCGGATGTTAGTACGATTGATTTACGCTACAAATTGCATTGCTTTGGTGATATGTCAGAAGTATACAGAACAGAAGTGTTAAAGGAGTTTCCCTTTCCCGAAATTAAAGGAGAAAAGTTTTGTCCCGAGGTACTCGTTTGGAATCGGATCTCTCAAAAATACATAGTTAGGGTATATCCAAAAGTAATGTATTTCAGAGATTACCTAAAGGGTGGACTTACTGACAATATTATTCGATTGAGAATGCAAAGCCCATATGCTACTATGATGACCTACGCTGAAATGGTTAAATACAAAGAGGTTCCTTTATTAGGAAAAATACGTTCTGCTATTAATTATTGGCGTTTTTGGTGTTGCCGTCAAGACAATTCCTATCCAGTAATTGATTCTAAATGGCTATGGGCGTTTCTGTTTGGAATTGCAATGCATTGGGTAGATTTATTTAAGACACGTTGATATGATAAAAGTGTTGCAAGTAATAACTTCTCTTCGTACAGGAGGAGCCGAGAGTCTACTTACTGATCTTGTTCCCCTTCTGAACAATGACCGGTTCACTGTTGATGTTCTCGTATTTGATGGCATGAGAACTTCTTTTATGAGGAAGTTGGAAGGTAAGGGCGTTAAAGTAATGGCTCTCGGGAGCGATCATAATGTATACCGGCTCGCTAATGTAAGGAAATTGATTCCTATCATTAAGCAATATGATTTGGTCCATACCCATAATACCGCTTGTCAACTTTTTGTGGCAATGGCAAAAAAGCTATCCATGGCAAAATGTAAACTCATTACGACGGAACACAGCACAGATAACCGCCGGCGTCACATTAAATGGTTAAAGCCCCTTGACTTGTGGATGTATCATCAATATGACGCGATTATTTCCATATCAGACATAGCCACCAAGATGCTTCAGGATTATATAGGTCAGGACTTTCGTATCTATACGATTCCGAATGGCATCAACGTAGGCGCATATTACGAGGCAGAACCTTATCAAGTTTATCGCATTGACGGACATGTGATCATTACCATGGTGGCGGCTTTTCGTGTTGGCAAGCAACAAGAGGTTCTTATCCGTGCTTTGAAGTATTTGCCTGACAATTATAGTGTGTGGCTTGTTGGTGATGGTGTCCGCCGTCATGAATGTGAGCATATCGCCGAAAGCCTTGGCTTGGACGGCCGAGTGAAGTTTTGGGGAGTCAGAACTGACGTGCCCCGTTTGCTCAAGACTTCAGATGTAGTCGTCATGTCTACCCATTATGAAGGAATGTCGCTCTCCAATATTGAGGGAATGGCATCAGGAAAGCCGTTTGTTGCGAGCAACGTAAATGGAATCCGCGAAATCACAGAAGGAGCTGGTGTACTGTTTGAAGAAAACAACGATCAACAACTGGCGCAAATTATATTGCGTCTGATGGGCGATAAAGCATATCATGATGAGATAGTTGAAAAGTGTCTCGCAAGAGCAAGGGAGTTTGACATTAGTAAAACTGCCCAAGGTTATCTTTCGGTCTACGAGGTGTTGTCAGGTTTTCATTGATACAAAAGCATTAGCAATATCTTTGAATAGACATCATAACATTTTATCGAAATCCTTGATATTTATCTATCTGGCAAAAGTTACATATTTGCTCGTTAATCAATGAATCAAAATACTCAAAGAAAATTAATTCGCCTTACCACTGTAGATCTGTCTCTTTACAAACTTCTTCAGGGACAGTTGAAATTTGTTAATCAATATTATCATGTGATAGGCGTTGCTTCTGATACGGGGTTGTTGGATGCTGTTGCAAAACGTGAAGGTGTTTCTGTTATAGATGTTCCCATGCATAGGGAAATATCTTTGATGGCGGATGTGAAATCTCTTTTTGATTTATATCGACTTTTCAAAGTGGAACAGCCCTACATAGTTCATGTCAACACTCCCAAAGGTAGTCTTTTGGGTATGTTAGCGGCTTGGGCTGCCCATGTTCCTCATCGTATTTATACAGTAACTGGTCTTCGATATCAGGGGGCGAAAGGCTTCTTCCGTTTCATTTTGAAGACGATGGAGCGAGTGAGCTGTTTTTTTGCTACCAATGTTATTCCTGAAGGACAAGGTGTGTTGCACACTCTTCAAACAGATCATATTACCAATAAACCTTTACGTGTGTTGCACTTTGGAAACATAAATGGGATAGATACGGACTTTTTTAGACCGATGGAACTTGACCATTCTAACGATTTGTTTACATTCGTTTTTGTCGGTAGGATCGTACGAGACAAGGGTATACACGAATTAACAGCTTGTATGCGTCGATTGGATTGTAGATTGCTGCTTGTTGGCTCTTTTGAAGATGGTGATCCAATTGATGAAGAGGACAAACGTTTTCTTTTATCTTCGGAAAAAGTTAAGTACGTGGGGTGGCAAGATGATATTCGACCATTCTTGGCTCAATCAGATGCTTTGGTTTTTCCTAGTTATCGTGAAGGGTTCCCCAATGTTCCAATCCAAGCAGGGAGTATGGAGAGAGCTAGTATTGTAACTAATATCAATGGGTGCAATGAAATTGTAGTAGATGGTTTGACTGGTAGGATAGTTGATCCACATAATGAAGAGTCTCTTCTTTCCACTATGAATTGGTTTATTCACCATCCTGTCGAAGTAAAACGTATGGGTAAGGCTGCGCGTGATTTGGTGAAAGAAAGATTTGAGCAGAAGGATCTTTGGCATGCCCTGCTCGATTTTTATGATTCTCTTGACTACCAATAGTGATTGGTATTGCGTTTGCTCTTCTAATCTTTTATTCTTGTAATAGTTAGTTTTGAATATGATTATTCCGTTTGAGTTGATCACTTTCTTAATGAATCTATAGAGATGTCTTTATATAAAATTGGTCATATCTTGCGTGATACATTCCCTTTCTTGTGGGATTGTTGGTCTGCAATAAATTCTTTATTGTTTGGTTTGCGCTACGGAAAAAAACTCGAGACGGTATCTGATTTGCTTTCTTCCTATTCATGGCAGGTTATACGTAATGACCGAATTGAGGAATTATCAGTGCAGGTACTTGGTGAGTCTAATATTAAAGAGACAGAAATTTTTTTTGAGCACCAACCTAAATCAGCTTACACTTTTTTTCAACCACACGGTTTCGATGAGTTATCGCTAAGAAAACTCATCAAAGATAGATCTTTTCTTGCTTTTGTTGTAACTACGGCTGACAATTTGGTTGTTGGTTATGTTTTTTTGCGAAGCTTCTTTTGGGGAAAGTGTTTTCGTGGATACATGACAGATTATAGTTGGCGACTGATGGGTATAAATAAGAAAATGAACCTTTTTGTTACTGACATTGCCGATAGGTTGAATATGAGGACATTTGGCTCTATTGCCCCTGATAATATAGCCTCATTGAAATCGGCTCAGGCTGTCAATGAAGTTGATATTATAAAGAAAATGGAGAATGGTGATTATTTCGTGGAATACAAAAAAAAGCATCTATGAAGCTACTCTTTGATAGATTAATGTCATTATTTGGCCTTGTTATCTTAAGTCCAGTCATGCTGATTGTCTGTGTTCTTATTAGGCTAAAGATGCCTGGAGGCCCTGTTATTTTTAAGCAGAAGCGAGTCGGAAAAAATGGAAACTTGTTTACGATGTACAAATTCAGATCTATGCTACCATTACAGGGAAAAGATAGAAATGTTACCGTTGCTGCAGCTGAGCAAGCTCGCATTACTCCGCTTGGGATGAAACTGCGTAAATATAAGCTGGATGAGCTGCCTGAACTTTGGAATGTGTTCATTGGGGATATGAGCTTTGTTGGTCCTCGACCTGATGTGCCCGGATATGCAGACAAACTGGAAGGAAAGGACCGAGAAATATTAAAGCTTCGGCCAGGGATTACAGGGCCAGCAAGTTTGAAGTATCGCGAAGAAGAAGAATTGCTTCTGAGTGTGGCTGAGAAATTGGTTTCTCAAGGCCCTATACATTTGAAAAATGGTGATGAGGTCTGCACCGTAGAAGAGTATAACGACAAGGTAATCTATCCAGATAAAGTGCGAATTAACAGATATTATCTTCATCACTATTCTTTTTTCAAGGACTTAGAGATGATTTTCGCAACCATTTTTGGTTGTAGAATTAAGTATGGTGGGGAAATAATATAGTTTATTGCCAGAATGATTGAAGCGTTGTGATAAATATATTTTTGGGGGATATTTTTTTTCTCCTTATCAATCAAGATAGCTTCCTATCAACATCGTTGAACCATAAATCAAAATTTCATATATAAAATGCAAAATAACAGAATTCTTTTGTGTCTCGCCCACATGAGTGGGAACGAGATGAAGTATATCCAAGAAGCTTTCGATACCAACTGGGTAGTACCTCT
>OMXX01000191.1 GCA_900315105.1 uncultured Prevotellaceae bacterium | reverse complement strand
ATAGTCAATACTGCGGAAAAAGAGTTAGGAGCATTGGTCGGTCCTGGATGCGGTTCTATAGCAGGGAGTTTGGTGGCATATTGTTTAGGAAGAACCAAGATTGACCTTTTGAAATACAATTTGATGTATGAAAGTTTTATGTGTCCATATAAGCGAGCAACAATCTAAAGCAAACTATCCAAAAGAGTTTACAGATGTAATGAGCGAAAGTATAAAAACAAGATAGACATGCAGAGAATTGAACGATGGATTATAGATAAGGTGCTTGATGCTACATTTATTGTTGATGTGATTGGTGAATTTGTGGAACTTCGTAAAGTCGGCATGAATTATACAGGCTGCTGCCCATTCCATGATGATCATCATGACGGCAATTTTATTGTCCGTCCTGAGGGGGCAAATGGTGGTGGTACATATAAATGCTTCGTATGTGGTGCAAAAGGTGGGGTAGTACAATTCTTGATGCAACATGCGAAAATGAGTTTCCCAGATGCAATTCGATGGCTTGGCAGGAAGTATAATATTGATGTTGATGATACCTCAATTGACTTTATACCACCTTTATCTCGTCCTAAGCAAACACCGTTGCCTACACTGGAAATTCCTCGTGAAATGGTAAAAAAAACTATGAGTTATTCAAAATGTGAAAGATTTTGCAACTGGCTACGGAATCTTTCATGGAGTACAAAAGATGAGCGTGATAGAATTGAACAAGTTCTTTGGATGTACTGTGTTGGACGTTGGCACGATGGACGAGTCGTGTTTTGGCAAATTGATGAGGCAGGTATTGTGCGTAGTGGCAAACTGATGAGATATATGTCTGATGGTCATCGAGATAAGAAATATAGCCCAGGATGGGTGCATAACCAGAAATACGTTAGGAAATATATGGATTTCGACCATACCGTATTTCGTTCTACATTTTTTGGAATGCATCTTACTGCAAAGTTTCCTGACGCAAAAATACATATTGTAGAAAGCGAGAAAACGGCATTGATATGCGCTATACATTTTGGAGACTTTGAACATCATTTGTTTATAGCTTGTGGAGGCCTGAAGAATCTGCGAACTGATATGATGCAGTCTCTTTTCGATGCAGACCGCGACATTTTTCTATGGCCAGATAAGGATGGAATAGAGGATTGGAGAAAATTTCAAGAGAAGTTTCCAAATAAACGTATAACACTCTATACAGACTTCCTCGAACAAAATTGGCAAGAACAGGATGGGAATAAGGCTGATGTTGCTGACATTATTATTCGTATCATGTAAAAAAATGTATTTAGAGAAGACCGTTTGACTTTTTTCTTTACTTCTGCTACATATTGGCAAGGCTATAGCTTATCTTTGCATCATGTTTAACATATAAGGTTTAGAAATATGGTGACATTAACAGATTTTTTTATAAAGAAACTTTCAGAGTCAGGACTTTGGTTCTTGAGGTCTAAACAGCCGATGGAGGATATCAGTAGTTTGCTGTATGAACTTGCAGTAAAAATGGGAGTGCCTGTTACTGTTCTGTCACAGAATAAGAAGCAGATACAGAATGCTGTTATTGCAAAGGTAAGACAAGACTTTATAAAAAGTGCACATACAGAGTGTGAAAAGAATTGGCTGGAGGATGAAATGTTAGAATACCATACCCATGGATTTTTCTTTTATCCAGAGGAAATGAACGATTTCGTTCCTAATGGTCCTTTCTGGGCAGAATACGTCTCTTTTTGTGACGAAGATAAGATTATACTCAGCAACTGCAAACATAAGACTGTCTTAGTTGAAGATATTAATGCTTTATGTTATGATGAAGAAAAGGTACTTCCTCAAATATTTACATTGAATAATGAAGAAGCCATTAGAAATAATTATACAGTAATTGTCTTGCTTCTGGCAAAGAAGTGTGGAATAGCGACAAGATTTATAGATCGGCATTTATTGGCTTGATAAGCTTTTTTACAAAAAAAGAGATGTTTTTCAAGACCTCTGCCACCAGTTGGCAGAGGTCTTTATTATCTTTGCACTCAAATATTCTTGTTTAACTCAAAATATGATATTCTATGAATAGATTCGTACATTTGAATGTTCACTCTCATCATTCAATAATGGATGGGTGCTCTAATATCAAGGAATTGGTGGATGCAGCTATCAAAGAAAGAATGCCTGGCATGGCTATTACAGATAATGGCAATATGTTTGGGATAATGGAATTCTTCGACTATGTCAGTCATATTAACAACGAAAGGCAAGAGAAAGGCAAGAAGCCTTTCAAACCTATCATCGGGTGTGAGCTATATGTGGCTAAGAATGGAGCAAAGGACAATAAAGATGGCCACAAGGGTTTGAAAGGGTTCAATCTGACTGTTCTTGCCAAGAACTTGACTGGCTATAAGAACCTCATAAAGATTGTGAGTAATTCTTGGATTGAAGGTTTCTATGGAAGTCCGCGAACAAACCGATTGGATTTAAAGAAATACCACGAAGGTCTGATTGTCCTCTCTGGTAGTGTTGGTAGCGAGGTCTTTAATAAGATTTCCAATAATGACATAGAAGGTATGGATGCAACCATCAAATGGTATAGTCAAACATTTGGAGATGACTATTATCTGGAACTGCAACGCTGTGCTGATTATGACATGAATAATAAAGTTCCAAGTGATTTGATGCTTGAACAGCAAAAGGTTAATGATGTTCTAATTCAGAAAGCAAAAGAATATGGCGTAAAAGTTGTAGCCACAAATGATGTTCATTATGTGGCTCCTGAAGATTTGGATGTTTACAATATCCAACAATGCTGTGCTACAGGTCAGACTATGGATGAATTCTCCAAAACAAAGGTACTACAATTCCGCTGGTTGAGAAGCAGAAAAGAGATGTGTGATTTATTCTCGGATGTTCCGAAAGCTATTGCTAATACAATAGAGATATTTGACAAGGTAGAGTTATATGACATACGCCATGCGCCCATTATCCCCAGAATTGATATTCCCAATGGTTTCGGGAATGATAGAAAGGACAGGGAAGATAACTATTTGAAACATCTTTCTTTTGCAAAAGCAAAACAGATATACGGGGAATTGCTTCCTGAAGATGTGACTGACAGGCTTATTTTTGAACTTCAAATTATCAAGCAAAGAGGAGCTTCGGGGTATTTCCTCTTTCTGCAAGATGTAATTAACACCGTTCAATCTGAGCTTGGTGTATGGGTAGGTCCTGGACGTGGTTCTGTTGCTGGTAGCCTTGTATGTTATTGCTTGGGTATTACAAAAATAGATCCATTAAAACATGACCTGCTTTTCGAACGTTTCTTAAGTGTAGAGGGCACTATGTTTCCAGACATAGATATCGACTTTGATGATGAAGGTAGAGAACGTGTTATTAAATGGTTGCAGCAGAAATATGGCAAGGAATGTTGTGCTCATATTGTTTCGTTCAAGACTTTCTCTACAGCAACTGCATTCAGTACCATAGCACGAGTTAAGCAAATGTCCACTCCTGAGGTCATAGCTATAAATGAAACCCTTTCTTCTCGTCCTGTTTTTTCAATAAAAGATGCCATTAGGTATGAGTCAAAGCTGAAAAAGATGATTCGTAAAGCAGGACTGTCTTTGTATTATGCTATTGAAGAAACTGCTGTATTGGAGCATAAAGTCCGTGGGCTGAGTGTTCATGCCTGTGGATTTATTGTCGCTAATGAACCAATATCAAATAGGGCTCCTATTGCTACTATTAGTATGGAGGATTCCAATGGTAATGAAGAGATATTGAGATGTGTTCAGTATGGTGGATGTAATGTTGAATTAACAGGCCTCATAAAATTTGATTTCCTCGGATTAAAGACAATCTCCCAAATGAGGGATATTTGCAAGCTTATTAATACCCATAAGGGTGTGGACCTAAATATAGAGAAGATTCCGATTGATGATGAGAAAACCTTAAAGTTGTTTCAAACAGGTCAAACAGAAGATGTATTCCAGTTTGGTTCACAAGGGATGCAAAAGTGTTTACGAGACCTTCATCCCACATGCTTTGAGGATTTGACAATCATGAATAGTATGTATCGACCAGGACCAATGGAAGACATACCTACATTCATCAAAAACAAAAATTCGAAGAAGGGAATAAAGTATATCATTCCTTGTATGGAAAAGTACCTTCAGGATACATATGGCATCATTGTTTATCAGGAACAGTTGATGATGCTTTCGCGCTTGGTCGCTAATTTTAGCAGAAGCGAGAGCGACTTGCTGAGGAAAGCCCTCGGAAAGAGGAAAACAGATGTGCTATCTATTCTGAAGCCTAAATTCATAGAAGGTGGTATTAAGAATGGCCATAAAAAGAATGCCATAGAAAAGGTATGGAATGAAATGGAGTGTAAAGGAAAGTATGCTTTTAATAAGTCACATGCTGTTTGCTACACTTGGCTGGCCTATCAAATGGCTTTCCTGAAAGCAAACTATCCTAGTGAATTCAAGAAAGTCATGGATGAATATGCATCAAGATAAGTTTTTGTAAAAGAAATACATTTTCCTAAGACCTCTGCCACAAAATGACGGAGGTCTTCGCTATCTTTGCACCATGTTCAACTATAATGTATAAAACTATGGTAGATATACACGATTTTGACATAGATTGTATCGAGAGTGAGATCTTGATGAAGTATGATA
>OMXX01000144.1 GCA_900315105.1 uncultured Prevotellaceae bacterium | reverse complement strand
CGAATCGCTTTCTTCTCCGATCAGCATCCTTCATTCTGGCATCATTGGCTACTGCAATTTGGTGGGTTGAAGATAATATACCCCCCATAATGCATGGGCGGGGAGTTAAAAAAGGCACGCTACTCGCAGGGTCAGCAACTGAGGTCTTTGGCACTGGCACGCCCGAAAAATCGTTATTCTCACAAGAAAAATCAAAATTGGCGCAATTTTTACGCGTAAAATCCTCATTTTCAGGTGTTTTCAAATTCATTTTCAGCGCATTACCGTACCCATTTTCATTTTTCACCTCCTGTTTTACCCTGTAGACACGATATTGTGCCACATGAGACCCTATGGTTTCTGGTTTGAACTCTTCGCCTCTTATCTCCTTCAGTTTGTCTGCCAACTGCTGGTTAGTGTACCCACTGTCAATATAGGGAATAAGAACCTCTATTCTTTTCTTCCACTGGAACTTGGCATACTGGCTGCGGGCTTCACCTAACAGCTGAACCAATGTCATCCCTCGTTTTTGGGCTTCAGTACGATTAACAAGGAAAGCGCATTGCGGCCCGTCTTTCTTCATCTCGTTTTTGACAAAGGAGTCAATTTCCCGTTTGCTCAGCTGATAGACCTCGCGAGCCTTCTCCATCACCCACCAAGGCTGGATGAAATCATCACCAAAGCATTTTTTGCCGTTGGTGTTCGAATTGGCATATGCAAGATAGAACAGATAGATGGCGTTAAACACAAACTCATCGACTTTCAGTTTGCAACCGTTCAGGTATGCTAACAGTCTGAGTTGTGTGGGAAACATAGCTCTCCGACGCTCACCGTCATGCCACTTCTTGATCTTGCTGCCTTTTCCAGATGCATTTCTCTCCCAACGGAATTGTAGGTACATATAGTTCTCCGGGGGAATGGTAAAGGAACAGCCGTCATCTTTGTGTTCCACCTCAGTCTCAAACCTTAGTTGGTAGTAGGGGCTAAAGCGCTTGATGATTGACCAATAGCTCTTTGTATCATGACAGGAATCCTGGAGTTCTTTCCACTTCTTTGGGTTTAGTGCCTTTTCACTCCTTTTACCTTTTCCTGATTTGTCAGACTTCGATGTTCTTGCTGAAGCCGTTTCTGTATATCCCTCATAAATCTCACTTGGGACATAGACTGCCCACGACGATTCCACCTGACAGTCGTAGGGATTGCCATAGTAGAAGCGTGACTTGTCTTTGGTCTTGTCATCGAAGACCTTTTTGGGGTCATCTCCATGATTTAGCAATACACGACGCACATCACCAGCAATGCGGTCTGCAACCTTTTTAAGACCTTCAAAGTTTTCTATGTCAAGCCGAAAGAAGTAAAACAGACGGTAGCGATTCTTTCTGCCCGGCTTCATGTGCGACTGTGTGGTCATGGTGAAAGTTGGTGTCCATCTTAGCTCATTGTGCATTGTCTTTGGGTCAACAATGCTGTCATCGATGTCAACACCAATCCAACTGGTACCTCGCCAGTCGTGAGAAGGATGTGAACCCTTCTTGCGGCGATAGGGGCTAGTAAGATAGAACTGCCCGATACACCGACCATTTCTCAGTTCAACGAGCACACGTTCCAATGGGATGACGGTTTCTTTAAACTCAAGTTCCGAGATGCTTTGAACTTCGTCAGTACCATCAAACATAACATGGTTATTGTCCTCAGTTTTAAGGACGTTTGTCTGCTCCGTAAGTGCGATGTGAACTTTTTGTGTTTTATCTGAATACATATCCTCCTGTCATTTATTTCTCAATATGCAAACGCCGTGCCAAAAACGGCATCTTGCATTGTAATCCTGATTTTATTGTGTAAACTTGCTGTTAAGTCTGTATTTTGGAAACCCCGCTCTGGGAGTCCGGCTTGGGCGGACTGGTAGGGAGGCTTGGGCGGACTACCCGAAACCCTTGGGAGGACTCCATAGAGGAGCCTTGGCAAGGTGGACCGCCTATCACCTTGTCAAGGTGTTCCGAAAGTTTCAAAGATGAGCGATACCTCGGCGGGCATGAAGACCCGGCGACTCTGTTCAGCAAGCTCTGCCGTGGTGGAACTTTCACGAAGCAAATCCTTCATCCTCCTCCAGGCAGAGCGGGGAGCAATGGCCGGGAAATACATCTGCGCCAGCTCCATTCTACCGTATGTTTTTATTTCCTTATCCATAGGTGCAAAATTACAAAAAAATACTGAGATAACCAAATGTTTTGTTGGGAAAAGCACACTAAGTATCAATAAGTTACAGTAAGTCCCGATAAGGAGATTGAGAAGGAACAAAATCTTGCACTTTTGCTGAAAAATGCGTACCTTTGCAATACCTATTTAAGGTAAAGAGATTTGTTTTTCAGGTTTAACAATTAAAAGGTTTTTATCATGGCAAAAGAAAACATTGCTTTCATGGTGAATCTGCGAAAGAACACCGTTCCAGATTCAGACATGTTCGGTCGCTACTACCCAGAGGCCGAGAGTAAGGAAACGCTGTCAACCAAGGGCTTCGCCAAGCACGTCGCTGACCATGGCGGTACGCTGGTAAGCTACGAACTGATGCAGTTGGTGTTGGCCGGTATCGTGAAGTGCTTGAAAGAGTACATGTCACAAGGTCAGCCCGTCAAGCTCGATGGCCTTGGCACCTTCCGTCCTACAGTCACTTCCGTTGTTGGTGGTGCTGCCTCTATCGAGGAAGCCCTGGAGAAGGGCGTCAACAACATGGTAGCTGGTGTGAACTTCGTCTTTATCCCTGAGAATGCCCAGGGCGAGGAAATCACCTCGAAGAAGTTCAAGGATCAGTGCTCTTTGCAGTTCGCCTACCTTGTTGAGACCATCAAGAAGGTCATTGGCGGCAAGGAGAAGTCGTACACCCTTCGCACTCCGCTTTCGGCTTGGGGTATCGTGGATGCAGAAGCCGATACTGAAGGTGGCTCCGACAATCAAGGCAGCGGCTCTTTCGACACTGGTGGCGGAAACAGCTCCACCATACCAGGCGAAGGAGATTAGTCTGTGAGGGATTGCCCTCACTTCCTCCATCCGTTCGGTTTAGTCGCGTAACTTGCTAAGGATAGTCATCAATCTATCAGGGCACAATAACCAGATTGGGATGATTACGCTGACGATATAGTAGCAATAACGAACCGAGTAACTTTGATCTCTCATTCAAAGGGGACTGGCAGTAATGAGCTGTCAGTCCTTTTTAGTTTGCTATTATAATCATAACAGAAGAGTGCTTTCTATTAAAAGATGTGTAATTTCTGAGTCAATTCACGTTTATCTCAAAAATAATTCGTATCTTTGCAAATTAAATAGGACGCAACAATATGAATCAAGATATACACGAATTGGTAGAACAATACGTGGCTGACTCGGACATCAGTCTGACAGATTGCTACAACGATCTGCTGCAACGCTGCATTTTCGATTTGTCGGCGTATGTTTGCACAGACCCAGATTGCCTACAATTTGCCAAGGAGGAAAGCGAGCATTTTTGGCACTATATCCAGCGTGTGGATGATGGCCCATTTCATGAAGTCGTATCGGCTTCTGTGGATTTGAATCACTATAAAGAGATTGAGATAGAGCAATGTATAAACGCTTTCGGATATACTATCATTGGTGATAAACGCTTCATTGATATTAAAGAAGAAGAAGGATATGCTTGGCAGCAACTATGCTGTGAGTGTCTTTTTGAAGAAATGATACCAGAGTTGTTGTCATAAGAAATAGAGTATATGCACGGCATTGATATAAAAGAGGATTATCTGCTTGGGTTGGGAAACGGCATACTTGACAAGCTGCTTCTTGACCGTACTACAGGTGAGAACATCATCTGGGCAACGGATGACTATGCCTCGATGGGTGATGCCTATACATTCTTCCAGCATATAACGCCTGAGTTAATTACAGGAGAGCACAAGAATGTGATTCAGCCACGTGTGGCAAAGAGTGAAGAGGAACGAAAACTGCGAGCCAAAAAGATGGCTGAGGTCTTTACCCCCTCATGGATTTGCAACAATATGAATAACGGTGTTGATGAAAGATGGTTCAATCGTAAGCCGGTATTCAATATTGTGACAACAGAAAAGGGAAAGCATCTTTGGACGCCTACGGCAGAGAAGGTAGAATTTCCTGAAGGTAAGACTTGGCAGGAGTATGTCAGCATGGGCGTGATAGAAATTACATGCGGCGAAGCTCCCTTCTTGGCAAGTCGCTATGATACTGTGACAGGTGATGCTATTACTGATTTGAGTAAGCGCATCGGATGGCTCGACAGAAAACTACGCATCGTCAACGAGAATACCACTACGCATGAGGATTGGCTATATTGGACTAAGATGGCCTATAAGGGAACACTTGGTTTTGAGTGGCAAGGTGATAACCTATTGTTGGCTCGCGAGAATCTTCTGATGTCGTTCTTCGACTATCATGAAGATCGTTTTGGCGAGGAACCAGCCATTGAGCAGGTAAAGGAAATAGCAGACATCATTTCGTGGAATATCTTCCAAATGGATGGCTTGAAGTTCGTTATTCCTCGTAGCTGCCATACTCGTGTTGAAGAAACTAAGGACTTGATGACAGGTGAAGTTATTCGAAAAGAGTTTCCTTGTCTTGGCTGTAAGAAGGGGCTTATTCATAAGCACAACGGCATCTATGTTAAGATGATGGATTGGGACACTGGTGAGCCCATTTATTTCCATAAGTACAACGGACTGGCTAAGAAAGAAAGATTGTCATGAATACAGAAATAGTCGATAAAATCATCATAGGACGTGTAGAACCACATATCTACGCTTTCAGGACAAACACCGTGCCTGACTATTTGAAGATAGGTGATACATATCGCCCTGTTGAAGTTCGTTTGAATGAGTGGCGCAACAAGGGATTTACAGACTTAATAAAGCTTTACGAGCGTGAAGCAAGAGTTGACGAAAGGTATTTCCGTGACCTGGAAGTTCACAAGTTTGTTTTAAATGAGAAGCATCGTAGCCGAATTACGCGAGAGAAGTTCCCTAATCTGCCGTACTTTTCCAATGAGTTTTTCGAGAATGCGATCCCTGACGATATTGACGAGGCTATAGATGATATAACGGATAGTGCCACGAAGAATGATGGCCGCTACCAGTTCTATTCGATGCAGGATGGCCGCATACGTGAGGACTTCCATTATACTCGCGATGAGAAACCATTGATTCCCCGTCCAAACCAACAGGATGCCATTAATAGATTCCAAACTGCAATCAAGAACAAACGTACTCACTTGCTGATGTATGCTGTAATGCGTTTCGGCAAGAGCTTTACTGCTATGTGTTGCGCTCAGCAGATGAATGCGAGCCTGGTATTGGTTGTTTCTGCAAAAGCAGATGTGAAGGGAGAATGGCAGAAAACCGTTGAGAAGTTCAAGAACTTCGAGGAATATCAGTTTGTCACAAGTGAACAACTAAAACGCGACAACAATCTGTTGACAAATGCCCAAAAGCAACATCAGAAACTTGTTGTGTGCTTGACACTTCAAGACCTTAGTAGTGCAGAAATCAAGGAGCGCCACAAAGAGCTTTTTGAAAAGCAGATAGACCTGCTGATTGTTGACGAGACCCATTTTGGCGCACGTGCCGAGCACTACGGTTCAATACTGACGAAAGCATCTGATGACAAGATTCTGAAACAGGAGAAAAAGCACAATGATGAGTCAGTAGATGACTTGATAGAACAGACACGCAAACTGAAAAGCAAAGTTCAGTTGCACCTTTCTGGCACTCCCTATCGAATCCTGATGGGAAGTGAGTTTACTGATGAGGACATTATCAGTTATTGTCAGTTTACAGACATCATCGAGGCCAGCCAGAAGTGGGACGAAGAAAACCTTGATACCAAAGAAGAATGGGAGAATCCATATTTTGGCTTCCCTCAGATGGTAAGGTTTGCCTTCAACCTCAATGCTTCAGCAATAAAGAAACTGGAGGAGCTGAAACAGGCAGGCATATCCACCGCTTTCCGTGAATTGTTCTGTCCTCAGTCTCTAAAGAAGGACGATGAAGGCAAGCACCTTGTATTCAAGCACGAACAGGAAGTCCTTGATTTCTTGCAAGTCATTGATGGCTCAAAGGAAGATGCGAACGTTATGGGATTTCTTGACAACGAGCGCATTAAGAAAGGTGATTTGTGCCACCACGTTGTGATGGTTTTGCCCTATCGTGCATCATGTGATGCAATGGAATCCCTCATCAAGAATCACAAAGATCTCTTCAAGAATCTTTCCCAATACGAGATACTGAATATTACAGGTGTTGACGATGAAAGCATTTATCGGAATCTGGAAGTTGTAAAGAAGAAAATAGCTGATTGCGAGGATGAGAATAAGAAGACTCTGACGCTTACCGTTCAACGAATGTTGACAGGTTCAACGGTGCCAGAATGGGACACGATGCTCTATCTGAAAGAAACAGCATCACCACAAGAATATGACCAGGCAGTTTTCCGCCTGCAAAATCCATACACCAGAATCTATCAGACAGAGACTGGTGAGATTGCCAAGCGTAACATGAAGCCTCAGACGCTGCTTGTTGACTTTGATCCAGACCGTATGTTTTTCCTTCAGGAGTTACGTGCCCACATTTATGACATCAACACAGATGCCAATGGCAACCGTAACCTGCTGGAGCGTATAGAAAAGGAGTTGAAAGTATCGCCTGTAATCTGGTTGAACAAAGACAAACTTCAGGAGGTTACGCCTAACGACATATTGAACTTCATACGTCATTATTCCAGCGAAAGGAGTGTGCTTGACGAGGCGATGGATATTCCTGTAGATCGTTCTTTGCTTGACATTGAGGCCCTTCGAGAGGAGATTATGCGTCAGCAACCAATAGGTTCGAGAGGTGGTTTGAAGATGAAGCCAACTCAGGAAGAAGGGGAAGATGACATTGACTTAGGAGATGTTGACAACCCACCTACAGATGATGGTGACTCAACAACTGGCAATAAGAAGAAGGACGAAGATGATTCTTATGAGAAGCGACTAGCCACGTTGTATTCTCGTATTTTGTTTTTTGGCTTCCTCACAAAGGAGCGTGTTATGTCACTTCAAGACATCTTGAACGTAATAGATAGTAATCAGAATCATAAACGAATTGCAAACCATCTTTCTATTAGCAAAGCTACGCTAAAGTTGCTTTTCAAACATCTGAATCCAAACGTCCTCCGCGAGCTTGACTACAAAATACAGAACATCAACGACCTTGCTAATGATGAGAGCAAGACACCCATAGAAAGAGTGGAAAATGCCATGAAGAAGTTTGGTCGTTGGTCAGAATCTGAGGTGGTAACTCCTGTTGATTTGGCAAGAAAAGTGCTCAAGCAGATTCCTCGTGAACGTATTGGCTCAGATGCCAAGTTCCTTGATATTGCCTCGAAAGAGGGCGAATTTGCATCGGCTATCATTCAGGAGTTTGGCAATACGTACAAAGATAAAATTTACTCGATACCAACATCATCCATTGCCTACGAGTTTACCCGCAGGGTTTATGAAGCATTGGAGATGCCGGTAGAGAACATTAAAAAAGAATATAACTCATACGACCTCATTGGCCCACGTGGCGAAGAGATCATAAACGAATTGAAGAATATGGGAATAACAGTAGCAGTAGGCAACCCACCATATCAGGACGAAGGTGGTTCTGGCGGTACTAATGATGCGCCAATCTTTCAGGATTTCAGCGATGCCGCAAAGACAATATCACATACTTTCTCCTCGCTTATCATTCCATCGAAGTGGTTTACCGGTGGAAGGTCTAATTTGCTTGACCCGTTCCGCGAAAGAATGCTTAATTGCGGTCAAGTTTCATCGTTGACTGCCTACAACGACCCAAGCGAGGTATTCCCCAAAGAAGTGGAAATCAAAGGTGGTGTGTGCTTCTATCTGATGGATGCTGAGCATGACGGAGATTGCAAATACTCTCTTATAAAGGGCGAAAAATCAGAATCAGAGTTGCTGAATCTAAAAGACCTTGATGTGATTATTCGTGAGCCGAAACTGGCTAAGATAGTTGACAAGGTGATGACTCAAGCCCGTAAGGAGAATTTAGGTGTGGTTGAATCGATTATCTCAGCAGACACCCCATTTGGCATTCCTACCAACCCCAAAACCAGTAAAAAGAATCCATTCGATGTAAGCGATACGCAGACGGATGAGTTCAATGTGAAGTTGTACTATTGGGGAAACAGCGTCAGAAAGATAGGCTTTGTTCGTAAGTCTGACATTCGCAAGAACGGCCAGGACGTAGATGCCGTAAAGGTGTTCATTCCCAAGGCAGGTGGCTCTGGTAATGATAAGATTGTGCTTGGTGAACCAATACTGGCTGAGCCTATGTCTGTTTGTTCTCAGACATTCGTCTATGCCAAGTTCAATTCTGTTGATGAAGCCAAGAACTTCATTAGTTACTTAAAAACCCGTTTGTTCCGTATTCTTGTGTCATCTATGAAGATTACACAGGACGCAATGTCTGGGGTTTACCATTTCGTGCCAATGCAGGACTTCTCTCATCCTTGGACTGATGATTATTTGTATAAGAAGTATGATTTGTCGCCAGACGAGGTGAAGTATATTGATTCGATGATAAAGCCGATGCCGAAAGAGCCAGTGCAGTTGGAGTTTGAGCCATAAATAGAATTGCTATGCCAAAGAAGGAACGGACATACGCGAACTTCGGTGAGTACCTTTTTTGGTCTTACGCCAATCTTCAGATGCTTTTTGTGGCATTAAAGGAAGGTAAGCCAAGGTATGACCGCCTGTGCTTTATGATTCGCGCCAAGGCTTTCAAGGCTTATAAAGATGGGCGTTGGAATATCCACGACCTCTTTGAGTTCAATATCGAGAAGATAAGAAACAATAACTATTGCTGGTACTGTGGCCAGGAGGTAGAACCATCAAAGTTGACAAAAGACCATGTGTTTCCAAGGAGCAAGGGCGGTGCCAACGAGATGGACAATATCATCATGGTCTGCAAATCGTGCAATTCTTCCAAGGGGAACATGGATTTGTTTCAATGGTACTTCATCATCAGAGAATGCTGGCCACCGGTTAATGTGATGGTACATTACCTCAAAAACATCTATCTTTACTGCGTAGAGAACGGCTTGATGAATAAGCATGCGGAAGAGATGGATGCAATGGACTTACCATTCAACTGGCGGTATATTCCTACTGATTTTCCACAGCCAGAGGATTATTGGCCAGAGAAGTTTGAAGTTGAAAAGGACTGATGAACTATGGAAATAAAGAAGATAGAATACGGCAAGCTGTCTGTAATT
>OMXX01000055.1 GCA_900315105.1 uncultured Prevotellaceae bacterium | reverse complement strand
GGCTGCAAAGATAACACTTTTTTCTTAATTCTCCGCTTTTCCCTCTCAACTTTTCACTCCGATGCCGCTTCTGCGACCCAAACGGGCCAATACGGGCTCTGCTTCGCGAAATACTTTTGAGAATTTTGTAAGCAACTTTTGAGAATTTTGTGTCGCCCCTACCCACACGCTTTTGGCATACCCCAAGCAAGCCTTAGGCAAACCCTTCGCATACCCTAGGCATACCCTTCGCAAGTCCAAGCAAACCCTTTGGGCTTGCCTAGGGTTTGCCAAAGGCGAGAGAAGGGCGAGAGAAGACTGTGTGTTCTTTGTCCCATGCTTTAGCCTTACTCCAGCCATACTATAGCCATACTCCAGCCATAGTCGTGAGTAAGCCTGAAAGCAGCCTAAAAGCAGCCTGGAAGCAGCCTGGAAGCTGGCTAAAGCGAAAAAAATGCTCATGTTCTTGATTATTTTTCTGTTTTGTGTCTATACCAACGTCAAAAAACCGTCTTTTCATCCTTCATTTTAACTTTTTTTCATGCCCGAGGCCAAATGGGCTTAAATGGGCTCGCCAGAATTTGCAATATTTCAAAGAAATTAATTATTTTTGAATCCACAAAGGAGATTTTGAACTCCTAATGAGACCTTAAGAACTTAAATCTAATAACAGAAACCCTCGCGACAATTAGGCGTTTTTACAACATTTACTACATCCCATTAATCATGGCAAGAGAAGTAAAAGCCGGCAGTTGGCTGTTTCGCATTAGCGACAACCAGAAGGAGTTACAAAGAGCATCACTGGGCAGCTCAAGTTACTGTCATCTTTGGTCGGCACCAAACGGTGAACGCATTCTTGACCTTATGGCAAATGGTGACGATGTCAAAATAAGCACTGATCGCCATCAATATGCACGTGTAAAGAGTGGCGTCATCAAATTGTTAGATTAAAATTGCAAAACGGCTTACATAAACCTTATTATATTGGTATCATGAAAACTCATTTAAAAACATCTATTTTAACATTGTTGTTCATCGCATTATCGATGACAACATCATTGGGCCAATCTCCATTGGCCTATTTGGAACAAACCTATCCACAATTAACGGAACTCTATCGCGAAGAGTTAATCAAATACCCCGCTCACTATATCTTTGCTGTTGATGTTTCCGGTACGATGAACCAATATAGCGGTTTTGTCGTTCAAGCCCTACAGCCATTCTTTCAAGCTCTGCCCGACAATGATCGTGTGGACGTCATTCCATTTGGCACAGAGGCATTGCCTAACATGTTGAGTTATTGCGGTGTCATTAACTTGGATGTAAGAAGGGCCTTAAACCAAAATATTGGCAATCTATATACCGATCCCTCTTATCAGCAAGGGTTCAAGGGTTATACCGACATCCCCAAAGCTGTCAATGCCATCTGCAAGGTCATCCAAAACAATCGTGATTACAAGGTTAATGTTATTGTTTTGCTGACAGACTTCCGCAATGATGTGAAAGGTGACAGTCCATCCGAGCGAAAATTGAAACCGCAGGAGATAGAAGAGCTGAACACTGCCATCGGTGCCGCAACCAACAATATTTATACGCGTAGCATTGCTTTGGAGCTGCCGGTTAACAAAAAAATGCCCGGTTATTGCCTACCGCAATTAAAAGAACAAGTGTTCCCGACGGAGAACGGTGGCATGGAAATAGTGCCACTGACAAACCCTGGTGTTATGATCGGGCAATGGTTTGAGCAGTTAAAGCGAGATATCATGGTCACAAAGCTGAAGGCCGTTATTGACAACGCCAACCGACTAAACCCAATTAAGCTAGAAACGACCACAAACGTTGATGGCAAGGTTGCTGCTAAGGTACATTGGACGCCAAGCAAACTATATCCCACTATGAAGATTGACTCCACTTACATGGATGGTACAGATTTCATATTTGAGAATAACAAGAAAAACTTCACGCAGACACGCGACACACTCATTGAAGTGCAACTTGGGCAGATAAAACACCATGACTATGGTTTCCACCATTTGCAAGATAGTATCAATTTAGGCCTAGACCTTCCAACACCCTATGATAACGAACTCGCATCTTTGGGTGTTCACAAGCCTCTGCCTAACACAAAGAAAGCAGAAGACCGCTGGCTCTTTACTTTCTTTATGCCATTTTGGTTAGCCTTGACACTGCTGATTCTCCTCATACTATATATAATAGGTGTCATCAAGGCCATTGCACGCAACAATAGCCTTTGCTTTAAAGGAAATATCACATTCAAAGATGCTCAGGGCAATCAGCTTGGCGACATGGTACGCCTACCCAAACAACCGGCTTCCGCACGTCTGACTATAGGCAAGGGCGGCTCGCCACGTTTAAAGGTTGATGATGCCGACTGGCAGTTCGTTATTGAGAAGAAGAAGGCCAATCCTTTCCTCGTCTTTGCCAAACCCTATTTTGCATGGACCTGTACCATGAAATATGTTGCACTCGGCAAAGCAAAATCTGGGAAGCTCAGTTATGGTGGTCCAACCTCTATGTTAGTAAAATGCGGTTCGTCTTCACGAGAGCTTACTCACTCAGTAAAAATCATGCTTACATAATTACAGTTATTAACAATATTAATTCTTTTTTATTATGGCAAACGAGAAACATATCTTTATCGGCATCGGCGGTTCTGGTTGTCAGACCGTATCGCAGATTAAAGAGAAGGTGTATGAAAAGCGCTTCGCAGAAGCCACAGCAACCAAGAGTCGCCTGCAAGCCATGAACGACAGTTATCGCTTCCTCTTCATCGACACCGACCAGCGTGACATTGACGAAGCCAACAAGCGCAACCGTGCCACTTTCGAACAGGGTAAGGTGCCTTTCATCAGCCCGCAGACCGACCTTATCAATCTAGGGCGTGCTAATCCCCATGCCATCTACTATGAGGCAACACAAGACCCCAATACGCTTATCAATAAGCGAATTCTTGAAGCATGCTCTCCAGAGTTAGCAGCCAAGATTCCCGACCAACCACTGGCTTTCGGCGCCGGTGCATTCCGAATGAAGAGCCGAATCGCTTTCGCACATTCGCTGACGGATTTCCAAAGCAAGGTTCAAGCAGCAATCTCGTCGCTCAACGATGTGAAGACAGTAGGCGGTGAGGATTGTATCATCTACTATTGGGTAGTTGGCTCCACGCTTGGAGGTACTGGTTCAGGCATCTTCAACGATGTACTTTATCACCTCAACCAAATTCACCATCAAGTAGTGGGTAATGGTGATCCTCAACTGGTGCTGACAATGTATATGCCAAAGGTATATATAGACAGCAACTCTACGGAGGAGAAATATACGTTGAACGCCTATGGTGTCTTCTCTGAGTTAAGTGCCTTCAAAGCTATGAGTTTCGAGCAGAAGCAAAATACAGTGATGCACCGTTTGGCCTTCCAGAACGACTATACGCTGATTGACTCCCAGCGCCGCTACTGCCCCTTCTATTATCTGATTCCTATAGACATCCAGACTGACAAGGGCACAAGTCTCGGCACCACCCGCACGATGTATCGCAACACTGCCGAAATGCTCTATCACCTGCATAATGGTAAAGCTGGCGCCACTTTCCGCTCTGACATCGACAACTATATGAATGACATCATGGAGCGCAACCACAAGGACTTCCTAGTTCCTATGGGCTATGTGTCACTGCAGAAACCTAACGAGCAGTTCAACAAGTACATGCGTTTCCGCTTGAGAAGAGATATTCTCCGTAGTTGGTTGTTGAATAAAGATGGCAAAGACGCTAAAATTGAAGAAAGCGCCATCGAAGGGCTTTATAAAGATTTGTTCCGTGAGCTTGATCCAAATATTTCAGGAACTATCGCCAATAAGATTGCAGGCGGAAACGCCATCAAGGATTTGAAGGACACCCTTGAGAATACCCAAGACTCCAACGCCGAAAAATTAGACTCTCAATTGGAGTTGTCGGCTATTCAAAGTATGATCGACGACATAAAGAAGAATATTGAAAATGAGAGCAATTCCTCGGACAAACGCGATGAGTATAAACAAAAGATTGTTCAAGATATATGGTCGAAAGCAGAGATGTGGATTCGCACACATGGTTTAAAGTATGCCCATGATGCCATTGATGCCGTTCGCAAGTACATGCTTGAAAAATTTGACGAAGAAGAGAAAAAAGGCTTCGAAAGTCCTGACGAGGGCAACCTTCCGGAACTGCACGAAAAAGCCAGCAAGATTAGCCTAAAAGAAAAGACCGTAGGATCGAACAAAGGCGATATCCAGGCATACATCGATAAATTGCAAGCGTACGCAGGTGATAGTATTCGTATCGCTATCGATAAGTGGGCACATGATCTTAAAAAAGATTTCTGTACTGACGAGAAGAACGACGAACTATCAAAACTGAAAAAGCACTTAGCAAGCTTTATTGACAAAGCAGAAGAAATGAATCGCGAAGCTGTGAAACTCTACATCAAATTGGCTATGGATATGGGTGCAACAGCAATGGATGTCACAACTGTCTATCTGCCTCAGTTAACCACGATTGCCGATGGTAATGGCTGGATTAGCGATAATATCTTTAGCCGCCTCTATCGTGTCTTTATCAATGCCCAGGAGGACGAAGCCGAAACGCCTGAACGCAAAGATTTGGAGAAATTCCTGGATGACAACATTTATAATGCTGTCAACGAAGACGTCCAACAAGAAATCAAGAGCGGACAATATCAGGTATTCTTCACCAAGGTGGATGAAAAAACCAAGAAAGAAGAGAAGACCGCCGAAACTCGCTACTTCTGCAACCCCAACCTTGAGCGTTCTGATGAGAAGGTGGTCGAGGATTTCCTTTCACTGGCCATTTCAATCTTTGACAAGAAGATGCACGGAGAAAAACCAATTCAAGAAAAATGGGATAACAAGAAAATTTCCGCATTCTTCTCCGACCTTACCAACGAAGAAAAGGACAATGTCCGTCGCAGTCTAAATCCCGCGCTCTTCTTCAGTTACAATGCCAATCGCATTGATGTGATGAAAAAGGAAGAACACATCGTCTTTGTCGCCGGCAGCGAAGATTTGGCTACGGAGATGCTGGGGTTCCAGAAGGGTAATCCCAAACACCGCTTCGAGAAAGCAGACGACGAGAACACGGCATTGGTGCTTAAGTCTAAGTACGGTCTTTCTCTTGAGGACTACCGAATCTATGACTCTATCAAGATGGTGTATGACAAGGCTACCTTCCGCGAAAAGTACCACTTCCACCACTACTTCGCCCAGTTCCTCGACAAGATCACATTGGATGACCTGCCGGAAGAAGTTCTCCCACAGCATAGAACCTTTGCTAAGATGCTCCTTCTGGACATGTTCAAAGAGGAAACATCACCGTTCTTCTATGCGGATGAAGATTATGACCCCGATATGGATATTTACAAAAACACGATGTATATCCCGGAGAAAGAAGATTTCTATATAGCTTTGCCCGAAGCAATGTCCATTCATCAAAAGACTGGACAAATCGTGTTACGATTCGAAGATAATGGTCGTAAACTTTATAAGGAGATAGAGGGCAAGACTTTCTATGATCAGTTTACCAAATATGTAGAACTTTATTACAACTACCGATTTGGTGAAACCACAGAATCGATTCTTCAGTCTATCTTGCGACAACAAAATCGCAGTGTTAAAGGAAAGACACTGTCTGGTGAGGCTGTATTCAAGGACAAATATGAAGCAAAGCACAAAGAATTATTGAACGATCTCAACAAAAGGAAGAAGGCATCTCCGATGCCTGCCGAGCAGCGTCTCTACAATGTGCTCTTCAACATTGTCCGTGAAGATTTTGACAGAGTGCATAAGTTTATTAAGTAAATTCTTTTCAAATGCTTCCTCTTTGGATTATTGATATTACCAAGAAATCCGACCGACGAGATGCGTTCCTGCATCTCGTCGGGAAGATGGAGCACGTCTTTATTCCCGACGCGCTCAAGAATACTAATCTGAAACCCACCTGCTCAGATATACCCCCTGCTGATGCAGATAGTGACTGTTCACCAGATTCCATTGCCGATGACAAAGCAGAACAGACGCCAGGATTGGGTATGTCTAACCTTAATCTACCGGAAGAGAACAAGGCTGTTGGTTCAGATTCTGTAAAATCAAGAACCATAGAGGAAAAAGTTGATGAAGAAGAACGTGAAAAAGCTGCACGCCGGGCCATCATTCGTGGCGACTACTGGTATTACAGTGCGTTCGACTATGACACCTATTTCACAGGTCTGGACATCAACGACCGTGACCGTATCAAAGATGTAGCAAATAAACTGTACGACTTTCAAGAAGCCATAGTCAGCACAGGCAAGGACTTTATCATGACGCTTCGCAAGTCGAATGCCAAACCTTATCAATCTATTAACATTGCTGTGCTTGGAGATGTGACAGAGGACCTTACCCGCATGCTCTTTCCCGCCATAGCGGCGATTCTTCAAAAGGAGAAAGGCCGTTTTCTGCCAGCACATATTCATCAAGGCATGTCGATTTTCGGCATGTTATATGTTCCGTGCAATGTTAACACCTATCACGTCAACGAGCGTTCTGCCATTTTACGTCTGCTCAATGAAGTAGAAGTACAACATAATATCACAGCCATACGTGGCTATGACCACATGATGTTGTACCAGAACGTGCAAAACCGCACGGAATGCACCTACTCTCTCCTCTCAGAGGAGGAACAGGCTCAATATCTGCTCCAATGTATCGCACACCTATTCTTAGCTTGCGACAGCAACCATCCATTATTGAGCGGCACAGGTTCGGATGACTGTTTCTATTTTTCGATGGGTGCTACATCAGTCTTCTTCGACATGACGGTGGAGGATCAGAACGATGCAGACGAAGTTGCCAACTCCATCGTTAACAACTTTAAGGAGAATGGCGATAATGAGAATGTCAATCAAGACATTGAATTGGTAGATAAGGACCTGTATTCTGCAGACCTATTCGTAAAGACCATAAATCCGGAGAACTTTGAATTGAATGATTACGAACGTCCGGAAGTAAGGCCTCACCCCATACACGACTTCCTGCACAAATATCTAAAGAAACAATACTATCTCTACCGCCTACGCTTCTTCCCCGCCGAATTGTTGCGCGATATTCTTAAACGAATTGAGGAAGGAACCAGCGCACGCTTAGACGAAATTTCCGCTCACAGCGTGAGAAGTTTTAAGAGCGCAGAGATAACTATTCTCCCCGCTATCACTCGTATTCTCTCTAAGGTCAATGAACACGACGGTGCGCTCTCGTTCATTGAGAGAAAGTTTAAAGACCTGGAAGAACACCTCTCAAAAGAGAAGGAAGATTTACAACGCGCTATCGAGAGGAATTTTTGGCATAAGATCATGTATGATACCCAGATTGTTCCAAAGAAGCAGAAAGATCCTTTCGAGGAGTATCATGACGTCTATGCTAATGATATACAAGCCAAGAACAACGGAGCTGGATGTAAGAATATGCGCGATGAAGTGCTGGCCAACCTGAGAGGACTGCTGAGCAAAGAGCGCACACTGCTGGCTACGCTTACACGCTGTTTCTTTATGGGGCTCATGCTCGTACTGGCGATACTGCCAATTTTGGACTTCATCTCACCGCGCCTCGTCAACCTTGGCAACGTATATGACAATGCCTTTTGGTGGGCCCTAGGACTCTTTTTACTTCCCTTGCTTATTCAGTTTATAGCGTTTCTCCTCTATATACGTAAGCGTGCGCAACTCATCCGTATTCTGAAAGCCTATTACCTGCACGACGCTTACGCCCGCCTGGCCAACCGCATCGAGTCCGAGGGGTTAGAGTTATATAATAAGATGATTGCGCTTGGTGACGAATACCTTACACGCTGTAAGCGCATTCGACGTGAAGTTAGTTTCCCGACTCCAAATCCCGCCCTAAAATTGTTATTCCCTGTAAGCATGTTCAACCAACCTTTAAACGGAGGCATGTTCAACGGAGAAGAAATCATCCCAACGACAGAAATCGAAGGAAGCCGCATTCGCGTGAACTATACACCCCGTTATATCAATGAGCTTACCAAGGGCAATTACTTTCAACTGATTAATCGCTTTAACAATGAACTGGCTATACTCTTCCGTGACGTCAGTCTTATAGAGCCCCATGCCCGACGCTTCGAAGAGGGGAGCGGCGACTACGTTTTTGTCAGTCGTGACGAATTGATTGCCCAAAAGGAACAAAATTGGGAAGAGATTAAAAATAGCTTCCAAAACCTATTGACGAAAGGCATCAAGGGCGAAATGGTGCCGCGTGAATTCCCAACAGTCGGCGAAAAGCTGATCCAATACAAGAAAAAAATTAATAAATTAACCCTATTGGAGTCGATGTTGGCCTACGCCGCCACAAATGGAGAAATTACTTCTGAAGCCGATTCTGAATATGCCGACATAAAAGTCAATCGGGAGATCGATGATCTGCTTGCCGGCTACCTGCCTCTATATACTACACGCACACAGGTATCGAAGTATGATGAGTTGTATCAGAAATATATCTTTATAACGCGCTGGCGCTGCTTCGGGCACTTCTCCTACAACCGCATCTTCCCGAAAGAAGACTTCGACCAAACGATTCGCGAAGAGCGCATATTCCAAGACGAAGTGCAGGCCAAAGAGAACAAAAAGCGAAAAAACGAGAAACTTTATGCCGGGAAACTCAAGGACGAAGAACTTATGCCTATGATAATGGAAAAACCTTATGTTCTCCACACATCATCCTTAATACTCTGGGCAGTCTGTCCCAATGACAATTCCAGCGAATGGCTAAAACTCTTCGAGGCAGAGCATTTCAGCGAGGCCTACAATGACCGCAACACCTATCGCGAAATTTTGAACAAAAACGACTGATAACACCATGATTATAGACACTCTTATATGGTTTTACATACTCCTAGTATTAGGAGTCATCGTACTGTTCTACTCACTCAAGCGTATTGCCAAGGTACGTGTGTGGATTAAAGCGAGCCCAAAGGCTGGCGCCAGCATGACGGAATTAGGCTATTTGGAAATGTCTGGCGACGGTACCGCCGGCGAAGTACACCTGCCAGGAGGCGGTTCCAAGGCGCCATTGGCACGTGTCATTGCAGACGAGCAATCGAACAGAGAGGTCGGTTTTGTAGAAATCATCACAACAGACATTGAAGACGAAAGTCAGAAACCACACTATCGCAAGTGCGGGTATATCAACTATGACATGTCTGTGGACGAGTTCGGCTATATTTACAAGCACATCAAAGGACAACGGGAAAAAGAACTCATCGGATATTGTGCACGTCCATCAGCCCCTGATACCCCAACAATTCGCGGCGAACGTTCATGGAAAACGCTATGGCTCGTATGTACCCTCAATGCTTATTGGGGAAAACCGCAAACCACGGAAAAGAGGGATGAAGAAGAAAAGGATAACAAAAAGAATGAGAAGATTGAAAAGATAATGGGTATAACTGGTGATGCAGGAACCACTGAAGAAAAGGAAACACAGGCGGTTCCAACTACGCCGGAGATTCCAGAAAGCCCAAAAACCCAGGGAAGCTCAGAGGAAACAAGTATCCCCGAAGAGACAAATCTCCTTGAGAAAGAGGATGCTTCGTCAGATATTACCGATGAGACAACGGTAATTGACATTCCTGAGGCAGATGACACTTTCGAAGAGACGACAGCCCCCGAGCCAGATAAAGAACCGGAAGATACGGACACTCCTCCTATAGTAGAGGAATGGTCCGAAGATGAGAAGAAGGAGTTGGATGCCATAAAGATACAACATGCTGCCATTCTAAAGAAACTGATAGCCAATATGGTTCATGTGAAAGGCGGTCATTTTGTTATGGGCGCAGACCAAGACACCGATGCCGTAACGACAGAAGATAATAAGGGTGCAGTAGAACTAAATGAATCGCCCAAGCATAATGTCACTGTCAGTGATTATTACATTAACAAATACCCCGTCACACAGGATGAATGGAAGGCTGTGATGGGGGACAATCCTTCTGAATGTCAAGATAATGGGAATTTTGCTGTCGCTCCTGTCACCTGGAAAGACTGTCAGACATTCTTAAAACGTCTTTCATACTTAGTTGGCACCACCTTCGTTTTACCAACTGAAGCACAATGGGAATATGCCGCACGAGGTGGCGAGAAGAGTCATGGCTTCATCTTCAGCGGGAGCAATGACTTTGCAGAAGTCGGCCATAAGGACTATCGTCATGAAGTCGGCACAAAAAAACCGAATGAATTGGGTCTGTACGACATGAGCGGACTGGTTCGCGAATGGTGTTCCGACTTGTGGGGGCACTATACAGCAGATGACCAGATTGACCCAACTGGTCCAACAGAAGACAGTCCGTTGATTGTAAAGGACACAGAAGGAAACTTTATGCGGGCCGTACGCTCGCCAGCCGGAAATGAGACGGTTACCAATCGGAAGGGCGAGAACCCTGAATTAATCAAGGATTTTAAAAGTTATGGCCTGCGCATCGTATGCCAAACCCGTCCTGAAGGCGCAGAAAATTCAGATGACACAAATCTTCCGCCAAAAGAAACGGAGAAAAAAGAAATTAAAAAGAAAAGCAAGGGAAATCAGATTGCTGCCGTATGTCGTTACTATGGATTCCATTCCTCCAAAAATGACATTCTTCCCGCAGAGGCTCGAGCCTGTGCTTATGCTCTGCTGGCACGTACTTTCAAGCATCGCAAATACTCAGAATACTATAAGGACCATCCATACGGCTGGCGTGACACAGCATTACTAACGACGCTCGTCTACAGCGTGTTATTCCTCTTGCTCTATATTTTCAACACCGGTGTGTTGCAAATGCCGCTCTTGGGCAATGACTTGTTGGCTGTCGGTATACTTATTGCAGCTTACTACCTGCTGTGGGCATTGGTACGTTTCATTAAAATAGACTGCATTGAGAACTCCAACTCTTTCCAACCCAAATTGGATTTACTCAATAAGAACCTAGGCCTGGATTTCATGAACTGGGCAATCGTTATCTTAGCCCTCATCGCTCTTTATTTCACTTATTCATATTTTGACTACGACCTCATACCGCTTATTTGGGCTGTCGGCTTTGGCGTTATGGTCAATATGACCCTCACAGGAGCCAACCGTCCTTGGCGCATCTCGTTCTCATATAATGATAAAGACACAGAAGACGAAGAGGAAGAGGAAGATGAAGAGGAAAATGTTCAGAATCCTCCCGGCGATATTACACGTAACTATGAATGGAATCTCGACCCCAATTACAGTTGTCGACAACTGCATGGTAGCCTTACCCTATATTTCTCAGCTACAGAAATGTCCGATGTGCGGCAGTGCAACCCATTCTTTGCACAACGCAAAGAAAAAAACGATAAGGAATACATTTTGGATATGTTCCATTTTCTTGAGGAGCATCGTCCCTTCCTTGCCCGCACTCGCTACGTTGCCCATTACATCAGTACCACCATTGACAAACAGGGGTTAATGCCTTTGGATAAGATTCAGTTCACCCTCGACTTCATTCAGGAGCCGAACATACAGTTTGTCAACAATAAGGATTGCAATATTATCAACCACTACGAGGACTACATCCGCTATCCTGATGAGACACTCTACGACAAGGAAGGCGATTGCAACAGCAAGTCCCTACTTGCTGCCATGCTTTTCCATGTCATGGGCTACAACGTCCTCTACCTTGCATCACGACGATTCCGGCATGCCGCCATCGCCATTGAGATTAACCACAAGTATCTTACTGAAGGCTGGTACGGCAGCCAACAAACAATCGACGAGCTCACCGTCAGCTACAACGGTAAACGCTATATTTATTGTGAGACCACAGGTGATTGTTTCCGTCTTGGCGCCACACTTGACGGTATGCATCTCGAAGACTTTGAGGAGAAGGTGCTTCTTCCCGTAGGAGACCAAGAGAATAATGAAGAGGCCACCGAAAGCCGTATCTATAATTGGGATCTTGATTCCGAAATGGGAAACAAGTTACACGGCAACATTACACTTGACTTTGCTGTCAAAGAAATTGAAGAACTGCGCAACTTGAATCCTTTCAAAACCTACGGCAAGGATTCCAACACCTATCAAACCAATATCAATAGCATCTTCGACTTCCTATTCAAAGATTCCGATCGTACGAATCATATACGCACAATTGCCGAATATATCCGCGACAGCATTCGTAAAGCAGGATTTCCCGAGTTGGATTTGGTTCAGTTTGCTCTTGACTTTGCACAGGCACCGAATATCACATACTGCATTGACGAACAAAGTGCCAGCATCGAATACGCCAAGGAATATATGCGTTTCCCTGATGAAGTGCTTTATGATAAGGAGGGTGATTGCGACTGTAAATCCTCACTCACAGCGGCCCTCTTTCATGAACTCGGCTATAACGTCATCGTTATGCTATCGCAAAAACTCGGGCACGCCGCCATCGGCATTGAATGCAAAGATGAATGGCTACAAAATATTCATGCAGAAAATTCCGAAAGTGTAATACGCGAGTATAACGGAAAGCGTTACCTCTATTGTGAGACAACTGGAGATGGGTACAAAATTGGACACATCAAAGAGAATGATTCCATACAAGATTTTGAAACAATTGTAGAAATTCCGGCATGAATAACAAGACAAAAATAGCATTCCTCAAATGGACGGCGTTGTTCACGCTTTTGGCATTTATTGTGGCAAAGGTTTATGACATCGGCTTACACCGTCCGCCGTTAAAATATGCCGATGTCCCTCCCTCAACAAAGGAGTATCTGCGCAACCTCGGCAAAAACACGCAGGATCAAGGTATATCATATTCTGACCAAGGACCCTTCGATTGGAACAACAACAACGATTTGGGGCAAAAGAAGTCTGAGACGTGGAAATCAGAAGAAGACGAGAATTTCATCGTTTACTACCATCATGACCAGGAAGCGACCTGGCAGGCTCATGCACAGGATGTTCTTCACCACGCACGTGAGAACGTCGGCTATCTCAAGGATCTTTTCGGTGTCTATTTCTATGCTGCCGATATGAACGGACGTCGCCTGGCCATCTATCTGCCAGAAAGCGAGAGCCTGTACTCCTCCACCATTGCCAATTTGATGGAGCAACCCAACGTAGACAGTTCCGGCTCCTTGGGCATCACCATTACACAAGTCGGTCCTCTTGGTTGTATGACAAAAGGCATTGTGTTGCATCCGTCATGCTTCGATGTGGATCCATACAATGTCAACGGTTTCGTCAAGGTGCTCCAACATGAGATGTGTCACTACGTTTTCTTCTCTGCTCTTGACTATAACAGGGACGTCAGACATTATCTGTGGGTTAGTGAGGGCATTGCCGAGTACTTCTGCGACCGCCATGACCACCGCCAGATCCACGCCCCGGATTCTGTTGACTTCATTGCTAACAACTGTCAACTCACGGGCGAATTCCCACATGAGGGTAATGCTGCCTACTGGGCTGGCGAATCCTTCTTCCGTTTCTTAGAGAAGAAAGGCAAAAAGGCGGAAGTAAAGAAGTTTATACAGGATGCTTTCACGCACACCACCGACAGCGTGTTCATCACCCAGCAGCAAGCGCCAGAAAAAGTGCACAAGCAGTGGGTGGAGTCGCTTTCTAACCTTACCTATCAAGCACCAACAGATTCTGTGGCAGACTTTCCCAAGCAATGAGATTTTATTCCAGACATCCATTAACGACTTAAATATAAATAAACAATTATTATGAAAAAGAACTATTTACTACTATCATTTGTTGTTACCTCGTGTTTTATGTGCTCTTGTGGTGAAGAGAAAGCAACGATTACTCTCTATGAAGTTGAAAATGGATTATGAAAAAGAACTATTTACTACTATCATTTGTTGTTACCTCGTGTTTTGTGTGCTCTTGTGGTGAAGAGAAGGCAACGATTACTCTCTATGAAGTTGAAAATGGAGATACCATTGAAGTACAACATGAAATAACTCCTTCTGAGATTCAAGAGTGGTTAGTTGATGGTTATCAATTTAAAGAGGATTGGGAAGCTCTCACATTAAGATATCTAAATAAGGAAGAAATCCCCTCAGTCGTTGAATTGGTCGCTTTTTTGGCCTGTTATAATCATGAAATTAAATTAGAAGAAATTAAAACTGAGGAACTAAAAAACTATATACAAAGAATTCACAGGCCTGTTGAAGCTCAGATCTTTGTTTATAGTAATGATAATCTTATTTTTATCTATTCGATAGATGATATCCAACCTCAAATTTCATTTGGCATATGTGCTAAACGAGATGGTTTTAATGAATACTGCGAGAAGATGAAAGAAGTTGATAAGTTTTCTGATTATAACGAAACAGAACTTCAATATATTACAATGATGGCATTTTTGGGCGGGTCAAAATCTATTCCACATTATTTCACAGCTCGCAACTTTGAATCCAAATCGGGTATTATCTCTCGCTTGATGACTTCATGCGGCCCAGAATGATTGTCCTAATCATATAATATGTAAAGATAGAGTAAGCCGAAACGCTGGAAAGGGAGTAGGCATTATATATAAATGATACAATTATGAAAAATTGGAAAATTGTTTTGGCTATAGTCTTTTTGATTTTAGGTGGAATCGGAGTTATTCTTCTATGGCTTGACAAACTTAACTTTATTTTTGGAAGTTGGATCCCTTGGATTTTTATATCGATTGGTGGGGGATTATTGAAATCTGTAGATTTTGACGAACGGCAAGAAAAGTATGATAAAATGGCCGAAAGAGCGGCAAATGCATCAGATAAAGAGAAGGAAAACCTGTCACTCCTCCGAAATCTCGTGAACGTTGCGGCGGCAAATGGAAAGTTTGAACCCACAGAGGTTGCCCTCATTCAAATTCTAATGCGAGAGAAAGGTATGGCCGATGATGAGATTGTCGACCAAATGAATCGATTTAAAGATAACCGTTCTGATTCATTAATAGTTCCCAACACTGATGAAAAGAAAAGAGAACAACTCGGTGCATTCTGTGCTGTGATGATGATTGACGGAAAAGCGACGACCAAGGAAAAAGATGTTATTAAAAAGATTGCCTTAAAATTCGGATATGATAATGATGACGCTAATTTCATTGTGAATCAATCCATTGAGAATTTTAAGAATAATGAAGAATATCAAAATATGCGTGAACAACTAAAAAAATTAACTAAAGGGCAAAGTACTATTGATGCTTAAGTGCATAAATGGTAAATTATGAAAAAGTGCTGGTTCGTCATCATAGCAATCCTCATCACAACACCCTCTCCAGCCCAAACGGGGTGGAGAGGTGTGTTGTCGGGGGTGCAGAAGACGGGACAAGCACTAACCATCACTGATGAGCAATTGACAGAGATGGTTCATGATGCAGTGGAAGTTATGGACAACGAACATAAAGTATGCGCGGATAATAACAAATATTCAAAGCAATTGCAGAAGCTGACAACCAACATGACGGATGCCGATGGCATCGAATTGAACTTCAAGGTCTATCAGACCAAGGATCTGAATGCTTTTGCTTGCCCTGATGGCAGCGTGCGCGTCTATTCTGCATTGATGGATCTGTTCTCCGATGATGAGCTGCTTGGTGTCTTAGGTCATGAAATCGGACATGTAGCATTGCGCCACGCTAAACGTGCATGGAAGTGGGCATTGTTACGCAGTGCAGCTTCGGATGCCCTTGGTGCTGTCAGTGAGACCTGGGACGATCTTTCCAGCTCCATCTTAGGCGACATCTGTAGCACTGCTCTCTCAGCCAAGCATTCCAGATACCACGAGAGCGAAGCGGACAACTACGGCTATGACTTTCTCAAGGACTGTGGTAAGAATCCATGGGCGATGGGCAAGGCGTTCATCAAGTTGAAAGAGCTCTCGGGGCAAAAGAACAATTCGCGCATCCAACAATGGCTTCAAGCCTTCTCCTCGCATCCAGACTTCGATGCACGCATCCAACAGATGCGCCAGCGAGCCGAAGAAGATGGCTTCGACATCGGAGAATAACATCACAACATATCATTACCTCCGATGAACTAATACAGCCTAATCATAAACAAATTAATAGCAACCATTATGAAGTCGAAAACATTATTCATCCTTGCAGTATTTTTGTTTGCATTTGCTCTCTCTTCTTGCCAGTCGAAAGAGGAGCGCGTTATCAGTAAGATGGAGAGTTTGGCCGAGCGCATTGAAAAAAATGCCGAGACTTATGACGCCGAGGATTGGGAAGCCGTCCTCCAGGAATACCAACAACTGCAAACGGAAGCAGCCGATTGCGATTTCTCTTCCGAACAACTTCGAGAACTCGGCCATGTAGAAGGCAAACTTGCAGCCACTATGACGCGTGAAAGCGCCAAGAGTTTTGGTCGTAGCATCGGTGATGCTCTTCAGAATAGCGGTCAGGTTATACAAGGTGTTCTCGAAGGACTCAGCGAGAGTATTCAGAGTGAAGAATAGAATAGAGCCAAGCCCAAGACTATAGACACATATTTAGCATCCTGAGTTTATGATTAAGGAGAGGTTTTCATTCAATAGCTTTCGACTATTTTTCAAGGCGATATCCAGCACTAAGCATGAAATGTGGGTTTCTCTGCAAGTGCTGGTAGTCATTACCATCGTTTTGTCTGTAGTCCTGTTCTTTGTTGAGAATAATGCACAACCTAGCGTATACACAAACCTATGGGATAGTTGTCTATGGGCATTCATGAGCTACATCGGAGATCCCGGGCATTTTGCAGATTTCGCGCCTGTAACCATCGTCGGTCGAATCATTGCTGTAATCATTGGCATCATTGGTATTGCCATCTTTGCCGTACCTGCCGGCCTCATTGGTTCCGGATTCATGGATGCGATAGAAGAAGACAAGCGCAAACACCATTTGGAGGAATGCAGAGACAGAATAAGGAAATCTTTCCGTCGCATTTTGAATAAAAAGACTCAGTATAGAGTAACTGCGCGAAGATTACCCGTCATTACGTTGCAAGCAAAGAAAGGAATGTCGGAAAAAGACATTATTGATACGGCGAGCAAGTTTGATGAGTTCCGCCTGCGCAATTTGGCTACTTCGCAGACAGCAGCAGAGCATCCTCAGGACCGTCTTGTCATAGAGTTATTGCCCCTTGACCAGCAAACCGTTGACGGATATAAAATAGGACGTACCAGTTATGGCATCAAGATTAACAGAGGTTCTCTTGTTACCATCATTGCTCCGACGGCAGCGACGGAAAACAGTATCGGGCACTTTGCATACTATCTCGCCCAGTTTGGCGGATTCAACTATGTGAGCAGGGAGTTTATCACAGATGTTGATGAACCTGTCAGCTATTACACCTTGGATGGACAAGAAACAGAATGGGAACAGCCTCTGAAAGATTATATTCATGATATCAAGATATTATCGGCAGATAAGGAGAAATGGAATGTTATCTTGGTATCTTCTGATAATATTTTTGACACCCAGTTCCATTTTGTTCATCGTGCTAACGAAAAGAGCGGACTTGCTTCTACTACACTTGATGAAGAAAAGTTTGCTGCGCTATATTCCGATTTTGCAGCAAAGATGCAAGAAGGATTCGGATACCTTTCTGATTCAGATGAGAAATACCGACCAGTGGGAAAGAAAAACGTTGGCATCATTGCGGGTGGAGGATCCGTCAACAATACTTTCACTCTGCGCATATCCTATAGCGTAACGACGTGGTCAGACAGTCCGGCTCCCATTATTGTTGAGATGGCAAAAGTTCTTAAGAGCCAATTGGAAAAACCTAAGCGCAGTCAGTTTAAAGAAGAGGACTCGTGGAAGAAAAAAGGCTGCGGATATGGAGAAAATGGGTAATATAAACAACTAAGCAAGACGTCTTAACTCCCCAAGAACGGTTTTAACTAATCGTTGATTATTACAGATTATCGTTAAACAAATATATAGAGGAAGCCAAAACGCTAGAAAGGAAGTAGGCCTTACTTAATTCATTAATAACTATGTCCGTAGAATTAATTCGAATTACTCATGAAGAGTATAAGTCTGGTAAATATGCTTACACGAGTCATCGAGCTGGTGAGGATGGGGGATACTTTGCTAAGGTTTTCACAGACAAAGATGGTAATATAGAAAAGGGATCTTACTCATCTTCCTACCAAAAAAGTTTGGAAGAGAAAGAGAAGAAAGAGAAGAAAGAGAAGAAGACCATCTCTTCCAATTCTGAAAATAAGGACGGATGCTTAATGAAAATTATTAAGGCACCTTTTAAATTTCTCTGGTGGATATTGAAACAGATTCTCGGAGTTTTAACACTCGGTTTGATATCATCGTGGCTAAACGGTGACAATAAATAGATGCTTTTAAATCTACTACTATGCCAGTTTTTGAATGTCGATTGAAAGAAGATCGCGCAGGAATGCGTAAAGGTACTACTATTCATGTATCCACTTCATTAAGCAGTTGCGACGCAGACAAAATTGCAGATGTATGCGAGCGTCAGTTTGGGAAAAAAGCCAGAGACGCTCAGTGGCCGGGTTATTGGGACATCAAAAAACTCTGAATGTGCTTATGGGGCAGCTTATTAAACTGCCCCACAAACCAAAAACACATCGCCTGAGCGTAACAGACCGCTCAATAATAGCGGAAACTTGGAGCGCCATGTTTATAAAAAGGTGTCAGGTGAGAAGGTCATGCTACATAAGTTCCTGCTCTGGAAGACCAATAAGGAACAGAGTGGCCGCTATCCTGCCTATATCATCTATCATATCGATTACAGCTCTGCCCGCAAGGAGCTCATCAAGTGTGATATGCTCTACAGCAACGACGAGTAGCAGATTCGTGACCTCCTCGCTGCCGAAATCGCTGACAACATCAAGAAAGGATGGGAAGAAATTTAAGTAACGAATGAAAGGAATGATATGACAGACGAGAATAGAAATAAATTCAAGGAGTTCTTCCTGTTGGGTTATTACTGCAACAAGAGTCTTGCAAAACCCTATGAGAATCTATGTGAACTGTTTAAGAGCAGTATGTCGGATGGAAAGATAACCATCCTGCTGTTAGAGAACGGATATGAACCCAAGGTGGTCGAGAAGTTCTTCAAGGAAATGAACCCCGATTTTGAAAAGAGCCTGATAACTGCATCACAACAAATAGACCAGATTTTTGCAGATGCAGGGTTGGGTGTAACAAATATAAAAATCGAGGATTTCATTGAGGAGTGTAAATCTCGTGGCATTTATTAGAAGCTAAGGGTGAAAATAAGAACATCACGATGTTCAGGTAATCGTAAAACTATGTACAGCGGAATACGTCTTTTCAAGACAGCGTTTGTGAACACGCGACGTCAGATATGCGCGTCTGGTATCTTCTTGGTTGCTATAACCTGTGTGCTAACTGTCATCTTATATCTGGCAGAAAGCCGGGTGGATCCTGACTTCGGTTTCTGGGATGCATTTATCTGGCCATACGAGAAATATCTTGGTGACCCAGGCAAAATCGTCGACGAACCCTTGATATCTCCGATTGGCAAATTTATCGCTACACTTGTGGGTATCATGGGGGTGGCAATTTTTGCCGTACCTGCCGGTCTCATCGGTTCCGGACTGACGGATGCGATGGACGAGGAAAAGCGGGAAGAGGAACTGACAGGGTTCCGTCGTCGAATGCAGAAAGCTTTCCTTCGCTCATTTAACAAAGGGCTTCGTGAATATTTAGACAAATTGCCTGATGGTGGAGGTGAGAATTTCAAGACTCTGAACATCGTGCCGCAGCGTGTTCCCATTGCCAAAATGCAGGTAAGGCAGGGGATGGACATAAAAGATATCATCGATACCTGTAACAAGTTCGAGGAGTTCCGTTTGAAAAACCTCGCTGATACGCATAGCGCTGAAGACGATGCAGAAGACCGTTTCGTGGTGGAGCATTTCCCTCTGAACAGGAAGTACGGCTGTTGTATCCCACGTAACTCAAAAGTGACTATCGTCTGTACGACTAGTTCCGTTGAGGTGGGAATTGGTTGGTTTACCTACTATCTTGCCAAGATGGGCAGCTTCAACTATATCAGCAAAGAGATAGAGGTGGATACTGACGAACTGGATTCGTTCTATAATCTCTCACCAGAACCTCTTTACGACAAGAAAACGAAGTCAGAATACAACCTAAAGACGGACAAAGAGGCCATTGAGGTTCTAGACAAGAAACAAGCTCACCGTGATGAGTTTTTTGCTGACTTGAAAAAGGTAGTGACAGATGGTTCATGGGTGATTATTATCGCCGAACATCTGAAGACGAAGGAAAATCTGGTGGATTTTCATTTAGTTGATTGTCTGAAGGATGGTTCTGCATCAACAGTCAATGATCAGGAGGCTTTCATGCATTTATTTAAACAGTTTTCTGAGACAATGAAGAGCGATTTTGCTTTAGCCTCGATGCTGCGTTCTCCACGCTATCCGCTATTAAAGAAAAACCTGGGTTACAAGATTCGTAAGGATGTTCCCAATGCGAACGTATTCGTGCTACGTCCGTCATCCGAACTGATGAATTTCAACGACCGCATACTGGCCATCGCATATCGTATAGCCAACATCATCAGCCAACAATTAGATGGTGGTCGTGGCATACAGCCTAAAGATATCAAAGACTTCAAGGAAACTGGTTTCGGATATGGTAAAATCGAAGAATTGATTGTTGAAGATGGAACTGCTGAAACAACTCTATAGCATTCATGCGACCACTTATCGGGAGTGGCCGCTCATCTGCTTCATCCGCGAGTACATCCGAGAACATGTACCCGAGGCAGAGGTGCAGATAGACAGCTGGGGCAACCTTTATGTGGTTAAAGGTGAAGGGTTCAATGGTTCAAAGGTTCAAGAGTTCAAGGGGTATCCTACGTTAGCCTGTCATCTCGACCAGGTGCAGGAGGTCCATAGCGATGACTTTGAGGTGCGACAAGACGGAGACAAACTCTATGGATGGAGTGAACAAAATCAACGGCAGGAGGGACTTGGAGCCGATGACAAGAACGGCGTCTGGATTTGTCTGCGCTGTCTGGAGGAGTGTCCTTGTCTGAAAGTCTTTATGGCTGTAGGAGAAGAGAAAGGCTGCATCGGCAGCAATCGGGCAGATATGTCGTTTTTCAGCGACAGCCTCTATGTGTTGGAGCCCGACTGCAAGGGCGGAGAGGAAATACACACCAACCTTAAAGACATTCCATGCGCCAGCGGAGAATTCGGACAAGCCTTGCTCGAAGCAAATTGTCAATTATCAATTGTCAACTGTCAATTTACAATCACTCCTGGAAAGGGCAGCGACATCTTTGCCCTGACGCTCAACGGCATCGGTGTGAGTTGCGCCAACATCCCTGCAGGTTATCACAACCCGCACAAAGACGATGAATACACCGTCATCTCGGAATTGGAGCACGCTCTCGCCTTCGTTCGCCATTTCGTCACCAACGAGCATCGCCGCTTCCCTCACATATACAAAACTGAAACGCAGAAGGCCATTGAAGGACAGAGTCTGTTAATTCCATAGAACAAAAAAATACTAAGCTTATTTGAATTTTTTCTGCTTTGTGTCTATATTAAATTAAATTTAACAATATTCGAATATGGGTACATTGATTTATGCTATTGCTTTAGGTATTATGTTAGGTGTCTTTGATTATATGGAAAAAGATCAATAAACGCACACCATCATGTCATCGAGGGGTGAGAATTTACAGCCGAATACAAACGGGCCAAAATGGGCCAGTCCATCATCTTTTATTTTAAGATGTTTCTGCCAAATTTGTAAAAAAATAATGTCGAGATCTGCAATATTTCAAAGAAATTAATTATTTTTGAACCCGCAAAGGAGATTTTGAACTCCTAATGAGACCTTAAGAACCTGAATCTGATATCATGAAACAACTGTCAAAATCCCGCTACACCGCTTTCTGTCAGTACCCGAAGAATCTGCGGCTGAATCAAACAAACCGGAAGAAGCTGCACCTGTCGTGAAGCTCTGCTCCGCTACTGCGAGCTCGACACCCGGGCCATGGTGAAAGTCTGGGAGAAACTGAAAGAAAAAGCCTGAGTGATTTGAATTTTTCTCGCAATGTTACTATATTGGTTTCAATAAGAACCTCACGAAGTATAGGCGAATCGATGGAAATTAGCATGGAGACCCAAATTTTGAATCTTTACAAGAGCTTTGCCTACCAGAGACTAAATCAAGAAAGCATAACACACAGAAAATCAATACTAGTCAAGCAATGAAAGGCACACGCAGATACCACGCAGATACCACGCAGAGGCCGAGCAGAGGTCGTGACTGGGGCCTTTTCTGCAAAGATTCAGTCAGAGTCTGTTAAAACCATAAGATTGTTGATATGAATTATAATGAATACCTAAACCAGATTATCCGCTTCAATGGGGATAAAGACCTCCTCATGATGAAGGAAAAATACAATGATCCTTCTTTCTTTGAAATTATCTCCAAGGAAAGAAGCGAAACTACCTTCTCGTCTTTTCTGAAATGGCTTTTTTCTATCAAAGTGTCTTTGGATACGGCTTCCCCTGTGATGATGCTTCTTGATATATTGGTTCGACGGAGCAATGAACAACAGGGAAGTACTGTTTTAATCCCGGAGAATCTGAAAACATGGATTGTTTCCCGGAAAATAAAGATGCAATCATTATATGTTGAAACAGAACAATCTGTAAGCTCTCTTGCCAGGAATGTGTTCGATGCCCTATGCGAGAATAACAGGGATGAATATAAAAAAGGCTATGAAACAGGGTGGATTGATTATCCTGATTTCGTAAATGCTCTCCAAATTGCTTCAAACAGTCAGGAACGAATCGATTTGTTTATTGATTGTGATATTGTTGATATAAGTGGAGATAACAAGAAACTCCAGATTATTATTGAGAATAAAATAGACTCGAAGGAGGGTGGCGCGAAAAAGTACAAAGAAAACACTCGACTGCCCAAAGAGTATTTAGACGCCTCACAGACAACACGATATTATTTAGGCACACATCGCACAGACAAGAATGCTGGAGATGTTTACCAATTATATGTCTATCTCACACCTCTCCCCTCTGCTCAGTTAGACGACTTCCATCACTTGGAAGAGGAACATTCTGCTGAATTACGAGACAACGAGCATTTCATTCAAATTAATTATCAAGATATTTTGGATGGAATCATTGGGCCATTACTCCATTCGACTTCCTTGTCGAGTCGTTCACGATTCTTCTTGGAAGAATTCAAAAATGAGTTAACTTATCCAAATGTTGAGGCAACAGGAGGAACATCATTCATTGCGGTGAGTGAAGATGCCTCAGCAAAAATCTCGAGCAAATGGGAAGAGTATAAAACCCTTATCACTGATTCTGCCATTGTGGCTGTACAGGAACCAGTCTGGTGTTTTGCTGGGACATATTATAAATTTGCACAACAGGAAAACATAGGCATCCATCAAGTCAACCTTTCGGATGATAACACAGAAGATCTTCTACTGTCTTTCTGGGAAGAAAACAAACTTTTCTTAAGTGCATTAATGCATAGCTTAAAACCAGATGACAAAAAGGAAATACAATGCATATTAGATTCCTTGGCAAAACGAGATACTTCAAAATATATGGTATATTATAACGACCGACCTGTCTGCAACCTACCATTGAATAATGCTCATACAGTATGGTGCATAGCAAACCTTTGGGTAAAGCTTCAAGAACGGACAGTAAGTCTGGAAGAATTGAATAAAGTCTTCCCGAGACGAATAAGTCATTACTATGATTCCGGGAAGTGGTATCAGCATCTTTTTGTAGAAAAAGGCAATTGTACTTTTGATGGAGAAAACGGAAACAAGCAAAAAATACCAGATGACTGTTGGGACATTGACAGGGGTGGCAAATATGATATACTTCTGACCTATCCTGCTATGAGTTTCCCACCGAAATATGCGACACTTCTGAAAATGTGGCGACGAGATGATACAGAGGCGTTCATCAAATATGCCATGAACAAACCAGAGTTCAAAGATAAGCTTACCGTTATTAAAGAAAATACCCATCAACAATGAGACCTGGGCCATGGTGATGGTGTGAGATAACCACATAAACAGAAAAGGAGCTCCAATTGCAATAAAGTATTAGTATGAGAACTTATTTAAGTCAATTTATACCTTATTCAGAGGACAGACGCGCCTACCCTTATCGGGTTATTTATCCGATGCATTTAGACTGCGTAAACTTTGCTCCTATCACCATTCTGTATGGTAACAACGGTAGT
>OMXX01000096.1 GCA_900315105.1 uncultured Prevotellaceae bacterium | reverse complement strand
GAATTGATCGGTTCGTTTATTACCCAAGTGAGACTTGCTCACTTGCTTCTTGTACTACTACTTCCTGTTTATGTAAATCTTGTCAAAGAACTCTTTCTTCATGCTCTCTTCCATGTGGTGCTTGGCACCGTTTTTCCGAAAGCGAGTGCAAAGGTACTGCTTTTTCACGACATGGCAAAATTTTTCACGGATTATTTTCAGAAAATTATGCTTTTTTCTTGGTTTTGGTGACCAAAACCAAGGAAAATCGGCGATATTCGGAGGATATGAGCAGAGTCTTGCAAAAATGATGGAAGAACAGGACCCGGCTCGAAAATGGTGAAAAGCAGGAAAGGCGCACCAATTACTTGACTTTTGCATTTTCTGTTGCGGAATAACGAATGGTGAGGGCACCGACATCGCGGAGTTCCTTCTTAAGATCATTCACGATTCCCATATCAGTGTTACGATCCGCACGAAGATTGATTATTAAATTATCCTGACTTTCCTCGGAAAGATTAGCTTTGAGATTCTGCACCAATGCCCCGACTTGTCCCAAAGAACACATACGATCGTTCACCTGAATTTGGGTATCGCCATAATTATTCCTACCTATATATATATTAATGGTAGAGAACTTATTCGAAGATTTAGTAACCTCTGTGCCTTGTGGAACCTGCAACTTAACCTTTACAGTTTCGTTTCTCATGTGAGTTACAATCATGAAGAAAAACAAAACTGTAAAAATAAGGTCAGGCATACTCGCCATATTAAGACCCGGAACCGAACGATGTTTCTTTCTGCGAATCTGCACTTTCGAATTTGCGGATATTAGGGATAAATATCAATAAACCTCCTGAACCCTCTGCGGAAATTTCTCCATCAGTTGTTCACGTTGCTCAACACTACACTTGGAATATGGTTTGCCGAACTGCTGCTTGGAAGCAGCATCACGAATCTCACGATAGCTTCTCACAATCTCATTCTGAAGATGGAAGTATGTGTCATAGTCGCATTTCCTATCAGTCTTCAGCTCTATGATATGAGAAGGACCTATAGTAACAATAAACTCCTTAAGCTGACGACGAATCTTATCAATATCTGCCGGTTTCTCATCTATGGTAAGCAAACCTTCCTCAGAAAGCGCAAGCGACATAACCTTCGACCTGTCCACATCCATCATCTCCTGTTTCTCATCCTGCTTGGGAGGAAGCTGACGATTCATTCCCTTGTCAACATCCATTGATGTGGTTACAAGGAAGAAAACCAAGAGCATGAACGATATGTCAGCCGTTGAGGTGGTGTTCAAGCCCGGAACCTCACGACGCTTCCTTCTGAAAATCATTTCCTGCGATTTCTGATGATTCCGAACAAAATTGCGCCTATACCTATTATAATAAGGAGGATACTCGCTACAACAAACATGTTGGCAGCACGCAGCCATACCTTCTCTTCAAACAACTCACCATTTACATAGATGCTTGAAGAAGGCAAAGCAAAAAGAAATGCCAACAGGACAATAGTCCCGATGGTTACGCCAAGCGTTATTCGCTTTCCATGAATACCATTCACTATAGCCGGAGCTTGGTTCTTGCGAACAGAATGCCATTTAGCCAAACAAGCCACGACAAAAGCCCCAACGAGAAGAAGGAACATAAGTCCCATAACGAGATCTGTGAGGAGAGGTGAGATATAACGTTCATCCCACATGGCCGGCATATCGTATCCTACGAAATAGAAAAGCAGGAACACAAGGGCAATGATTGCCGTAAGCGAATACAGCACCACATGCGAGATACGTTCAGAAGACCACTTCCTTACGTCCGACAACTTCCCTATGTTTAGAGACAGCCTATTCATCTACCTTCGATTTTTCTTCATCCAATGAAGTGAGGATATCCATGAGAGTAATGGCAGACTCTTCCATCTGTGCCGTAAGATGATCAATCTTTGAGAGCACATAGTTATAGAACAACTGAAGGATAAGAGCCGTGATGATACCGAAGATTGTGGTGATAAGTGCCACCTTCATACCAGACGCCACCACATCTGGACGAATATCACCTGCCATCTGGATCCTGTCGAATGCCATAACCATACCTATCACAGTTCCGAGGAAACCAAGTGAAGGAGCCATAGCTATGAGAAGGGTAATCCAAGAACAGCCCTTTTCCATATTTCCAATCTGCACCTGAGCATAAGACTCAACGCTACGTTCTATCGCCGCCTTTGTCTCACGAATACGGAGAAGTCCCTGATAGCAGATGCTCGCAACAGGTCCGCGAGTATCACGGCAAAGCGACTTAGCAGCCTCAACACCCTCTTCATTGAGTTTTTTCTCTAGCTCTGCCATGAATTTCTTTGCATCAATCTCCGACATTGAGAGATAGATTATACGCTCTATGCAGATGGCAAGTCCGAGAACAAGGGCAAGCGCCACAAGCGACATAAAGCCGGCACCGCCCTCTATGAATTTCTTCTTCAACTGAGTATATGCCCCGGCATTGGCATCTGCAACGAGAGCAGAGTCCAAGACAGATTCCTCCGCATCACTCAACAAGGCATCATCAATTTCCATTCCCTTGACTGTTCCATCTCCAGAAACGGCAGTATCAGCCTTCGTCTCAACCTTTGCAATAGTATCTGCCTCACCCTTTTGCTGAGCAAGAGCATCACCACATGACAGCGCCATCAACATAGAGACGGCACAGATATATGTTTTTATATTTTTCATCTTAATCATTTTTCGGATGCAAAAGTACGGATTTATTCTCAATAGACCAAACCTTATAAGCAAGAAAAACAACATAAAAGGTAAATAAAACGTAAATAATCGCCACAAATGCAATATTTTTACTAATTTTGCACACCAAAAGAAGATAATGAACAAAATTTTCACATTCATAAGGACTTGGAAACTCCCCATAGCAATGCTCATCGGGGTTCTACTTTATTACGTCTTTGGGGCAATAGTTCCACAAGACAACGAAAGCGATTTCTATTACACCATCTCACATATTTTCCAACCAGCCCTCATCTTCAGTATGCTTTTCCTCTCGTTTCTGAAAGTTGAGCCAAAGAATCTGAAACCACATCGCTGGCATGGTATTCTTCTCCTTACGCAAGGAAGTCTCTTTGTGCTATGCTCTCTCGCCGCTTTATATTTCCCTCAAACTGTCAACGAAAAGATTCTATGGGAAGGGGCTATGCTATGCTTCATCTGCCCAACTGCCACAGCCTCAGCCGTTATCGTACAGAAATTAGGCGGTTCTCTCAGCGGAGACGTGACATATATTGTTCTCTGTAATCTTCTCGTATCTGCCCTCGCACCGGGCTTTCTAACTCTCGTAGAACCACACTCAGGTCTTGATTTCCTCACCGAGTTCTTCATGATTATGGGTAAGGTGTTCCCTCTTTTGCTTTGCCCTCTGTTCGTTGCTCTTATCGTAAGGCACTATGCGCCAAAGCTCAAGGACAAGATGCTCCAGATAAAGGATCTCGCTTTCTACCTATGGCTTGTTGCCTTGGCATTAGCTATCACCGTTACGGTCAGGACAATCGTTGAAAGTGACATAGCACTAAGCATCCTCCTCGGACTTGCAGCCATAAGTGCCGTATGCTGCATAATACAATTCTCTCTCGGAAGGGCTATCGGAAAGCGTTGGCAACAACCAACCAAGCCTCAGTCAGAATGTAAGAACAAGGGAGAATATATTGATCCAATAGAGCGTTCTGCCATAACAGCAGGTCAGGCTTTCGGTCAGAAAAATACCGTCTTCATCATCTGGATGGGACTTGTATTCCTCAATCCTGTCACTTCCGTTGTAGGTGGATTCTATAGCATCTGGCACAACCTTGTAAATTCCTACCAACTTTACAAGAAAGGAAAAAGGCAATAAGTTCGCAGATCCTCCATCGATACTCCATCGATACTCCATCGATGGTCCATCGTTTCGATGGAGTACTGATGGAGAAACGATGGACCAACAATGGAGATTATTTATTTTACCTTTGTTCCGTTGACGTTATACTGCTTGCCATCTTTTTCGACAACAAGATTGCCGTCTGAAATGTATTTTCTGCTCTTTGTCGCCTTTTGATTATCAGCTACGCCATTTATGGATGTTGTAGTTTTTGGACAGACTGGGCGAACATTAAACCCACAATAGCGTGGATGATTATCACTATTGACAACTCCCCAGAATGAATAGAGGGCGCAAGCTTTTTCCGAGTTATTCGTGTCGAGCGAACGAGACCAGAAATAAGAATAGATATCTCCAGAACGCCAGTCTCTAGTCGGCAAGAAGATAGAATTGCCATTTATCTTACTTGTTATAAGATTACCATAAACACCATTCTGTGTTACCCACTCTTGGGTGGTATATTCAGAATTAAACAACTCCTTCATTTGTTCTAATGATGGCATACTCCAATTACCCCCCCAGTTGACAATAGCAGCATCGTCCTCTGGGTCAAGTTCTGTTTTATTGTCAACCGTACCATAACGTTCATTGTTACAATACTTTGTCAATTCTAATTTGGCTTTTTCTGAATCACACCACTTGTAATTAGCCCAATTGAATGTACTCTTCGGCTTTGTCTCACCCCACGCAAAGTAGTCTCCATATTCCTCTGGTGCATTTGCGCCTATATTACAGTTTGCCCAAAGTGTTCCGCTTGGAAGACCGAGATCAATAGCTTCTATCGGACGGAGTGTGTACGTACGGACAGGGCGTACGCAAAACCCTTCATAACGAATGCCTTCGTTCCAAGCACCGATGCTCGCATCATTAAAGAACATATACCATGCCAGAGTAGAGTTCTCTGTATTTAGCGAACGAGACCAGTAGAAACCATATGGCTGTTCTTCATCTGGACTAAGCGAACGATTGGCAGGAATAAAAATGGATTTCCCGTTCGATTTGCTGGTTATCTTCCAACCCTTCACACCATTCAGGGTTGTTAATTCGCTGGTTGTACATAAAGGATGTGTAAGTTCTCGTATTTGTTCATGGCTTGGCGCACACCAGCCACGTCCCCAGTTGGCAGTAGCGGCATCATCCTCAATTTCGAGTTCTGTTTTGCCGTCTCCAATGAATGAGTTTCCATTATACCAAGATGCAGATGTCTGGCCATCAGCATATGTGTACTTCTCATACTGGAATTCTGATGCCGGGGCTTTTGTCATCCACTTGTAGTTGCCCAATTCATAGTCGTCTTTTGGCTCAGTCTCTCCCCATGCATAGAAGGTTCCTATTTGTTCAGGAGATTTAGCTCCAACATTACATGTAGCCCAAAGCGTTCCACTTGGAAGGCCGAGGTCTACATATTCCATTTGAAATTCTTCTACCTGTGCACTAATAGCAAGAGTCGCTATTAGTGCGATAATCGTTAGGTATATTTTCTTCATATTAATTTGGTTTTAGTTGCATAGTCTTAGTATCGATTTTTACTCTTATCTCACATAATCCACAAAGGAATACCTATAAGCGTGCTTCTCGTCAGTTTCGTGATCTTCACGAGTTTCTTCTTTCCAGCCTGAATAGTCAGGGAAGAAAGCATCGGCAGAAGATGGGATATCATCTACCTCGGTAAGGCAAAGGCGATCAGCCTTGTCCATACATTGCTCATAAACCGAAGCCCCTCCTATGATATACACCTCCTCATCGGGAGCACAATGGGCAAGAGCCTCATCAAGCGACGGATAGACATCACATCCGGGCAATTCCTTAACCGAGCGTGAGAGAACCACATTCCTACGGTTAGGAAGAGCGCCCTTCGGAAGAGAGTCGAAGGTATTTCTTCCCATTATGATTGTATGGCCCGTGGTAAGAGCCTTGAAACGCTTCAGGTCATTAGGAAGCCAGTAGATAAGCTTGTTCCCATTACCTATGGCACGATTCCTTGCAACGGCAGCAATTACATTTATCATACGCTTACCTCCGCTTTGATATGTGGCCATGGATCATAATCCACAAGTTCGAAATCCTCATATTTGAAAGAGAACAAATCCTTTACATCAGGATTTATCATCATCTTAGGCAACGGACGAGGGGTACGTGTCAACTGCAACTGAGCCTGCTCTATATGGTTGAGATAGAGATGTGTATCGCCTGTTGTGTGGATAAATTCGCCACATTTAAGTCCTGTTACCTGCGCCATCATCTGAAGCAGAAGGGCATAGCTTGCTATGTTGAAAGGAACTCCGAGGAAAGTATCAGCCGAACGCTGGTAGAGCTGGAGCGAGAGCTTGCCGTCAGCCACATAGAACTGGAACATAGTATGGCAAGGAGGCAGAGCCATATAATCGGTCTGTCCTGGATGCCAGGCACATACAATCATTCTGCGACTATCAGGATTCGTCTTTATCTGATTGAGAACATCCTTTATCTGGTCAACCACTACACGATTACCATCCTTATCCAATGTCTCAAAGGCACGCCATTGCTTTCCATAGACAGGGCCGAGCTCTCCATTCTCATCTGCCCACTCATTCCATATACGCACACCATGCTCCTGAAGATACTTCACATTGGTATCTCCATTCAAGAACCACAGAAGCTCATAAATGATAGATTTCAGATGCAGTTTCTTTGTTGTGAGCAAAGGAAAGCCATCAGCCATATTGAAGCGCATCTGATGCCCAAACACGCTCTTTGTTCCTGTACCTGTACGGTCAGTCTTCACAGTTCCATCCTTCAGGATTCTGTCAAGCAAATCAAGATACTGTTTCATTTATTCTTCTTCCTCCCCGTCATCTTCTGGTTCAATGATTGAGATTGGACGATGAATAGCCTCGTTGAAGGAAATGATAGTCTCACTACGAGACAGTCCCAGAGGCTGAAGCTTATCGTGAATCACATTGAGAAGGTGGTGGTTGTTATACGCATATATCTTGATAAACATATCAAAACCGCCTGTTGTGTAATGACATTCCACAACCTCAGGAATCTTACGGAGTTCCTCTACAACCTCGTCAAACCTCTCAGGGTCCTTGAGGAACAAACCGATATAGGCACAAGTCTCGTAGCCTATCTTCTCTGGGTCGATATTAAACTGGCTTCCCTTCAGGATGCCGAGAGTAGTAAGTTTCTGTATGCGCTGATGAATCGCAGCTCCACTGACATTACATGCGCGAGCCACCTCAAGAAACGGAACTCGTGCATCAGCAATGACGAGTTCAAGGATTTTTCTATCTAATGCGTCTAATCTATGAGCCATGGTTCAATTATGTTTATTGCTTGCAAAATTAAAGCAAAAATCCCAAACCACCAAAGATTTTGTTAGTTTTCTTTGCCATTTTCGTAGAAATTGTTACCTTTGCACTTACAATTGGGTGATAGGTGTCAGCTATCACTAAGCCCTGAACACTAATCACTAAACTCTAAGCACTAATCACAAAACCCCAAATGAACAACTATTCAAAGGATTTATTAGATTTTCTCAATGCCTCTCCCGTTAATTTCCTTGCCGTCAAGGAAACGGCGAAACGACTTGAGGCAAAAGGATATAAGCGCATAAACGCGGAAGACAGAATCACCGGAATTAAGGCCGGTGATAAGATTTATGTCACCAAGAACGACTCTTCCATCTACGCATTCCACATTGGTAGGAAATCTCTCGGCGAGGGCGGTTTCCACATCATCTGTGCCCATTCCGACTCCCCCACCTTCCGTATCAAGCCTAATGCGGAAATGACATGCGAAGGCTGTATCACGAAGCTCAATACCGAGGTATATGGCGGAGCGATTCTCAGCACTTGGTTCGACCGTCCGTTGAGCATCGCGGGAAGGGTTATCGTAAGGAGCAATGATGTGATGAATCCTGATACAAAGCTCATCTGCATCAAGCGCCCTATACTCATCATCCCTAATCTTGCAATCCACTTCAACCGTCAGGTTAATGATGGTGTGGCTCTCAGCAAGCAGAAGGATATGTTGCCTATTCTCGGTATCGTAAGCAGCGAACTCGAAAGGGGCAATCTCCTTATCAATATCATCACAGAGGAACTTGGAATAAAAAGTACAGACATCCTCGATTTCGACCTCTACCTATACGACACCACACCTGCCTGTCATGTGGGTGCTCATAATGAATTCATATCTGCCGGAAGGATTGACGACCTCAGTATGGTTCATGCCGGTCTTTCTGCCTTACTCGCTGATACAGAGACCATCCCTGAGACGACAAAGGTTCTTGGAATCTTCGACAACGAGGAGACTGGTTCACAGACAAAGCAGGGAGCAGGCTCCCCATTCCTTGCCTCTATCATCCAGCGCATTGTCCTTGCGCAAGGCGAGACTATCGACGACTATCACAGAGCCATCGAGAAGGCATTTATGATAAGTGCGGACAATGCCCACGCATGGCATCCTAACTATCCAGAGAAATACGACCCCACCAACCATCCTATGCTCGGTGGCGGTCCTGTAATAAAGTTCAATGCTGCTCAGAAATACGCTTCTGATGCTGTTTCTGCCGCTATCTTTGCAGGCATCTGCGAAAAGGCTGGCGTTCCTTACCAGAGGTTCGTTAACCATAGCGACATAGCAGGTGGCAGTACCCTCGGCAACATTCTCGCTTCCTCACTTCCTTTGAAAGGCGTGGATATGGGCAACCCTATCCTCGGCATGCACAGCGTACGCGAGACAGGTGCAGCCATTGATCAGGAATATTGCATTAAGGCGTTTGAAGAATTTTTTAAAGCCTAACCAAGCCTTCCCAAAGGGAAGGATGTTTGATAGTATTATTCACTTCTGCAAATTCAGAAAAAAAATACAAACCATATAATCAGCTTAATAACATGAAACTAAGAAATAACGAGTCTAATCCAAACGTAAACCACGAGATTATAGACTTTATTAAAAAAACTATACTTCAATATTTTCACAGTTCAATATCTGTAGATGAATTCATTGATAAATGTGATCATTTATCAATGCAATACAAGTCATTACAGATCAAACAGTTCATTAAAATTCAACGGGCAAAATTTTCTAATATTATCAAGACTCGTGGACAAGAATGCTACATCAATAACCAATCTCTTACTCCACAAAACGAAATACAAGAAAACGAAGTTACACCAAATGTTACCCATAGAATAAGAAAACATACGCAGAGACAAGAGAGACAAGAGACACCAGAGGAACGTCATAAAAGGAATGGTGATAAAAATGTAGATTATGGCTATAGCAGCACAGGGGTTCCTCTACCAACAGAAGATCAAATGGCAATACTTCGTAAACCCAAAAAGAAAAAGAGAAAACCATTCTCCAAAGCTGCACAATGCGCTTTCGAAAAAAGATTTATCCGAGTTCCTATGGGTGGTAAACCCAGTAGATACTAAACTCTATGTTGTAAAAAAATCTTTTATTATTAGATTATTACAATTGCATTATCACATCATATCGAGCACATTCGTGTCAAAATTCTTAGACATTTGGAGATAATTGAACATTTTTAACCTCAATAAGAGTTTTTCTCGAAAAAAAAATATAAATTTGCAAAGCGTTTAATTATCAAACATTCAAAAAATGGGTTTACTTGATTTCCTTTTTCCTCGCTCAAACAATAGCCAGAAGCGCAACAATGCCGCAAATACGTCAAATAACGACTCCTATGAACGTGGATACGATGATGGATATGACGATTGTTGCATGAATCACGATGATGACTGCTGCATGAATTATGAGAATGACTGTGATTGCGATTCACACGATGATTGCTATGATTATGAGAATAGCGATGAAGAATATGATGGTGAATGTGACTGCGAGTACTAACATATTAAAAAAAAAATATATGATAGATTTAAAAACTATACAAACTGCTGTAGAGCGTGAATATGATTCTCGTTCTCTCGCATGCAGAGCTAGATATACCGCATTGAATAATGTAATAAAATACATCCATGATTTTCATCATGATGATACATCTTGTTTGGAGTTAGATAAAAAAAAGTTCAAAAATAGTTTTGTAGAACAAACCGGCTATAAAAGCCAAGCGGCACAAAGTGCTATCAATGAGTTGTACAAACAGTATAATTTATTGAAAAATTTGCATACAGAATTAGAGGATGCTCCTATTCCAATGGATCAAACACAAGAAAAGAAACAAGAAACAAATCTTTGTGGTAATCAGTTGGAGAGTTTTCCTCCAGTAATCCATGATGATTCAGAAATACTAATATTAGGCACAATGCCAGGCCCAGAGTCGCTACAAACAGGGCAATATTACACATCATCACATAATAGTTTTTGGAAAATCATTTCAATAGTTTTTAACAATGGCATAACGCTGTTAAACTATGAAGAGAAACTGGAATGCCTTCGCAAAAACCACATAGCCCTATGGGATGTATACAAATCATGTAATCGAGTTGGTGCATCTGACAAGACAATCAAAAATAAGGTATCTAACGATATTGAAGGGCTTCTTAAAAAGTATCCTTCTATAAAAAAAATAATATTGAATGGCAGCGAGGCTGCAAAGAAATTCCATGCCTCTATTCCATATATTCAGGTTTACTCTTCTGCATCATATGTCACACTTGACAAAAAAGTGGAAGAGTGGTCGAAATACTTAACAATATAAGACAAATATTTATTCACCAAGCCTTCCCTAAGGTTTCATGTGTATAAAACATCCTTCCCTTTGGGAAGGCTTGGTTAGGCTTCTGTTTTTATGATAAAACTACCTTTTCTAACTCTCCCTCTCCTGCTTGCAGCCCTTAGTGCGCATGCAGATGTATTCAAAGTATCGTCTCCTGACGGTCGTATGCTCGTAAATATCTCAACCGACGGCGGAAAGCTCACCTACGAAGTGACCTACGACGGCAAGAAAATGCTTGAACCATCCGCTCTCGGTCTTAACACAGACATGGGCGACTACACCCATAACCTCACGCTAAAAAGCCATACAGAGGGCAAGGTGGACGAGAAATACACCATGAGCCGAACGAAGGCTTCTTCTGCACATTACGTAGCCAATACCATATCTATTGAGCTAACGGCAGAGAAAGCCCCCTACCCTATGACCGTCACCATGCAGGTGAGCAATAATGATATTGCATATAAATATGCCCTCGGAGGCTCTCACACGACTGATAAGGATGAACCTCGTCGTGTAACAATCCTCAATGAGGCTTCATCATTCCGTTTCCCAGACAAGACCACCACGTTCATCTGTCCGCAGACAGGCGGCAACCACTTCGGATGGATGAGCACAAAGCCAAGCTATGAGGAGGAATACAAGGCTGATGCTCCTATGACCGACAAATCGGCTTTCGGCCACGGATACACCTTCCCTTGTCTCTTCCATATTGGTGAGGACGGTTGGGTACTCGTATCAGAAACAGGCGTTGGAAGCAACTATTGCGGTAGTCATCTCAGCGACTACAACCCACAGACAGGCTATACCGTGGCCTATCCTTCACCTGAGGAATTTCACGGACTTGGCTCTGCCGTTCCTGCAATGAGTCTTCCTGGCGAAACGCCCTGGAGAACTATCACTATCGGCTCAGACCTCAAGCCTATTGTCGAAACTACCGTTAGCTACGACGTGGTTAAGCCTCTCTATGAGCCTAAGACCGACTATAAGCCGGGACGCTACACTTGGAGCTGGCTCGTTTGGCAGGATAATTCAATCAACTACGATGATCAGGTGAAGTTCATCGATACGGCTTCTGAAATGGGCTATGAATACTGTCTTGTAGATAACTACTGGGACACGAACATTGGCCGTAAGCGCATAGAAGAACTCAGCAAATACGCACAGAGCAAGAACGTGAAACTGCTTCTATGGTATAACAGCAACGGCTATGCCAACGATGCCCCACAGGGTCCTCGCGATTGCATGAAGACAAGCATTCAGCGCGAGAAGGAAATGGCTTGGCTTGAGAGCATCGGCGCTAAGGGTATCAAGGTTGATTTCTTTGCAGGTGACAAACAGGAGACCATGCAGCAATACGAGGACCTTCTGTCTGATGCCAACCGCCACGGTCTCCAGGTCGTATTCCACGGCTGTACGCTTCCTCGCGGATGGGAGCGTATGTACCCTAACTTCGTGGCTTCTGAGGCTGTCCTTGCCTCTGAAAACGTGTTCTTCTCTGAGCATCACGCAAAGCAGGAGGGCTTCGAGCTTACGCTTCATCCTTTCTGTAGAAACGCCGTAGCATCAATGGACTGGGGCGGCACAATCATGAACCGTTACATCAGCAAGGACAACAAGAGCCGCCACCAGCGTTACACAACCGACGTGTTCGAGATTGCCTCTGCCATCATCAACCAGACAAGCGTTCAGTGTATCGCTATTCAGCCTAATAACCTCACCGAACTCCCACAGTTCGAGCTTGACATTCTAAAGGCTATCCCAACCACTTGGGACGAGACAAAGTTCATTGAGGGCTACCCTACAAAGGAAGTAATCCTTGCCCGCAAGAGTGGCGACAAATGGTATGTGGCAGGTCTCAACGCCACCGACAAGCCAATCACCACTACCCTCTCCCTCCCTCAGTTTGGCGGTAAGGAAATCACTCTCTACACCGACAACGTGAAGAAGAAGGGCGAGACCGTAGCTTCATCCGTAATGAAGAAAATCAAGGCTGACAAGAACGGCAACTACAAAGTCACCATCCAGCCAATGGGCGGAGTGATATTGAAAGATTAAGGGATTTTATCCCATCAAAACGCAAAGGCGCAGAGACACAGAGATTTACAAACTCTGCATCTTTGCGTCTTCGCGTTTATTATTATATTTCTTGTTGACGTTATGAACGGCCACTATATATATGTCTGCGGGTTTGCTGCGGCTCTGTCAATCGCAGGAATATTAACACATGATCTGTATTTAATATCTTGTTGCAACATCTTATTTCTCTCTGAGGATTTGAAGTCGCTCTCACAATGCTGCAAACTTACGAGACCCCATGCGACAAGGGCGACTGGAATAACCGTAAAGAGCAAATGAAACAGCCAGTCAAAACTTTCTTTTGGCGGCTCTTGTATGTTATATCTCTTTACACTCTCCAAAAGATACTCCAACTCAAAATTATCTTTTTCCTTGTCGCTCATAATTAATCCTCCTCGCTATTAGATTATATATAAGATTATTCATTTTCTGTTGCAAATATAATATTTATTTCTGTATTTTGCAAACATTTATACAAAAAAAACGCAACAATATCCCTCCCCTCTCCCTATTTTACCTAACAGATCTATGTTAACGTGAGTTCGACGAATTTCTCTACTAATATAGTATTGAATATCATGTAGTTGAAAGAGCTCTGAAGAAACGATACCTAATAGGGCAGTCTTGAATTATTCGCTGAAGCTCATCAAGCAGAAGCAAGTCGTCGAACTGACGTTAATCCAACATTCCTCGTTTATGTAATTTTTTGAAACCAGATTAGTAAATCACGAATGTGGTTTTATCTTCTCGTGTTAGATTTTACTCAGGGATTTTTCTTTCTCGCAGTTCCGAAACCGACGATGAACGAATCGTTCACCGTCGGTATTGTGTTACCCCCTCTCCCTGTTTTTCCTAACTGATATATGTTAGTTTTATCAACAACGCACAAAGAAAAGAGACGGTGTGGGTTGAAAACACAGCGTCATTCATAGAAAACAAGGAAAATGACCTACACTTCCCACATTTTCCCCACTTCAACACGATTCGAACATAAACTTATTCAAGTTTCGCAAGCTCTGAACTGTCTGGAAGACAGCACCATGCGTAACCGTAGGCATACTCGACGAAGGAGAGGATGCCCACGGATAGCAAACAACAACTACATTCCCAGCCTAGAAGGCTGTACCTGATTATCTATGTACTGCCCTCCGGGCAGTTAGGCGGGATTGGCACTATATCCCCGCACATCCTCGTTACACTCGTATGTACGAGGTTACTCATAGTACTGTCTTCCAGACAGTTCTCAACTTGCGAAACTTGAGTAAACTTATATCATAACATCGGATAGGATTCAATGTCAGGGGGTGTCTATGAAAAGTAACTGATATATGATACTTTCTATTTTAGTTTAATACTCATAGAGCGATATAATACTACATATCAGCAAGTTACACACACAAGACAATTATCGCTTGAAATTATCATTAATCTCTGACATTAGCAACGTGTCTTGTACTGAAATAGGTTGACTCCCATAAAGGCTTAAATGTTAAAATTTTAATATCATTTAAGAATTATGAGTAGACAAAAATTCAGTCGCGCCTT
>OMXX01000086.1 GCA_900315105.1 uncultured Prevotellaceae bacterium | reverse complement strand
CATTCCTTACTATAACTACGCCTACTGAGCATACTGAGGATCGCTCGTTGTTGGCTGTCTCAAAATCTATTGCTGCAAAGTCTCGCATTTGTTGTATTTGTTATGTAAATGTTCTATGATGTTTGCTATGTCTTCACGAAGTGACTGCGGTTCAAGTACCTCCATATCGGCTGCATGCCATAGTAGCTCCTGAATGAAGTCGTAGGATGGCCGTAACTGATAGGCAAAGATGCTGTATTCCCCGTTACGTTCTATCTCGTCTTGCGAACCGTGGAGCCTCAGGTCACGGATATAGTTTGCCTGACCGGCATTGACCTTCAGTTTGACGGTCTGAATATCCGTCCGATGGTCGGCTATGATGCCAAAGCATCCGTCGAAGTATTCCTTTGCGCTCCAGTCCTTCGGCATCTCGAAGGTCACGTCGGTGGTGTGAAGGGCTTGTATTCTGTCGAGGGCATAGATGCGTGGGCCTTTCTCGTAGTAATAGGAATAGGTGCTTCGTGCCACCATATACCATCGCTGACGGAATAGCTTTACGCAGAAGGGCTGCACATCGAAATTGTTCTCCTCGTCCTTCCAATAGCTGTGATAGGTGATGTTGAGCACACGATTCTCCTTCATAGCCTCGATGATAGGCTGGAGGTAGTTCTGACCTGACGGCACGTATTCAAGAATGATACGGTCTTTGACACATTGGCTGTTTGCCAAAGCATTGCTTACGCAGAACGTGTTGTAGAGCCATGAGCGGAGTCCGTTCTTGGTGATGTCGTCCACGTTCTCTATGTAGTAGCGGTACTCGCCACGATTCTCGTTGGCGATATTGATACCGAACATATCCCAAATGGCACTACGCCAGTTGTCGAAGGTGCGCTTGGGTAGCTCCACACCTCTGCTGATATCATCACGAAGCCATTTTTCACTCAGTTCCTTGAATGAAATCCTATGTCTGCGATAGATGGTCTCTATCACCCAGACATATTTGCTTATCAGGCTTTGTCCTCTGTCGTTGTTGACCATATACTACTCAATTTTAATAATCCAATTGTCTTCAGCTATATTCTCCAGAATTGTATCAAGAAGATACTTCTGAGCAGCAGAGTCATGTAGAATCTCTTTTTCATGATTCAAGAAGAGACGCTCATGATAGTAATTGAGGGATTCACCCTCACTGTTCAAGTAATCTGCATAAATCCTTATCAATGGATGTAACTCTGATATCGACTCTAAAACAGATTCCATCATGCCATCAGTAACCAAATCATAATGATTCTGGCTAACAACCTGTTCTTCTATTCTGGTTACATATCCCGTTTTATAATATATATAGCGGTAGCAGTTCGGATAGAACCGTTTATATCGGTCAAGTTGTTCAGAACGAACCATATTCGATTCTTTGTCGACGAACAAAAGAAGAATATCTTGCCTCTCATCATAGGCATTGAAATGGAATGAAAGTACAGTTTCCATGTTATTACTTTGGCGGTTGATTGATATCTCAGATACTAACTTTCCCTTATCATCTCTTTTTAACAAGAGATTGTCGAAAAAGGACTGTTTGTACTGACCGTACTTGCAGTCAGAATCAAGATAATTAATGAGCCAGACAAGAAACACTTGGCAGAGGTTAGAGATTTCGGCTATAAAAGTACTGTTTTTCTTTCATATTACAATATTTTTTCAGATGAAATTTGTTTTTCTTGGCAAAAAATGTAATTCCTTGGCATTTGGATGGTATTCTCATGAAATCTTGCTTGATGTTTCCGCATTGTGAAACGTTATAATGTTCATCAATTATGATGATCAAATTATACGAAATCATTGCCCATTCGATTACTTTTTGTGGTTTCCAAAAGTTAAAAACGTTAAATCTCAGTCTTTTTCTACACATAGAGAATCATCGTCATCACTTTTCTATCGTTTAAAATGTTATTGTCTGAACCCCAATGAGTTGCAAAAACGCCATTTAGAAAAACCAATTAAAACAAAAGAATACAAAAGAAAACATTTTGTTTTTATATGTTTTTATTGGTTTTATCCTGTTTTTTTAGATGGCGAAAGCAAATAGCAAGTCGTCAAACTCACATTATTTCATATTCAGAAAAAAAGTTTTCAAAAAACTCGTCACTCGTCACCCGTAACGCTGTAAGTTGTTGTGGCATTGAGGCTTACAGCGCTAATTCACCCCATACCACTCGTCACCCCACTCGTCACCAAAATCCGTGTAACTCATTGATTATATGAATATTATATACGTTATTTACCCTCTCACCACTCGTCACCCATTTTTAGGGTGACGAGTGAATTAGCTCTGTAAGTTGTTCTATATCAGAATAATATATCAAGCGAGGGTGACGAGTGGGTGACGAGTGCAACGAAATGAATCACCCGTGTAATTGCCTGATGCACACGTTATTACAACGCTATGGGTGACGAGTTGACGAGTAGTGTGAAAATTCTTTTTTTCTTAATGTAAAAGTGAACAATAAGGCTCAACGGCAGTTATGCCTCCGTTGATCCTCCGCTATAGGTCCGTTCCAGGTCCGTTCCAAGTCCCATCGCTCTCCCTTCTATGAAAGGGCGATAGATGGGAGCTATATTGGGGGCTGAGCAAAGGCTCATCAAGCTGAAGCATGACACTTTTCATTTATATTTCAGTGTTTCCCGTGTTCGAAATTTATCAAAATATTGCTTGGAGAAGTTGCATGTCATGCGATTTTAGAATCTTTGTAGTGGTGAAGGGAGAGCTTCGGACGCGAGGTCATATAGGATAAAAACACGTAAAAAGTACCGCCTTGGTGAGTCTTATGTAGCTCTTATGCTGCTCTTATGTAGCTCTTATTCCGGATGGGAGCTTGAAGGGTATCATAATTGTCTTATTGAAATGGTATGTCGTTATTTGCAATTAGAATCCGGAAATATGTACTTTCAGTTTACACACACTACGAAGGAAAGTTTTCATGTGAAAAATTTGGAAATGTCCGGGGGATTGATTAATTTTGCAGATGTGTTGTTTTTCTCAAGAATAGCAATAACATATATAATAACATATATAAAGAATTGTAATACACCCCTTTTGTTATGAAGATAAATCTATCTGCTTTCTGGAACAATAGCAAGGACACCGTACTAAGGTTTCCTGCTACTATCGCTTTTCTTGCTGCGTTGACTATTCTGATGATTGAAAATATCATTCTTGAAAAGTCTCCCGACTGGCTCACTTTCTTTTTCAGCGTTGGTATGCTTCTGACTCTCCTGCTGCATATCTGTACGGAGGAAAGAGAGGAATACGGACTTTCCAACGTGTTCAAAAAGCCTAAGGCTGCGTTGCTGTGGTTGGGCTCTGTTGCCGTGCTTGCAGCAGATGCCTACTCCCTGCATCTGAAGACTTATATTGACGAATCTGTATATATAGCACAGAGTTCTGCTATACTGGCAATGCTCGTGGCAGTTTGTTTCTTTCCTTTCATGGGAGAAAAAGATGACAGGAAATCATGGAATTTCGTGCTGAGATTGGCGGTAGGTGCTGCTATCGGTATCCTTGTCGGACTCATCATGCTTGGCGGCTTGTGCCTGCTGTATATGGGTTCTGCCCAGCTATTCGATTTTGAGGCGGAATACAAGGTATATTACACCCTGTGTGTGTTGTGCCTTGTAACGCTCCCTGTCTTGCTGTTCCTTATCCGTATTCCGTCGGGCGAAGACAAGTTCAACTCCAACGTTCCAAAGAATAAGTTCCTGATAGGCGTTACCAAGTATCTGTTCTTGCCTCTGACCTTGCTCTATATGGGTGTTCTCTATGTCTATGGGTTAAAGATACTCTTCACATGGACCTTGCCTCAAGGTACGCTGTCAATGCTCGTCTCTGTCATGATGTGCTCGGTGATAGCAATTACCTTCCTGCTATATCCGTATATCAGGGATAAGGAATACAACGGTTTCGAGGTTAAGATAACGAAGATGCTACCGTTGCTCTCATTGCCTCTGCTCGTACTTATGAGCATAGGCCTTGGGCGTCGTTTCATGGATTATGGAATTACCGCCAATCGTCTTTATATGCTTACTTTCAACATCTGGCTGTATGCCGTAGCCATCGGACTATGGTTTTTAAAGGCAAGGCGAATCCATTGGATCAGTATCAGTTTCACGATGCTCGTTCTGATCACTTCCGTTCATCCGTGGAACTATAACAGAATTTACCAGAAGATACTGGTAAACAGATTCCTGGAGCTGAAGGCAAAGTACGGTATTCAGCAGAAGGATCTTGACAACTATGACTTTAACAGGATTCTAAGCAAAATGCCCCCCAAAGATGCCCTGACATTCAATAATACGATTAGTGATATTAAGAGCTATGGCTATATCTGGTCGCGCTCTGTATTGGGCGAAAACTGCCGATGGGTATATCATATTGATGGTAGGAAAATAAAGGATGTTGATGGTGATTTGCGCGACAGCTATGAGATGGATTACAGTTACTCGCTCAATAACGTTCCTTTGACAGATGGTTATAAATATATTGAAAACCTTGATGACGTCTATTGTGATTTGCTCACAGATGCGACAACAAAAGAAAAGGATAATATAGGATATGCCTGTAATGATTCCACTTTCATATACCATGTAGAGAATCATGGCGACTTCCTTATCCGTCATAAGAATCTCAATGACTCTATAGTATATACGTTTAAGTCGGTCAAGGGCGATGCCCTGTTAATAAGCACAAGAATCAGCATAACCGACTATAACGAGAATCATAAGGATATGAGATTGGGAATATGTGGATATATACTCTACAATAATCCGATAAAAGAAGAATAAAAAAACAGAAATGAAAACAATGCTGAAAACCATTATGGTATTTCTTGCCCTCTTCGTGGGCACAGTTACAATGAATGCCCAGAAGCATGGCATAAAGGTTCTCGTACTCTGCACAGGCAATACATGCCGCAGTCAGATGGCGCACGGCTTCCTGGAATCTTACGGAAAAGACCTTGCTGTATATTCTGGCGGTGTAAAGGCTGAGCCTCGCGTTAATCCGAAGGCTGTACTCGTGATGCGTGAGATGGGCATCGACATTAGTGACCACAAGCCTTGTCAGGTTGATGAATACGTGAACGAGGATTGGGATTATGTTATAACCGTATGTGATAATGCCAACAAGACCTGCCCAGTCTTTAACGGTAACGTGAAGCATCGTATCCATATTCCTTTCGACGACCCGAGCAAGGTGACGGAAGGTACCTACGAGTTTAAGATGAACGAGTACCGCCGTGTTCGAGATGAAATCAATGACAAGTTCTTCAAGATCTACTGCGATATGGAGGAGAGGAAGAAATGATAGTATTCTGATATGGAGGATTGTGACTTTTGGTTACAGTATCTTGGGATTCCATCGGTCTATTATACTAATCATTCGTGAAACAGATTGCTCGAATTTCTTGTTGAATACCACGGTATATGTAACCCATAGTTTGCCGGAATGGACAGCCTTGGTATGGAAACGCATGTCCTCCCAACTTTTGTCGCCCTCCATATAGTCGCCATCGATGTAAACACAGTCTCTTTCTTGTATTATCTTGTCTGAATTCTGCTTCAGATATTGTATGGAGTTGATAACGGTTGTTTCTACCATCAGGTCGGTTCGGCCGTTGTAGTTGAATCGGTTTGCTCCGTCTGCGTTGTCTTCTGCGGGATATAGGAAGTCTGGGTATGAGATGTCGTAGCAATACATGTTGTCGGTGAATTTTATCATATCAGATTTGTTGATGACATATTGGAATACCTTGACTTCATCAATGCCATAGCCTACCCATAGGTAATCTACGGAGAATGCCATACATGCAAAAACGATGTATAATACAAGAAGTGATTTCATACTCTTTTGGAATTGTCGAAGGCAAAGGTAAAAAGAAATCAGATAAATGCCAATTTCTCAAACTGACATTTATCTGACATTTGTCTGACGATTCTCCTAAGTTGTTGAGGGATAGGATAGTATCCGCAACAATCTTATATGTGAGTATGAATCTCTTTTTTGCGTTTATTTCATGCTTTCCACGAGTCGGGATCCGTCGGGCTGCTCGGTGATGCTGACCTTCACCGTGTCGGCAGGCAGGATATCCTCGATGAGTTCTGGCCATTCCATCAGGCAGACAGAGCCAGATTCTACATAGTCCTCGAAGCCGATGTCATAAACCTCTTCCTGCTTCTTGATTCGGTAGAAGTCGAAGTGATAGACAGGCTCGCCTTGCCCGTCGGTGTATTCGTTTACGATGGCGAAGGTAGGGGATGTGATGACGTCCTTCACGCCAAGTTCCTCGCATATTGCCTTTATGAATGTTGTCTTTCCTGCGCCCATGTGGCCGTAGAAGGCAAAGATGGTGTTGTCGCCCATGGCAGCCACGAATTGCTTGGCAGCCTCGTTAATATGTGCGAGATTATCTATTCTTATTTCCATAAAAAAGCATAACTATGGCCTCTCCCCCCGCCCTCCCCCGTAGGGAGGGAGCCGGAAGGCGAAAGGCATGTTTGACTATTAATTATTCATTATTAATTACTCATTATTAATTAGAATGGGCGCTCCGGCTCCCTCCCTACGGGGGAGGGCGGGGGGAGAGGCCAGCTGTTTACTTCTTCCTTCCCTTCATCGTAATGAGAGGGATGAGCATTTCCTCCATTGAGATACCGCCGTGCTGGAAGGTGTCCTTATAGTACTGCACGTAGTAGTTGTAGTTGTTCGGGTAGGCGAAGAAGTCATTGCCTGTGGCGAACACGTAGCTCGTGGAGAGGTTCGGTGCAGGGAGCTGCGCCTTCTGCGGCTCCTTGATGACAAAGAGGTCCTTGCTGTTATAGGACAGGTTCTTGCCGAGCTTATAGCGCAGGTTGGTGTTGGTGTTGCGGTCGCCTACAATCTTCACGGGACGGTCGGCACGTATGCTGCCGTGGTCGGTGGTGAGGATGATGCGGTAGTCGGTCTGGGCGAGTGCGGTGAATAGTTCGGAGAGCACGGAATGCTTGAACCAACTCAGGGAGATGCTGCGGTATGCGCTCTCGTTGTTTGCAAGCTCGCGTACCATCTTCGACTCCGTACGTGCGTGGGATAGCATATCGATGAAATTGATAACCACGACGTTGAGGTCGTTCTGCTGTAGCGACTTGAACTGCTGCATGAGTCTGTCGCCGCCGTTGGAGTCGTTTATCTTATGATATGAGAACGTGTCGTGACGGCGGTAGCGCTCTATCTGTGTCTTGATAAGCGGTGCCTCGTTGAGGTTCTTGCCTTCGTCCTCGTCCTCGTCAACCCATAGGTCGGGGAACATCTTGGCTATCTGCTGTGGCATGAGTCCGCTGAAGATGGCGTTACGCGCATACTGCGTGGCAGTAGGCAGGATGCTGGTGTAGAGGTCTTCCTCGATATCGAACATATCGCCTATCTCCTCGGCAAGTACGCGCCACTGGTCGAAGCGGAAGTTATCTATCACGATGAGGAACACCTTCTCGCCCTTGTCGAGAAGCGGGAATATCTTAGTCTTGAAGATGTCGGGGGACATGAGGGGGCGTTGAAGACCCCCTGAATCCTCCTTAAAGGGGGACTTGAGTGGGTGTTGGGTGTTGGGTGTTAGGTGTTGGTTAGGTGCTACCCAATCCATATAGTTCTTCTTAATGAACTTTGCAAAGCCGAGGTTTGCCTCTTCCTTCTGCATCTTCAGCATCTCGGTCATAGATGAGTGTGTGGCGGAGAGCTCCAGTTCCCATCGCACGAGGAGCTTATACACCTCTTTCCAATCGTCGATGCTACGGCAATCGGATATCTTCATTGATATATTCTGGAAGTTCTGCTGATAGCCTGTCTGTGTCACCTCGGTGACAATCTCGCGGCTGTGTATGTTCTTCTTTATAGAGAGCAGAATCTGCATGGGATTGACGGGCTTGATGAGGTAGTCGGCAATCTTCTTGCCGATAGCCTGATCCATGATGTCCTCCTCCTCGCTCTTTGTCACCATCACGACGGGAGTCTGCGGCTGTATGTCCTTGATGCGCTGAAGGGTTTCGAGACCAGACATGCCAGGCATCATCTCGTCGAGGAAGACGAGATCGAAGGTCTGTTGCTGACATTGCTCAATGGCGTCGAGTCCGTTGCTCACCGTCACTACATCGTAGCCTTTCTTCTCAAGGAAGATGATATGGGCGCGGAGATGCTCAATCTCATCGTCAACCCAAAGTAAATGTCCGTTTGTCATAGTAGCCTAACCAAGCCTTCCCAAATGGAAGGATGTTTTATAGTAACATCCACCTAATGGCCGCGCTTGGATTTTTCGGTTTTAACTATTAATATTTCTCATTGCCTTTTTCACCCTCTAGAGTAACTACTCCCCCGGAAGGGGGATGGGGAACTTGTCACATACTCCGATGTTATCAACATCGGACTACCCCTTGGGAAGGACGGGTTAGGCTTTAGAACCCATCCAACTCATAGTACTCATCCTCAAGGAGCTTTGAGTCTTCCTTGGTGCTGTCGTCGAGGATGATATTCTCCTCCTGCTGAGGCTCATCGGTCTTCTTGTCATCCTCTTCAAGGAGAATGATATCCTCCGTTTGAGTGTTGTTGTTCTCAGAGGTGTTGTCTTCAAGGATGAAGTTGTCTTCCTGCTGCTGTGGCTGCTCAGGGATGGTGGTTGCCGGGATGTCAAGGATGACCTCGGTATCCTCGGTTTGTGGCTGAGCAGGGGGCTCTTCCGTTGTAGGAACAGAGATTACATCCTCTTCTTGCAGAGGCTGGGTAGGTGTCTCTTCCTCCGTTGGCACAGAGATTACTTCCTCTTCTTGCAGAGGCTGGGTAGGTGTATCTTCCTCCGTTGGCACAGAGATTACTTCCTCCTCTTGCTGAGGCTGAGCAGGGGTGTATTCCTCTGTAGGAACAGAGATGTCATCCTCTTCTTGTTGAGGCTGGGCAGGTATCTCTTCTTCCGTAGGAACAGAGATTACTTCTTCTTGTTGAGGCTGGGCAGGATTCTCTTCCGTAGGAGCGATGATAGAATCTTCTGCCTGTGGGATGAGAACATCATTCTGAGGCATATCCAATCCGAATGAGGTGTTGTTGTCGCTGTCCTCATCGTCTGCATCCTCAGAGCCGGAAACAGGTGCTGCGCCATTAGGTGCGACGGTCTCGGAAGGCAGGGCAGGAGCAACGTTCACGTTCCTTCTGTTCAAGTCCTTCTCAATCTCCTTCTCGTCGTAGTCAGGCTCGTAGAGCATATAAGGATTGTCGGCCTTGAGAGGCTGGAAGTGCTCTGTATAGAAGGCATCGTAGTCGTTGTAGCTATACTGTGTGCCGAGCATAGGGAGGTTCTCATTGCTTATCACAACCGAGCGGCTACCCTTTGCAGCATTCATCATTCCGTCGTTCTTATATAGTACTCGGGCATACTGACGAGCCTCGTCGAAAGAGCGGAAGCCAGTCACCATCATGTGATGAAGGCCTGCGGCATCGGCAATCTCTATGTTGAAGTTGCGCACCACGAAGTTGGTGAAGTTGAACCTTGCCAATTGGAACAGCAGCTTGTTCTCGCTTATAGAGTCTGGGTTATACACGAACAGGAAGGTGAACTCCGTATTGCGTTCGTCGGAGAATCCCTTGGCATTCGTAGTGTCTTTATCCGACATCACGGCTGTACGGCGGTTCCATACATCCTCCATGCTGAAGTTTCCGCCCACAAGGGTACGGCCTTGACGTACTCCGTTGATTATCATACCCGCAAGTTCGCTTACCTTGCTCTGCGGATATGCCTTTACGAGGGTGTCGAGTCGGGCAAGACAACCGTCGGCATCGCCTTCGTTGAGCTGGCTGAGTCCGGAGATGAACAGGAACTTATCCCTGTTGTCGCCAAGAGGGAAGCGCCTGTCGGATATGGCGGTATTGTTCTTCACCTCCTCGAAGCGGTCGTTCTTGAAGGCATCGTATGTGGCAGCATAGAGAGAGTCCTCGAGATGAGTGCCATATTTCGCATTGTCCTCGAAATACGGGTCGGTGAGAATGGTGGTCCACTTGGAGTCTGCACACTCATTCTTCAGCCTATTAAGATATGCCTGTGCCTTGAGATTATCGCCCTTGCGAGAGTAGAGGAGGAACATGTGATAATACACCTCGTCCTTTGTCTGTGTTTCTGGGAAGTCACGGAGCAGACGCATGAACGATTTCTCGGATAGGTTGAGGTTGTCGAGCTTGTCCTTGAAGATGATGCCGGAATGGAACAGACCGTCCTCAATCTGGGCATTGCTCTCCTCAAGCTGTTCTGGGGTGAATGGAATCTGTGCAAGGTAATACTCACGCTTGTGAGGGTCGTTGGCTGCGGTGTCAAGACGAGCTTTCTCCTTCTCCGCCTTTTCCTCAACGGCTGCAATGGAGTCGCGCTGCTCCTCGGTATATTCTGGTTCCTGAGCATATTCGCTTGCGAAGTCACCTACGTTGGATTTGTTTGCGCGCTGCCAGTTATCCACGTTGTCGCGCTTACCCCACATGCGGGCGAAGGCTTGCTTACCCTGCTGTACGGTGGTAGGGTTGTAGAAATACCAAGTAGCCTCTCTTCTTCCTGTAGCACGGTTGTTCTGCGGAGTGCGGGTGTTGTTCTGTCTTTGTCCGGTATTATACTTTTCCTGTGCGGCAGCCACTTTCTCCTCAGCCTCCTTGTCGCGCTCTTCCTTCTCCTTCTTCTTCAAGGCGGTTATCACGCGGTCGATAGCTGCGTTACGGTCTTTCTCACTCATCTTGGCAAGAAGCTGGAGAGAGTCCTGAAGCTCTATGGCATTGGTATATGGCGTGAGTTCGTCGAGTATCTTACTGCGCTCTGAAAGTTGCTCGTAGTCGTCGCGGTCCTTGTCGAGAAGTCCGATAGCCTCGCCGTAGCAACGTCCGGCATCGCCGTATTTCTCCTTTGCCCAGTATAGGTCGCCGAGATGTAGAAGCAGCACACCCTTCTCGATGCCAGAGCGTGTAGCCTTCGTGTTACCTGTCTCGTAAGCGTAGATAGCCTGTGTGGTATCTTTCAGGGTGAGGTAGATATTACCGATGGCATAATATACCTGATCGAGGTATTCCTTGTTGTTCTCGTCGGATGCCATGCGTTTCAGGCGACTAATCATCTTTCGTGCCTGAGTGCCGTCGGCAAGGACCTCGGTCATAGCGATGCGGGCATTGAACTCCACCTCGTAAGGAGGGTTCTGGCGGATAACCTTCTTGAATGCCTTGTATGCCTCGTCCTTATGTCCGAGGGCAGCCTCTACCTGTCCGAGAAGGTAGTATTCACGGGCACGTTGCTTTGAGCGCATCTCATGTTTCACAACCTTTCGCAGATACTTTGCCGCATTCTCCATATCACCGATGTGGAGGTAGTAGTCGGCGTATGTGTAGTCCCATTCCTTCTGCGCACGCCAGTCAATGGAATCGCGCTGCATATTGCGAATTACATCCTCGGCATCGTATATCCAGTCCTGCTCGATATAGCACTTTGCCAGCCATGCACGAGCCTTACCATAGATGGCGGGCTGTGTCTTGTACAGACGGCACATATAGGTGAAAGTGGAGGCAGCCTCGTCGAAGTCGCCCTTATAGAACTGTGAGCGTCCCATGAGCATCCATGCTCGCCAGAGGAAAGGGTTGTACTCCTTACGGTTAAGCCATTCTATGTCCTTTTCCGTCTTTTTGCGTGACTTCTTCCATTCCGGACGTGCCGTGATGCTATGGAGCTTGATTGTCTTCTGGCATTTCTCAATAGCGATTTCGTAGTTGCTCTTTCCAAGTTCGCGACTTGCCTTGTTGCCCACGGTATATAGAGGCAGCATCTCGGTGTAGTTGTCTTGGTTGCCGTTCTCTTTCTCCAAAGAGGCATCGATATATGCAAGCGTGCCGTTATAGTATGTGTTGTATTTCGCTGTGAATGCCTGCCACCAACGAGTCTGCGCCGTGTTCTTCTTGTTTGAACAGGATGTAATGGAAATGCAAACAAGCAGACCCACCCCCAGCCCCTCCCATAAATGGAGGGGAGTAGATAGTCTTTTCGCTATTGAGGTCAGTAGCGAAAGCATGTTGCATATTATAGTGTGTATGGATGGCAAAGGTGTTATGAATCCGTCTTATCCTTGTGATTTTGTGATTAGAAGATGGTAACTACTCCCCTCCCTTTATGGGAGGGGTTGGGGTGGGTCTATTGTTCTTTTATTTCCCACCCAGCTTCCTTCAGGTTATCCCAGAACTTAGGATAGCTTTTGCTCACAACCTCGGGATTGTTGATGATGAGACCTGGGAAGAAAATTGCTGCCGGAGCGAATGCCATTGCCATGCGGTGATCCTCGTAGGTGTCGATAGCTGGTTCTTTGTCTGGCTCGCAACGAGTACCATCCCAAGAAAGAACTCCCTCTTCTGAATCATCGAGTACATAGCCAAGTTTCTTCATCTCCTTCTTGAGAGCTGCGATGCGGTCGGTCTCCTTGATGCGGAGGGTCTGTAGTCCTGAGAAACGGAATGGGATTCCCATCAATGCTGTGCATACCACGAGGGTCTGGGCAAGGTCAGGTTGGTTGATGAAATCGAAGTCGAAGCGTGGCATCATACATTTCTGAGCCTTTAGAGCCACGTTTGTTGGTACGAGTTTCTTTCTCGTCTTGAAAGCGGTCTTCACGCCAAGTACGCTGAACATATACCTGATGGCAGAATCTCCTTGTCGGGAACCGTCCATGAGGCCTGTAAGCGTAATATTTGCATTTGCGTTAGCCTTATTCATCAGAGCCGCCATCTCGTACCAATAGCTTGATGCGCTCCAGTCGTTCTCAATGAAGAAAGGGCGCTCCTTGTAGCCACCAGCCTTTACGCGGATGGTAGAGGCGTCGGTCCATTCCACGTCAGCTCCGAACTCCTGCATAGTGCAGATGGTCATTTCGATGTAAGGGCGTGAGATGATATCGCCTGTAAGATGCAAAGTAAGACCGTTTGTCAGTCTTGGACCTATCATCAGTAATGCTGAGATATACTGTGAAGATACGTTGCCCGGAATCTCAAGCAGACCGCCAGCCAACTTTTTTCCGCGGATTTTCAGAGGTGGAAAACCTTCTTCTCCTGCATACTCAATATCGGCACCGAGGTTGCGCAAGGCGTTTACGAGCACTTCGATAGGGCGATGCTTCATACGGTCGGTGCCTGTTATAACGTGCTCCTCACCCTCGGAAACGGAGAGTAGGGCAGAGGTGAAGCGCATTGCCGTACCTGCCGCCTTGATATTTATCTCGTATGGCATATTGCGCAAGGCATTTACCATAACATCGGTATCGTCACAGTCGCTGAGGTTTTCTGGTACCTCCTTACTGCCCGAAAGAGCATTGATAACGAGGGCACGGTTGCTTATGCTTTTGGAAGCCGGAAGATTTATTACACAATCAATTGCCTTTGGGGCGTATAGTCTATATCGCATTTTCAGTTTCGTTTGTATTTTTATATATTAAATATATAACGTGCCCATTATCGTTTTTATTGTAGAGGGCTTTATAAATGACAGAATATGCTTTAGGAAACAAACAATTAATCGCCTTTGGAGCGTATAGTCAGTATAACGCGTCCTAAGGCGATTAATCGTTAGTGCTTTTCTGGTAAAGATGTGGTATTTATTTCATCATTTTCTTACCGTTTACGATATATATTCCATTAGCCTTTGGCTCTGCAACCTTACGGCCAGACAGGTCGTAATAGATAGGCTGTGCGTTGCTTGCTGCTACGGAATTGATACCTGTTGTTTCCTCCTTGACATATACAGCATCAATGATATATGTTACTACAACAGGCATCTTGCCATAAGAGAGCTTGGTGGTAATCTTGAAACTCTTCTCGGTTGCATTATATTCAGCCTTGAATGAAGAGCCTTTGACAGTCTTCTCCTCGTCGCCGACCTTGATTGTCTCCACATATTCTTGCTCTGGGAATGAGGCATTGCGTGTAGCCATGTCATAGTCGAACTTGAGGTTGTGAATAGTGAAACTTGGGATTGTCACATTCATTTTGTTGTAGGTGAGCGCAGGTAATGTGATGTCAGCCTCTGAGGTGCTGTTCATCTTGAAGATGATAACGTCTTTCTCGTTTTCCTGCCATGCGTTCATTTCTTCTACGCCAAATTTAGAAGGACCGGCAAACTTCATCTCTCCATGCTGTGCCATTGCTGTGAGGCATGCGAAGATAATTGTGAAAAGAGTAAATGTTTTTTTCATTTTTCCTTTTGTTTTTATTTTAAGTTATTGTTACTTTTCTTGTTTTTCTGGTTTTTCCGGTTTTTCCGGATTCTCCAGTTTTTTAGAAGCTGATATTCATGTCTATTCCGATATGAAGCGGCTTGCCGTGCTGCTCGTAGCCTCTACTTGCACTCACGAAATAGAACGTGTTATATTTCGTGTCTGTGAGATTCTTGCCCCAGAGTGTTATTCCGAGGTTCTTTGAGCGGAATGTTGCTCGGGCATTCAGCTGGCTGTAGAATGCCTGACTTGCGGTATTGTCTTCTGTCCAGTATATTCTGCCTGCTCCGTTGCAACCGATGCCGAGCGTGATGCTCATATCATTCTTGATGTTCCACATATAGGCTGCATCTGCGTTTACAGTATGCATTGGAACGTATGGCACATAGTTGCCGGAATAGTCGTTTCCGCTGCCGTCATCATACTTCAGGAACTCTGAATGGGTAAAGCCGTAGTTACCTGTAAGGGTAAGCTGGTTGGTAGGCCTCCATGTCATGCTCATCTCGCCGCCACAACTCTGGCTCTTACCGGCATTGACCATCATTCTTCCAAGACCGGAAGGAGCGAAACGTGCTATCTGCTGGTTGTGTATGCGATTATAGAAAACGGCAGCATCGAGTATCACGCGCTTGTCGGCAAGTGTGAGATGGGTGCCGAGCTCAAAGTTCCATGAATATTCCGGTTTATAGACAACCTGCTCTGTGGTAGGTATCTCAAACTGAGGCATATTCTGTGCCATTACCCTACGCACGAACTGAGGTAATGCTACCATCTGACCTGGGGCATCCGGGTCTGGAATTTCCTTCGGCATATTAGGATTCGTGGCTGCGAGATAGTCAAGGTAATTACCTACGCCTTCCTTTACTCCGCTCATCATGTCCACGCGCATAGCTCCTTGCAATAAGTCGCTGAACATCTGGATGTTGTAGCCGCCTGAACGCTGTCCCATACCAACTGATGTGTAGATATTGGAACTGGCGTTGAAGTCATACTTCAGGGATATTTTCGGAAGGACTCTGAAATTGTCGTTTTTGAGACTTCCATAATAGCCTATGTGCGATTCCAGATTCTGGAGATTAACAGCCATCTTCTCGTTGTTGCCGTTTGGCATCGCAAAGCCGTAAAGCACATCTGCAGGAGATGCATATTCCATGCTCTGGTGCTCGTAGTCGAAACGTACTCCGAGAGAAGCCGTGAGGTTGTTGCAAAGCTCTATTGAAGACTGATGGAACAATGCTATACCTGTGATTGGCGTTTCGTAAGTGCCGTTTATTGAGAGTCTGTCACCGCGGAAATTTAGCGACATACCCGTGAATCCCATCATCTTCAGCATGGCAATTCTGTTCATGTCGGGCAGAACGGTATTGATATTGCCTTCCAACCATCTGAGGCCGTCTTCGTGGAATGTTACCGGAGCCTCTGTATGCAACCATTGACGCATCAGATTGATACCTGTAACTCTTTTCCATTTGCTCTCGCCAAGATTCTTTAGCGTTATCTCTTCTGTCAGAGTATTGATTCGCTGTTTCTGCTCTAAGGTGTAGATGTCATCAGAGAGGAAATCCTGATCCATGAACATACGGTCGTTGATGTTCTGATAGCCGGTAATGGCATTCAACTGCCATTTGTCGGTTTTGTAGCATATATTCACGCCGGTATTTAGAAGTTCGCGGCGATAGCTGCTTTCACGATTGTTGGTTATCTTCCCTATCTTACTGCCATAGTTCTCCTCGGCAGTAGTAGAGCCTGTATAGAAATAAGGATATGCTCCTTCGTCAGAGTAGTCGTAATTAATGTTTATATCAAAGGTGAGGCGCTCTGTTGGTGTGTAGAGACCTCTCATCCTTCCACCGCCTGATGCCAATCCGTCAACCTTCTTTCCTGTGAAATCATTGCGGAAGAAACCGCTTGCCTTCTCGAAATAGCCACCTGCAGAGAATGCGAAATCGCTGCATACTTTGTGGTAATGGGTTACAGAGGCTGAAAGGCGATTGTTACCGCTGTTTGCTCCCAAGTGAATATCTGTACCTTCGTAGTTCCTCGGATTCCTTGTGTAGATACGCACCAAACCGCCCATCGTGTTTCTTCCGTACAGAGTGCCTTGAGGACCGCGAAGCACATCCATGCGCTCTATTTCATAGAAGCCGAAATCGAAAGCCGATTTGTCCACGTATGGGATATCATCCACATAAAGTCCGATAGCAGGCGTGTTGATCCTGCTGCCTATGCCTCTGATATACACAGCACTCGTCAGGCGACTTCCATAATCTGGTATGAACAGATTTGGGACCAGTCCGCTAACTCCCTTTAGCGATGTGATATGGTTAGCCTCCATCGTCTTCTGGCTTATGAGCGATACGGATGAAGGCTGTTGTCTGAGCAAACCGTTTTCCTTGAAGGATGAAACAATTTCCAGTTCCTTCAAGTCAACTTGTTTGAGTGTATCTGTGGTGGCGTTCTCCTGAATATTCAACGCTGCGCAAAGCAGCGATGCTAACAATAATTGTGACATTTTTTCTGATTTGCGAGTGACAAACCTTTAGGTTCGCACGAAGAAAATAGTGCATGTCAGCCCTAAAGGCTGGCGCACGTCTCCAATTTGCGATTGCAACGTGTGAAACACCTCGCACGAAGCAAATAGTGCGTGTCAGCCCTAAAGGCTGGCGCACGTCTCTGATTTGCGAGTGCAAAGTTACAAAAAATTCGTCACATTTATGTAAAATTTCTTTAGAATAATGTCTTTTTCCTCATAAATGAGGATATGAAAAAGTTCAATACCCTCGCAGTTTCTAAGTAAGTCCCAAGTAACTCCCATTCTTTGGAACGGACTTGGAACGGACCTGAAACGGACTTGGAACGGAGGTGAGAATACCTTCTAAATTTGACTCATACTCGGAGATATTCAATCTCTCTCCCCCTGTTTTTGGTTCTATGGTTCTATAGTTCTATAATTTTTAGAGACACCCCCTATTTTTCGGACTTCCAATTCATAATATATAATATATATAATTATATATATTATATATTATGGCTCTAAAAACGAGTTTTGTAGGGTGTGTTTAAAAATTATAGAACTATAGAACCATAGAACCATTTGAAAAGTAAACAGATAATGCAAAGTGTTGATATATAGCGATTTAAATGTTATTTATAGAAAGTTCTTCTGTCTTGTACTGAAATAGGTTGACTCCCATAAAGGCTTAAATGTTAAAATTTTAATATCATTTAAGAATTATGAGTAGACAAAAATTCAGTCGCGCCTT
>OMXX01000129.1 GCA_900315105.1 uncultured Prevotellaceae bacterium | reverse complement strand
ATGGCTGTAGTATTTGAATTAGGCATATGTCGTTATCTCCTGTATTTGGCTACGCTTGACATCCACCGTAACAAGGGTTTGGGCGCATTGACGCTGAGATTACTGAGGGAAGAGACCAGTCTGCCGATTATTGGAGAAGTGGAGCCTCCGACTGATGACATTACACGCCGACGCATCGCCTTCTACGAGCGTAACGGTTTCCATGTTGAGTTAGAGAATCCCAGAATCCTGAATGACGCACACCGCGACCCCTCCTGTGTCCTGATGCTTATCAGTACCCATCCTCTTTCTGATGCCGACGAATGCCAGCGCAGAGTGGTAGACACGATATACAAGCCTATGCAGGCAGAGGAGGTATAACTCTGAACCATCATAAATCCCCATTTGTCGAACAGACAGATATGGCAAATATTCAAATCATACAAGGTGACTTTGAGAAGAAACTGTCTCTTGCTCCCCAAACAGGTCTGATTATTGAGGCCATTTCCCGTCATGAGTGTATCAGGCCTTTTGTGCTGGTTGGAGGGACGGCATTGTCTATACTGTTGCAGGCGTAGCACGGGCGTTTTTTTCACTTGTCTCATCTGTTTTTCGGAAATCTGTACAATGAAAGGGGTATTCCATACATATTTTTGAAAAAAAGATGTTTTGGGGAGTTGGGGAATTAAGAAAATTTTGTATTTTTGTGACCAAGTATCGGAATAATGCCCCCGAAATGCACAAGCAAATGCGGGGTAAAAAGGCTTCAGCGGAAGGGCCGGTATGATCTTAGTGGAAAATAATAATAGCATCAGCTATTTATTCAGTGTATCATGAAACCTCGGAAATTTCATTGATGTATCACGTTGGATAAAGTCAGTTGGTGCCTGCGTATAGGCGCAGGCATGACTTATGTCTTTTAGTGATACAGGTACATTCCGAGGACCTCATGATACGAGAGAAGAGTCAGGTCTGCGCTTCTTTTGTGTCTTGAGGTCTTTTGAATGTAACCAGTATACAAGCCTGAAGATATAGTCTGTTGCTCAAAAATATATAACAAACAGAAGAACAAGAAATTCTTTGATCTAGTGCGCTTAAATAGGGATTGATACCTAAGCAAGACGAACAAATGTTGCGAATGGTATGCTTCTACTAATTATTATTCAACGAAGACGTCATATCTATGGGAAAGATACTCGACTTTATTCAGGAACAAAGTAATGGTAAATATACCCTTTATCATACTAAGAAGATTTCGTTAGATGAAAATCTGCCAGAGACTCTAGACTACGATGACAAGCCAGCCACCCAGATAGCAAAGAGTCCCTTTGCAGAAACAAATCAGAGCAGAGTTAAGACAGTAAAGATTAAGTCTGATTACATTGAAGTAACTACGCCTATATTTAGTTATTTCTTGGACGGTTCACGACACATATACAAGATTGACGATATTGCAATCGGGAGAAAAATATACCCTGTGCTTGCTGGTCAAATAATTGTCGGATGTTGTCAACGTCCTTCTCGAGACGAATTTAAGAAACTATTGGTTGAGAATAAAATAGTGATAGCTCTTCCCGATGATTTTGATATTGATGACGAGAATAGAGGCGGAAATTTTTGCAGATTATATTGTGAGCGCATCAATGCCGAGATGGAAAAAGTTCCATTTTTAAGGGAACGTGGGCTTCGACTAAACGAAATGTTACTATATAAGACGGATGGTCGCGACGAATTACTAAAAGGGAAGGACAAATATAGAAGTCGAGCTCAGGCACTTATTCAAAATGAAATGACAGACTCTGAGCAGTTAGTCGTTAAGAAAATGTGTGAGCAAAATCTTCTTGATGACGAGCACTTCCTGATAAAAGATGGTTCGATAGACTATAATCCTCGCTATTCAAATATGGGTTTAAACTCAACAGAATTCGCACTTTTACATCAAAATTATAAACATGTAGTGGGAGTCTCAAAGCGTTTTGATCCGGAGTTAATGAATGATTTTGAGGGAAATCGTTTGTCGAAAACAATTTCAAACCTTGAGCCTTTTGAAAGAACAAAGGCATATGAATATCAGTCAGAATACTCGCAGAGCTATTATGCTGTATGGTATTTGCGCTTAAGAAAAAGCGATTTTCGCGAAACACCAGTATCCGATATTATTAAATGCGAAATGGTCTTAGACGAGAAGGGCGCGATGATAGATTCTGAGGTTATTGATATTATATCCGCAAATTTGATTAGAGAGGCTTTTCCCGTATGTTACGGAAATGATACGAGGTGGGCAAATCATCTTTATCCTGTCTACCTTACTGAATCATTCTGCAAATCACAATACATAGACAAAGAAGTTATATATAAAATTTTCTAGGGATATGGAAAAAATCATAGGTAAGGTGTCTGCAACGGAGAAATGTCCGTCGACCATTGACAATTTCTTTTTTTGGACGGATAAGAAACAAATTCTTAGCCCTTTTGATATCGTAAAAGTTCAACATGAAGGAGACTCTGTAACTTATGGTGTAATAGAAGAGATTAGTCATGTAACAGATGCCCCAAGTCATTTTACAAGCTTTATTTCCAGTGACTTTGGAGATACGGCACCCAACATTGGCAATATGAATAGACTTGGGATGAACTATGTAAAGTGCAGTGTTGCCCATAATACAAAAGGCATCTACACTCCAGTCCTTAATGATAGGCAAGTTTCGCTGTGCAATCCAGATGATATAAAAGCGGCTTTAGGATTAAGTGATGAAGATGTTAAGAATCCTCTCGTCTGTGGCTATCTTCAAATGTATAAAGGAGAAGAGGCAATCAAAGTTAAAGTTGTTTTGGACTCTCACTTCTTAATTGGTCCCGATGGAGCGCACATGAACGTATCAGGAATTTCAGGCCTTGCAGCAAAAACGTCTTATTCAATGTTTTTGCTCCGCGCAATTCAGCAGAAGTTCCGTGGAGACGATGACGAAAGTGTAGCTTTTGTGTTCTTTAATGTAAAGGGCCGTGATTTAATGGCTATTGATGAACCGAATGTTGACCTATCTGACGTGGATAAAGAGATTTATACGGACAAACTAGATTTGAATCCTACTCCCTTTGAAAATGTTCATTACTACTATCCTTATGGCAAGGATAGATTGACAGCCCAAACGCAATCCTACGCGACCCCAAAAGATATTAAGGCACAGATGTCGAAGGGTAAGGCAAAAGCGTACAAATTCACGTTTGACAAGTGTCAAGATAAACTAGACCTTTTATTGGCAAACGAAGATGATAGTAGCGGCACAATGGAGAGTTGTGTTAATTACATCATTAATCATGAAGGTAACTTTAATGGCATTAACAAATGGTCCACATTTAAAGAGACTATCGATGAATGTACAAGAACAGGAACCAATGGAGGGACGAAGAATGAGATTATGGTTACTAGTTGGCGTAAATTCAAACGCTGCATAGGAAAAGCGATTAACAATGATGTTTTCGCCAAAGACTTGTTAGATGGCGAAGTTGATATATGTGACGAAATTAGTCACAAGCTGCGCAAGAATCAGGTTATGGTTATTGACATTGCTAGACTTGATGAAAACACTCAAAGTTTCGTCTTTGGCAGTGTCGCCCGAGCCATTTATGATTTAAAGCTTGGCGCAGAAAGAGACGATATCCCCCACAAGGTTATTATGTTTGTTGACGAGTTAAATAAGTACGCCTCTAACGATGTTCCTAAGAATTCGCCAATATTACGTCAATTACTTGATATCGCAGAGCGTGGTCGCTCTTTGGGCATTATCCTCTTTTCTGTAGAGCAATTTAGAAGTGCTATTCACGACAGAGTAAAGGGCAACTGTGCCACAGCTGCATATGGAAGAACAAACGCGATTGAGGTCTCAAAGTCAGACTATCGTTATATTCCAAAAACATATCAAAATATGATGACTCGACTAAGCCCAGGCGAATATATTATATCAAACCCCGCCCTGCGGTCATTGGTAAACGTAAGATTCCCCCGTCCAACTTATAAGCAATTCCCTAACGGATAATAAGATGAAAGCTCCAGCACCAATATTTGGAAAGAACATCATCGAGATGCTGATGTTCAATATGTATGACGAATGTAAGGTTATTTACCGAGAATATATCCAGAATTCCTTTGACGCCATTCAGCAGGCTGTAGCAAAGGGTTATTTAAAAAGTATAAACGATGGTATTGTCAACGTTAAAATTGACTCTAAACACAGGACAGTAACAATCCGGGACAATGGTACGGGTATTACGCAGGATAAGGCGCCTGCAACCTTATTGAATATTGCGGCCTCAGAGAAAGATGGATATACCCAAGCCGGCCAATATGGAGTGGGACGACTCGTTGGAGCTGGGTTCTGTTCCCGTATCATATTTAGGACTAAAGCTAATGGTGATACCGAAGGCACGGAAGTAATTATTGACTCGGATAAAGCGCGGAATATTATACGGGACAAAAACAATCATAGTGATGCCGTTTCTGTGATGACTGAAATTTCGTCTGTTTCAAGATTTGTCGATGGCGAAGATCATTTCTTTGAGGTAACTTTGGAAAATATAAAGGAAGGTTACGACGAGTTATTATCAGAGTCAGAAATCTCATCTTACCTTTCTGCTGTTGCGCCTGTTGATTTCTCTTTTCAGTTCAAAAACATATTAATTCCACAAAATCTGGAATTTAAAGAGCTCTATTCGAATCTCAAATATGTAAAGGTGAGCGTTAACAACAAGCCGATAACCAAAAAATACGGACTTAAGGTTATTGGAAATGGAGATGAAATTTTAGGGATTGATGTTTTTCATTTAAAAGATGAGGACACAGAGTTGGCATGGGGCTGGTATGCCATAACTCCTTTTTCAAGAGAAATTCCCGAAACATTTGATGATGAACTTGAACCGAATCGTGGCATAAGATTGCGCAAAAACAACATCCAAATTGGAGATTCTAAACTTTTGGATAAGTTTTTCAGCGAAGCAAGAGGCAATCATTACTTTTATGGCGAAATACATGTAGTAAGCCCAGATGTTGTCCCAGATAGCACGAGACAAGGATTGGCTTCAACCCATGAAGCTCTTTTGCTATATGACCTCCTGAGAAATAAGTTCTCAGAAATGCGTCAAGTTTATTATATGGCAAGCGAACTCAAGAGAGCCGTGCGTGATTTGAATGTTGGGGTGTCTAAGGTTAAGTCTGAAGATGAGGCCGTTGACAAAACTCAAGCGAAAGGTGAAGTGGAAAAAGCCTTGGCCACAATTGAGAAGACATCTTCCAAAGAGATTGCTTCTTCATCTGCAGGTACACCTCTTGTTGAGTATTATCAGCAAAAATCGAAGGAAATTCAAGAGAATGGGGGCACTCCAACTGTTGAGAAGACAAAAAAAGAAAAAAACACCGTTAAGATTGTTGCCTCTGATGAGCTAGCTCCTTTAGCTTCAACGTATAACATAGAGACAATAAAGATTATCCGTAAAATATTTGTTCTTCTTCGTAAGAAATGGGGTTCAGAAAATAAGGCTTCACTTGAAAAGTTAATTGCCGACATTATTAAAGCATTGAAATAATGGCAAGACCCAAGAAAAGACGTAAGGTTTTATTAATTGAGCCCAATTATTCGAATAAGTTCCCTCCTATAGGGCTTATGAAAATTGCAACTTACCACAAGAATCTGGGTAATTGGGATGTTGTATTCTATAAGGGTGATCTGAAACATTTTGTTATTGAGCAGATAACAGATAAGTGTATTGCTGCATTTAAAAAGGTAGATGATAGTATAGATTGGTATATTAAAAGGGATTCTATATTTGAATTTATAAGAACTCGAAAGAAAACTGCTTTTGATGCGATTGGAGTAGATTGTTCTGAAAAGGAGTTAGAATTAACTAATATTGCAATTGATTTCAAGGATTTCTATTGGAAGGGTACATGGAAAAAATATCCGGATTGGGATAGAGTGTTTGTTACCACATTGTTTACTTTTTATTGGAAGATAACAATTGAAACAATCGAATTTGCAAAGCTCCTAGTCAAAGACCCCAAGAACCTGATGGTAGGAGGAGTATTAGCCTCTATCCAGCCAAAAGAAATTGAGGAAGCAACCGGCATTAAACCTCATGTGGGTATATTGCGTGCTGGCGAGTTGGATAAAGGCGACACGCAAATGATTGACGAGCTTCCCTTAGATTATTCTATTCTTGACGAAATAGAGTATAAATATCCGATGACGAATGCTTACTACAGTTATACGACAAGAGGATGTATTCGTCGTTGCCCATTTTGCGCAGTCCCGACATTAGAACCAATTTATAACAACTATATTCCCCTTGTAGATAGAATAAATCAAACTCGAGAACTATATGGGGAACAACAGAATATGTTGTTAATGGATAACAATGTTCTGGCATCTGAGAACTTCCCTCGTATTATTCAAGATATTGTTGATTGTGGGTTTGGTAGGAATGCAAAATTTGTGCAGCCAGACCTATTGGCGATTGCAATTCGCAATCTTAAAAATAATGTAAATGATAGAGCCTACATCCGCAAGGCTCAGTCCATGATAATGGACTTCTACAATCGGCTGAAAGGAGATGAGTCTTATGAGGTGTATAAAATAATTTCTAAATATCACATTGCAAAGCTTTTAACAACAAGGAAGGAAGCTCTCTTGTGTGCTTATGAAGAGCTAAAAGATCTATATGCCAAACACTTTAGACCTTCCCCCAAAATTCGCTATGTTGACTTCAATCAGGGCGTGGATGCCCGATTGTTCAATGAAGAAAATGTTGCCCTATTATCTCGCATTGCGATAAGTCCATTACGAATTGCGTTCGACGATATTCGAACTAGACCAGCTTACGAAAAAGCAATTAGATTGAGTGTTGATGCTGGACTGAGAGACTTTTCTAATTATCTTCTATATAACTTTAACGACAAGCCTGTAGAGTTATATCAGAGGATGAAAATTAATGTTGATCTTTGCGAAGAGTTAAATGTGAGCATCTATTCATTTCCTATGAAATACCATCCTATCAGAAAGAAGGAGGAGGATGTTGAAGATTTCTCTCATAATAGGGATTATATAGGAAAGTATTGGAATCGCAAATATATTCGAGCAGTTCAAGCAATTCTCAATAGTACAAAGGGAAAAATTGGAAGAGGACAATCGTTCTTTCGGGAAGCCTTTGGAAGTAATGAGGATGAATATATGGATTTATTAGAAATGCCAGAATCTTTTCTCATTTATAGATTCTTCTTTAAGTGGTTAGATGAAAAGGATTTGGGTATTGGGACAAATCATTGGAGATGCGCGTGGCAAGAGTGTAAAAATTCCGTCTCTCAAACAAGATGGGATGAAGTCTGCGAGGTTATTCATGCAAATATTTTCAGCCAAAGTATTCTCGAAGATTTCGATGAACCGGTGGTCAAGAACCTCCTTCATTATTACATTAATTTTAGAGATGATATATCAACGGAAGGTACTGACCTATACTTACTCAAGCAGGAATTTGACAAACTGTCGTCCAAATGATACCATATACTATAAAGCAACTTTTTGAAATAGGGATTATATCTAAGAGACTTAAACTGGTACTTTCCTTGCTTAATTGTGCCACATATAACGATCTGGTAGACCTATCCAACGACCAGATAAAGGTTGATTATATTGAGCGATCCCATCACCTTAAGGACGAATTATACAAAACCATTGCGGATATACAGGAGATGGAGAATATTCTCCCCGAACTCGTAGAAACAGCAAAATCGAACAAAGTAGAGAAAGAAACTTCCGCCAACGAACATAAAGTCGAAAAATTTAGAGTCGGCGATTTTACAGAGGATCTTTTGAAGAAATCAAAAGACCCCATTAGCTTAAATCTTTTACTTGAAGAGATAAAAAAACATCTTCCAGGAACTTATCTGGCAAGTATTCGTGCAAATTTAAATGGAGACCCAGATAAGCGATTTGTCTTCTTTCTGGATGGATATGTCGGTCTTAATGGGAAGAAATACGATAAACGTTATCAACTAAGTAATATTTCCAGTCGTAAAGTCCAGTATGCAGAGCAGCGTATAATGGAGTTTATGTCTTTTATAGAAGAGAAGCACCGTTCTCCTCAGCCACGCGGTCTAGAAGAGGAAGAGAGTCTATATAGATGGTATCTTGATTTTACTAAAAGTAATGCAAAAGAGTTGGTGTCTTTGCGTGCAACCTTTAAAGATTATCTTAAAGAGTATGAAGATTGGATATTTACTCCATATGAATATTCTTATAAGAGGAACTGTGACCAAATAAAATGGTACGTAGAAGAAAATCTAGAACTTCCAACCCCCGAAGACGAGCCAGAACTTTTTTCATGGTTTAACTCTCAGTTGGAAAACCATACTAAGCATAAAGACAAAAGAAAGCAGATGTTCGTTGACCTGATGGATTATCTTGCGGATTATGGAATACGCTTTTATGATGCCAAATCTGCACAGGGTAAGGAAGCTGCACAAATTAATGCAAATAGAGAAGCAGAACGTGAGACAAAGAAACATGCGCTAGATAAATATCTTCACCTGTTTGATATTAATAATCATCGAGCGAAGAGGGATGATTTTGTCGCACAAAAAGCGTTGTTGATGATTTCCATTGGGAACCTTGCTCAAAATGGGATTTTGACAACAAATGAAGTGGAGCTTAATGATAATCTATTAACTGAATTTGCGGACGTATGTATTGATGTTGTTGGAACTGCATCTTCATATAATATAGCAATTCCTTTTTACTATATGTGTGAGGAACCGTTTTGGGATTTGGTCCCAAAAGATTCTAATACTATCCCGGAAGGTGAAGCTAATATAATAACGTTTGATTTTATTGAGCGCACGATAGCTTACGCTATAATTGACCAAGAGCTGTTTGATGTAATGTTAAATGAGCATGAGTTTAACATCTTCAAGGGTTATTTAATCGACAAAGTAATAAACAATAAGGGTTGAGTTTTATCGAAAATGTTCCACATCAGCCTACATGCCTACACGATTTTGGGGTTAAACGGGTGAGATACAGGGAAATATCTATGCCGCAAGCCTACACTAAGCCTACACTAAGCCTACACGATACCTACACAAAACTGCACTTTTAC
>OMXX01000056.1 GCA_900315105.1 uncultured Prevotellaceae bacterium | reverse complement strand
AGTGAAAATTCTGACATGGCAAAATCCTGGGCAACTTTTTGTTGCTCAGGCACTTATAAATAATGTTAAACTATAGTGTTGCGGAATTAAGGTTAATTACAATATTCGTCTTAGGAGCGTTGTTTGTTACTTCTGAAACGAAGAAGCTGAACGACACCAACAGACGATATGCTGAGAATATAGGTCGGAGGCATCTGTCAGAACATGCCTTCCTGCAACTCTTCGACTTGACGTTGCTTGACGAGCAAGTGGCGGCATGGGAAGAAGAACAAATGGCGGAGTATGAACAAAAGGAGGCTGTTGTCCTCTGTATGTTCGATTCGCTCAGACGGCAAATGCCCGACACGGTACAGGTGCAGCGTGTGGACGAGATAAGGAACCTTGTGGCAGAGAAGAAAGACTATCTACTGGCTATACATGCCGACCTTGAACAACTACGTGACATCAACGGACTGATGAAGGAGCGAGTGCCAGAGATTATCAGACGGGCAAACCGTGCCAATGAACGACTGTCAGACGAGGTAAGCGAGAACCTGCAGACCAACCGCCACAAGACCACGGGACTGAGGGGGATTTTCAAGAACAGGAAGAAAGCCGATGAACAGACGGAACGGGACAACCTCCGTGCATTGAGCCGTGCCAAACAGCAGATCAACAGCATCCTCGCATTATTAGCATCGGATATTAAGCAGTCACAAGAACGGGGTGCGGAACAATTGTTCGGACACATGGATACGCTTATGGGGCGCAACCGCCAACTGAATGAGGAAATCAGCCGCCTTGTCGCTGCCTTCAACAATGAGGACTCACAGATGCGACAACATGGTTCCCACCTTTTGATGGAGCACCAGCACAGGACGATACGGAACATTGCCCTATTCGGGTTTGCCGCCTTTCTACTTGCCGTCCTGTTCTTCTGGATGCTGCACCGTGACCTCAACAAGCGACACAGGAATCAGTTGCTGTTGGAACAGAGCAACCAACACAACGAGGAGCTGCTCGCCCTCCGGCAGAACATGATGCTGACCGTCAGCCATGACCTGCGTTCGCCGCTGACCTCCATCAAGGGCTATGCGGAACTGATAGGTGAGACTACACAGAATTACAAATGCAAGGAGTATGAGGAAGCCATCATGCAGTCGTCTGAAAGGATGCTGATGCTGCTGAACACGCTGCTGAGCTACTACCGTCTTGACACGGGCAAGGAAGAGGTGGAAATGATGCCATTCAGGGTAAAGGACATCTTGAAGTCTCTGCTGATAGAGTATGAACCCATCGCAGAGATGAAGGATGTTGAGATAGATAGCGCGTTTACTGGCGATGACACCGTAGTGATGGGCGACCGCAAACGCATTTTGCAGATAGCAGGCAATATCTTGTCGAATGCCGTTAAGTTCACAAATAAGGGAAGAGTATCTGTAAATGTGGGTTATGCAGACAATACACTCACTATCAAGGTGCAAGATACCGGCACAGGCATGAGCGAAGAACAGATAAAGCGCATCTTCGCTCCGTTCAACAGACTGGAGAATGCCGACACACAAGAAGGCTTCGGTCTCGGACTGAGCATAGCCAAGGCACTCACGGATTTGCTGGGCGGCAGGATAGACGTGGAGAGCCATACAGGCTTCGGCAGTATATTCACCGTTTCCATTCCTATCATCGAGGGTGATGCAGAGATTCTTCAACTGACGGAGAAGCATACGACAGTACTGCCCGGAGGCTTACGCATAGCCGTCGTGGACGATGACGTGACCGTGCTTCGGATGACCGTTGAGATGCTGAACAAGAAGAACGTGCAGGCGGTAGGTTGTATGACCGTAGATGAACTGTTTGACAGGATGCGCAAGAGCGACTTTGACCTTATCATCACCGACATCAAGTTGGGAGGCATCAGCGGTTTCGACCTGCTGGAACTGTTGCGCGATTCCAACATTGGAAACTCCAAGAAAGTCCCCATACTGGCCATGACAGGCAGGACAGAGCGTAAGGCGGAGGACTTCATCAATGCTGGCTTCAGCGGCTGCATACTGAAGCCATTCTCGTATGCGGAACTGACGCAGGCAATAGTCAATAGTATCAGGGAATACAGCCAGTCCGATGATGATCTTTTCAAAGCACCCAAGGCTGACTTCACGACACTGCTTCAGGGAGAGGAAGATGTGAACGGGATGCTGACGCTTCTTATAGAGCAGACCGAGACCGAGGTGATAGAACTTAAATCGGCAATGGAAACAGGCAACATGGATGCCATTTCCTTCCTACAACATAAGTTGGAGTCACGGTGGGAACTTTTAGGCATAGTTAAGCCCATGCTTAGGCTCCGTGACGCATTGCAGGGGAAGGCGGATTTGAGCAAGGCTATTGATGAGGTCGTACAGACGGCAGTGCAACTTATCCGACAAGCCAGGGAAAAGATGGAAGGAGGTGCGGCATGAGCAGGATTCTGGTAATAGAAGATGATACGATATTAAACCGTCTCGTCGTCAACTGGCTGAAAGAGGCTGGAATGACTGCCGACAATGTTACAACTATCCGTGATGCGTTTTCAAGGTTGAAGAAGACAGACTATGACCTCGTTCTCAGTGACCTCCGCCTGCCAGATGGCAGCGGAATGAAAGTGCTCGATTGGCTCAACGACAACAACAAACCCACTCCTTTTGTCATCATGACCAAGTACGGCGACATACCGACCGCCGTGGATGCCGTCAAGAAGGGAGCCGTGGAATTTATTGAAAAGCCAGTCCATGACATTCCGCTTGTAGAGACCATCCAGAGAATCTTGCAAGGAAGAGCACCAAGTACCGATGATTCCAAAATCATCAGGCGTGTAAGCCGGGCCTATCAGGAACTCGTACAAAAGGCGGAACGTGTTGCCCAATATGAACTGTCGGTGATGATTCGTGGCGAAAGCGGTGCGGGAAAGGAACATATTGCCCATATCCTGCACAACAGGAGCAGCAGGAGAAGCAAACCGTTTGTCAAGGTTGACTGTGCCACCATCACCAAGGAACTGGCGGCATCCATTTTGTTCGGCCACGAGAAAGGAGCATTCACGGGTGCGGAGTCCTGCACTACGGGATTGTTCCGGGAAGCTGAGGGCGGCACACTCTACTTTGACGAGATAGGAAATCTGCCAATAGAAGCGCAACAGGTATTGTTACGTGTCCTCCAGGAACGGCAGTACATGCCATTGGGTGGTACAAAGGAAGTCAGTTGCAATGTCCGTGTCGTTGCTGCCACCAATGAGGATATAGAGAAAGCCGTTGAGGAGGGGCGTTTCCGTTTTGACCTCTGGCAGAGGGTAGATGAGTACACGCTGGAAGTACCATCACTCTGTGATTGTCCCGAAGATGTAATCCCATTGGCGGAGGCTCTTCTCGTGCGCTTTAATGGAGAGTATGGTAAGAACGTAGAAGAATTCGCTGACGATGCGAAAGAGAAACTGCAATCCCATAGTTGGCCGGGCAATGTACGCGAACTGAAGAACGTCATACGCTGTGCGGTAGTAGAGAACGAAGGCGGAATGATACGGGCAGGGCATATCAAGCTGAAGCCCGTTCCAAGGCTGGGACAGGCTCTGGCTCTCAAAGATGACGGAGAAGAAAAGCAGAAGATAGCAAGAGCACTGGCAAAGACCAACGGAAATCTGTCGAAGGCTGCCGAAATACTTGAAATCAGCCGTCCGACGCTCTACAAAAAGATGGGTGAGTATGGTCTGAGATAAGAAAAATGCTCCCTTGAAGTGTAAAAGTGTAAAGCCGCTTTACAATATTGTAAAGTTACTTTACACTTATTTCTTACCCGTTTTTCCGCTTGAAAAATTTCCAAAATTTTTATTCCATTGTGCATGAGCGAGTTACGGGGCTACTGATGGCCTGCTGTCTTTCTGTTGGTATTGGCATTGCTTATAGGAATGATGTGCGCACAACAAACATCATTATCAAACAAGCAAAAGAGAATAGCAATGGACTACTTCATATTGACAGAAACCAGTTTGTTCAAACTGATACGGGGCGAGTCGGAAATTGACCCGAATGCAGCCTATCAGGACTTTGTTGTGCAAGTCATCAACCTCTGTAAACAGCCAGATGACGGGTATAAGGCGGTGGCATTGACCTGTGCCGAGACGGAACTCCAGTTCGTCAGTGGCGTTTCGGCAGAGATTGACCTCTACGCCAAGAAAGCATTAACCTTCGTTCAAAAGATGCTCAAACTCATTACTGACGGCAAGGTCATATCATTCGCCTCTGAAGAGAAAAACGCCCCATCAGGTTTGCGCTGGACGGGACAAAACACGGACTTTATAGAACTTATCTATGGGCTACACACCAAGAAGTGTATCAATGAAGGCGATGTGTCATTGAAGGATATGCTCACGGCATTCATGCAGTTCCTGGACTTCGAGAAGCCTTTGGCAAACTGCTACATCACCTACAGGGACATTAAGATGCGGTTGCTTGACAACCGTGCAACCTTCCTGCAGGAGATGACCAATGAACTGAACTGGCGGATGAAGGAGGATGACCGCAAACAGGCAGCAAGGAAATAGAATAATTGTCAATATATTAATAAGAATATATGATATAATAGTTAAAAGTATGAGCATAATTGTAAGAAAAATATAGTATATATGTTTTTTATAAATGACAGAATACGTTAATTCCGTTTCTTATTATAGAGAAAGAACTGCTTTATATTAAAAAACGGCCTATAAACCAAGAACTTATCCAAAACAATTAAGGAAACGGCACCGTTTCCTATAAAACAGAAAGAAAACGAAAATATGTTGTACTTTTATTGAAGATATCATAATTTTGCAAACGAAAATCAAAACATTCATTTAGGGTATCCTACATGAGATGTTTTATAATACACATTTGATGTTAGTTTCAAATGGACAAATAAAAAAAGACAGAGACTTGCATAATGTGCAAGCCACGCCGTAGGCATATTATAAAATGAAGCGTAATTGGTATATTGCAATTGTTAGGAATAACACGGAAATGTCATCAAGCAACAAACTCCGATGCCTTGGCTATGAGGTTTATCTTCCAACCCAAGAGAAAATCAGTTTCTGGAAAGACGGACGTAAAGTGAAACATAGTAGCATTCTACTTCCAGGCATAATTTTTATTCATATAACTGAAGAACAACGCATGGAAGTTTTAGCCTTACCCTATATAAAAAGGTTCATGGTGAATCTATCTGGTATTGCTGATGCTTATAATCGTCATCCCATAGCTATTGTTCCAAACGAACAGATAGAACGTCTGAAATTTATGTTAGGAGAAGAAAGTTCAACTGTCAATATAGAGCCCCTTAATCTGAAAACAGGTGATAGGGTTCGGGTCATACGCGGGAACCTTAGAGGATTAGAAGGAAATGTGTATCAAAACTCAAGTGGGAGCTCGTATGTCGTGATAAGGCTTGAGAACCTCTGTTGCGCAAGTGTAAAAGTATCATTAAAAGAAGTAATATTGATATAATATACAAATCCTTATAATTAGGTTTTGCAAAAGAGCATCTTTCTTCATGGACACCAGTTGCATTATCAGCATAGTATATAGCACCTTCAAAAAGGAAGATGTCCGAGGAATCATGCTGGCTGGCAGTTGCGCAACAAAGACGCAAAACGAGGATTCTGACATTGATCTTGTTGTATTATCGAGATTTGCATGCAGGCAAACAACGGCAGAGGTTATAGAGAACAATATCCGTATTCACTATATTATTTTCCCTCATAACAAGATATATGATTTAATTTATGACGATATTTTCACGGAAAAGTTCGTGTTTTTCTCTATGTTTAATAAGGGACATATTATTTTAGATACAGATGGAACGTTGTCTTCCGTGAAAAAGACAACACAAAGCTTCACCCCTTCATTATCAGAGCATGTACTGGCAAATATGCTACATGGTATTACTGAGGACCTGACTTATCTGGATAAAAACAGAGATGCTTTTGGGATTGCACTAAACATATGTATCCGAACCCAACAAATCATTGTTGGCTTTCTCGCACCACAAAGTCGCTATTTGGATAAAGTAATGAAATCATTTCCTATCCACAGACGAAAAATAAATAATGCTTTATCTAATTTCATAAGAACCAAAGACGTTTCTGTTTTTTCCAAAAGCATCAAAAAGGTTTTAGATGAGTTCTGCACGATTCCACAAGAGTTCTCGTCGTCAGACACCCTGCTACGCGTTCCTGAATCAGAAAGCATGATGATATATATACCAAACAAAAAATTGCAGGACAGTTATGTTCAGGATATATTTAAATCCTGCGTGGAAAGGTTCCCGTCAATTAACATCTTCGCTTACTATATCGGCAGTTGCAGTATTCATGCTTGTGGCTCATATGTAGCCATAATAGAGTCCCCCTATCCTCAAAAAAAACTCTCGACTTTTATAAACGGCTATACGGCAAAGGCGGGTTTTAGTATTGCCCCCCAGTTATATGCCCCTTATAACACAATCTTTTTCAATCTCAATTTGTTCGGAGACAGGAAATTTGAAAAGTGTGTATATAGCCTTTTTACAAAGTGTTCCAGTTGGATGTTTAATTCAAAAGACAATAATTTTCCTTTTAATGGAACAGAGTTGGCGTATCTTTTGACTTTACACCTCTTTCATCTACTCGGAGAGCAAAGGAAGTTTTTTGTTGTGAATGCTTCCATGATTTACATGCCCGATGCAATAAATCTAAACGGGCATGCCCAACATTCAGAACTATCCCGTCGCTATAAAGAACTATTTCAATTTCTCAACGAGTCATACAGCAGCAATAGAGACATGTTGCGATCTTCTTTCAGGGCTTTTTTCAAAAGCGGTGCATATGAATTAAAGCAATTTGATGAAATCAGTGTGAACATCATGAGAATATCATTTGAAAGCAAAAAAAAACCATATAATTCATTCTATTTCATAAAGAAAGAGCATAGCATTCTTTTTAATCTATACAACCAGATCCTGTCAATATTTTCTTTGGATAACTTCCAGAAAATGACAATTTGTTATAACTGTTCAAAAATTGACCTTGATGTTCTCTTTTAAGCCGAGATTTCCTTTTACAAGACAGCTCGAAAGTAAGGACTGTGGCCCCGCCTGCCTCCAGATGATCTGTAAGTATTATAAAAGGTTCTATGAAATGGAGTACCTGAGAGATATATGTGGTATCAAGAAAGAAGGTATTTCGGTCTATGACTTTATCAAGGCATCGGAGAAAATAGGGTTAAAGAGCCAGGCTTATAAGCTGTCGTATTGGAAATTCCGGAACGAAATACCTCTGCCATGTGTCGTGCACTGGAGAAATCACCATTTCATTGTGGTATATAAAATAACGTCAAAGTATATATATGCCTCTGACCCACAAAATGGATTATGCAGATTTTCACTGCGTGATTTTGCAAACGGATGGCTGACTTACAAGTATAATGACGGGAACAAGATAAAAAAGAGAGGCGTTTGCATTGTGTCTGAACCGACAAATGACTTTTTGCGAGATGATGCTCCAAATCAGAATGCCAGTCAGCAATCAGTTTTAAATGCCTTTAATTTTATCTGGTCTTACATGGCATCCTACAAGGACACCATCATCAAAGTCATGCTTTTGCTACTGGTAGTTACGGCCCTGAATATGCTATTTCCAATTATAACGCAGAATATAATTGACGTTGGCATTCCCTCAAAAGACTATGATTTTATAAACGTCATGCTCATTTCTGGAATAATTCTAACGGTAAGCCTGTCGTTAAGCAATTGGATTCAGCAGTTAATGACAACACATTTTTCCGTCCACATCAAACTGTCTATGCAATCTGATTTCATCATCAGAATGTTTAAACTGCCGATGAATTTCTTCGAAACGAGGTTAATGGGGGATATCATACAACGCAATACCGACTATGACCGATTGGAATCGTTCATTATGACCAGTATGTTTAACTTCATGTTGTCTATACTGCAATTCGTCGTATTTGGGATTATATTATTCTATTACAATAGTGTGATTCTGTGGGCTTTTATCATAGGTAGCTTATTGTATTGCGGGTGGGTGCTGTTCTTCTGGAGTATCAGGAAAAAGATGGACATCAGGTATTTTACATATTTAGCCAGGAATCAGAGCCAATGGATAGAAATGCTCTCCAATATGACAGACATCAAAAGCTTTAATTATGGAACTTTCAAACGCTGGCAATGGGAGAAGATACAAATAAGGCTATTTAAGACAAGGATAAAGCTACTTAACGTAAGCCAGCTACAGGAACTAGGTTCGTCTCTTATCAATACGTCAAAAAACCTTTTCATCATCTATTTGGCTGCGATTTCCGTTACCAGTGGAGACATGTCAATGGGTATGTTAATTGCCGTACAATATATAGTTGGACAGCTGTCTGCCCCAATGGAAGGAATTATCCAGTTCATCATATCCATACAAATGGCTAATATCAGTTATATGCGGGTACAGGAAATAATTAACAAGCCGGTAGAGGATGGCTCCACTGCCAAAGACTTCAGGACAGAACTGGTTGATTTCTCGAAAAATATCGTTATTCAGAATGTCTATTTCAAATATGGCATTAACGATGATTATGTCCTGAAAAATATTTCTTGCATACTTCCCAAGGGAAAGATGATTGCTGTTGTCGGGGAAAGTGGCTGTGGCAAATCCACCATTATAAAGCTATTGGCGGGTCTATATGTTCCAACCTCAGGAAACATCCTGGTTGGCAACATGAAACTCACCTCCTTCCCCATGACCGAATGGCGGAATAGGATTGGGTTGCTGTCTCAGGATAGCGGGTTGCTAAATGAAACCATTCTGGAAAATATTATTTTTGGGAGAGTATTCGATGCTGAGAGATTGCAACAAGTTGTCGAGCTGGCAAATATAAAGTCAGACATAGAGAAAAAGCCCATGGGGTATGATACAAAGATCCAGGAAAATGGGAAAGGTGTGAGTGAAGGACAGAAACAGCGAATCTTGTTTGCGCGTGCCATATACAGCCATCCGGAATATTTGCTGTTAGATGAACTTACGAGCGCACTGGATTCAAACAATGAACTATCCATCATCGAGACCATAAAAAAGCTGCCATATCATCCTACTACATTGCTGGTTGCCCATCGCTTATCCTCAGTCAAACGCGCCGATTTGATAATCGTATTAAAAGACGGTAACATAGTTGAGATGGGGACACACAATAAATTATACATGAAAAAGGGCGCATACTACAGTCTTTTCAAGAACCAAGAAGTTGTGAACGAGGACTTTTTATCTCAACAATAAGGAAAGCGAATCATGAATGAAAAGTACGGACATTCCGAAGAATTCTATGATGTTGCCCAAAGCATGCCAGGAAAGTACACCACATATGTAATATATGGATTGTTCCTTTTCGTATTGTCAATCTTCATAATGGGATTCCTAGTTGAGGTCCCTGAAAGAGTCTACGCAGATGCCAAGGTAATGTCATCCAATCCCCCAATCACATTAAATGCCCAGATTAGTGGAAAAATACATATTATTGCCAATAAGCCGTCCTTAAGATGCCTTAAGGGACAATATCTGGCTGTTATTGAGAATCCTGCCAACTACAAAGACGTTCTTGCACTTAAATCATGGCTTGGGCAAAAAGACATCTGGAGTAAAAAATCCATCATATATGAGTTGTTGGAAAACTCCTATTCATTGGGAGAGATAGAAGCCGATTTTTACGCATTTAAGGTTGCTCTCCTCAAATACGATCAGTTACAGAACGGACGCAATGACTATAAGCATTCCCTGTCAATGATAGACAAACAGATAGAAGCGAACATGATATCAGTGAAAAACCGAAAAGAGTTATTGAAATCATATATCACAGAAAAAGAAATCCGATCTTTTTATTTGAAGTCAGATTCAGTACTGTATTTAAAGAACATTATACCGAAAGATGAATTTGATAAATCCAACATCCAATATATTGAGACGCAAAACAAGATTCTTTCTATTGAGCAGGAAATAAGCCAGACAGAGAATTCTACTGTACAGAATGTCATCAAGCGAGATCAGATAGTTGATGGTATCAACAATGCGCAGGACGAGGCAAAGACCTCTTTGAATAATGCCTACCATAAACTGATGAGCCAGATAAGAAACTGGGAAAAGACATATGTGTTTATAGCGCCAGATGAGTGTGAAGCGGAATTTGCCAATCTCATTACAGAAGGAACTTTTGTAACAGCAGGAGAACCCATATATAACATCATTTATAGGAACAGCTCATATTTTGGAGTCGCTGTTTTACCCTCTGACGGGGCAGGTAATGTAACTAAGGGCGATTCGGTAAATTTGAGAATGATGCTTTATCCATATCAGGAATATGGATCTTTAAGAGGATATGTTGAGAGAATATCAATGAACTCAGTTGAAAAGGGGTATCTGCTATATATTAATATGCCAAATGGATTGAAGAGCGACAATAACCACACACTGTCTTTCGCTGAAACAATGTATGGACAAGCGGAAATTATAACTGTCAGGAAAAAACTGATTTTTATGCTTTTAAATAGGCTCAAGGCAATCACGTCTTCCAATAAAAAGCAAGAAGACAGTATGCAGCCTGCTATTCAGAATAGCCCCCAAGAAAAAAGTGCAAAAGAAATAAATTTTTAAATAGAATGTATAATTTGGGAAGAGCAATTGCCGAATGCAGAAGGAATGATTTTTTTCATTTCCCCACCTTGTTCTTGAAACAGCCCCCTGAAGCAACAAGCATTACTCTTATTGGTATAAGCCATGAGGTTTTTCGAGCAAAAAAAGAATGTTTTGAAAGTGGGGGGATTACAATAGAAACATATGAGATAAGTTTGGATTATTGCATGTCACTTATCCTATCCCATGACATCTTGTTGAATTCTCTTTTTTCAACAACTGTGTGCTTGAAAGATGATTTAGATATAAGCCGCAAGATATTACAATCCTTAAAGCCAATTCTCTTATACAATAACATGGAAAAAGCCCCTGCTATATCCCAGATATGGGATGTTGCAGTAAGCGAGCCTGCATCACCTGATGATGAACTGGCTATGCGTTTTTATGATATTTCGGACGACATTTCATTTATATTCAATGTATTTATTCCTATTCAAAACATGGTTAGAAGTTGTGTGGACACACATACGCCGTTCTTACAATTCTATAACATAAATGGCAGGAAGGATGCAGTGTACTCTACGCGTTTCGATAATGGAAAAGAAAGTAGGAAAGCCTTGCTCTCAACACAAAAAATGTTATATCTCCAGTCTTCTGAGTTCAATTGCCGAAATATCAGGATACCATATCATCATATGCCGTGCGTGGTGGAGGTTAAATGCAGACCATTATATGATGAGTTGCTGAGTTTAACGTTTGAATTTCAGAGTATTATCCTCTCGGGTGGGAAAGAGGGAATGAATGTTGATGCTATCATGACAGAAATGCTTTATGCCTACACTTTAATTGCAAAAGTATTCTATTCAGATTATTCAAGTTTCAAGTCATTCAATGACATGACTTACAAGCGATATACTTGGACCACAGTATCCGATACAATTAAGTACCTATTAAGTCACAATATGATGGTTCAGGCTGAAAACAAGATTGCAAGGGAGCATAAGGCATTGTGTATGGCAAATGCTCAATCCTTGTTTACCAACTATGCGGACATGATTCAGGAATGGAAGGATTATGACAACTGTAAAAAAGAATATCATTCATATCTAAAGCAACTAAAGCGTATAAAGAAAATGAAAGATAAGTATGTGAGCAAAGAAGATGTTGTATCTGAGATTATTGAACAACTGTTCCACTCCTTTGATATAGCCAGTTATTACCATTCGTATATTCCTTATTGTATAAATTTTATCAAAAATGAAATTTGATATCGATACCTTAAACAAATATGCAGAGAATACCATCGTCTGTGTAGAGAAGCATCCTGATGCAGACTTGTATATCTATGGCTATTATTCTGATATAGAGAAACCGTGTGTATGGGATAGAATTTCAATACATTGTAGGGGCTTGATAGTAGATGGAAAAGGAAATGTGATTGAACACCCATTTAAAAAATTCTGGACATACAAACAATATCTTAACAAGAACACAGTATTGTTGAATGATAATCAGATAAGACGGATACCAGAAGGGAAGTTCCGGATTCTCGAAAAAGTTGATGGTACTATGTGTACTTTATATTGGATTAATGACAAGCCTTTTCTTGCGACTCAGCGTTCTTTTACCAATTCAAAGGCGATGGAAGCCACAAAAATATTATACGAAAAACATTCGGGGGACATTCATAAACTTGATAAGAAATACACCTATATTTTTGAAGCGGTCTATCCTGAATCCAATGTGCTGATTGATTATGGTGACACACGGGATCTATACCTGATAGGGATGATTGACAAGCAGACATGTATGCCAATGGAACTACCTGATATTGGGTTTTTAAAGGCAAGAGACTATACTTCCCAATATGGCAGCATCACTAACTTTGATGAACTTGCTGCTCTAAACATACCTAATCAGGAGGGATTTGTAATATACTTTGGCAACGGAGAAATGTTTAAGATCAAGTTTCCTTGGTATCAGGAAGCACACTCCTTGCTTGACTCAATCATCGATTACCATAAGAGGATTTACCACAAGCAGAAGGTTCTTCGCAATATCTTGAATTTGCAAGAAATCAGAATCTCAAACATCGAAGTGTGGAGGAACCTGGCAAATGGTGACTATGAACTCTGTTCCCTAAGAAGTCAGATTCCGAGGTATTATTATCTCATGGGATTTGAAAGTTGGCTCAGTCAGGTTAAAAATGACATTCTGGGAAAGACTGATGCTGAGGAAATAAAAAACTGGGATAGCATTCGCCCCCAGCAGGAGGAAATCTTTGACATAGAATACAGATTCGAACACCCGCATGTGTACGAGTCCATAGTAATCAATTGGAAGGAACGTTACTTGAAATCATAGGATATGGAGCATGTTTCAGCTGGGTTGGCTATTATATGCCAAGAAAAAATACTGCTGGTCTGGCAGACTGAGGACAACGATGGCCGCCATCTCTCTATTCCCAAGGGACTGATCAAGCCTAATGAGTCCCCACTGAGAGCAGCCATAAGGGAGACTTTTGAGGAAACGGGTATCAGGGTCTCTCCCGATGATGTTAATACCAAGCCTTTCTTGATGAATGTTGAAACGAAAGCGTTTCAACGACGTATTATATATTTTATTGTGAGAATAGAAAAGCACCCGGATGTCATCCCTGTTGATCGGGCAGAAATCCGATGGGCAGGCTTTTTAGACTACGTAGAGGCAGAAAAGCGTCTCCAGCTCTCACAACAGTCGGTACTTTTACACTTGAACGCCCACAGGCTTCCTGTCCGTGCATCAGAGTGGCTATGCCAGAATGGCTATCTTATAAAGGAAGAGCACCATGAGAAGAACTTGTTTATTTATAACTATACTGCCAAATGCAAGAAAGACAGAATATGGGATGAAATCACCTTTTGGTGTCGAGGACTTATCACTGACTGCAATAACAATATTAAATACCGTCCCATTAAGAAGTTCTTTGAAAAAGAACAGATGTATAGGCATTTCGTTCCAAAGGATACTGACAATTTCCAACTTTTTGAAAAGAAAGACGGGGCACTCGGTATCCTGTATTGGATAGGAGAGCTCCCGTATATTGCGACGCGAGGTTCGTTTAACTCCTTGCAGGCAATAAACGGAACTAGAATCCTTTATACAAAGCACTCCGGGGAAATACATAAACTGAAGGACACCTATACTTATTTCTTTGAGATAGTTTACCCAAAAGACAGACACGTTGTTGACTATGGCAACACGGAAGACCTATTCCTTATAGGAGCCTATGACAATATAGGACAAAGGGAAATCCTTTTGGAAGAAATCACAGACATCTGCTTTCCCAAAGTCAGACAAATCTCTCACTCTAATAACTGGAATGAGTTACAGGAAGTTGATAAGGAGAATGAAGAGGGGTACGTGGCTTATTTCAACGATGGAACGAGAATTAAAATTAAATTCCCAGGTTACAAAAAGAAATATGAATTGATCTATGGCTAAATACCTTCAGTTGATATTTATCTTACCCTTTTTGTGTCTTACGGCTAAAGCCCAAGAGAGGCCTTTCACCTTGCAGGAAGCATTATGTCTTGTTCAGAAAACACATGGATATAGGCAGTCGGTCAAAGACTCCCTGATCAATGACCTGAGGCATAAGATTTTTAAAGGAGGTATAAAGCCCGATATACAGCTTACAATGAAATTGCCAGAGTATGATAAATCAATAAGTCTGGTATCACAATACGACGGCAGCTATAAGTATCGGAGCAGGACCTATGCAACATCTTCACTAAGTATCGTTGCTAGTCAGTTAATACCTCTGACTGGGGGTACCCTGAAATACTCCATTGGCCTGAACAGGTTGGACAACCTGACTAATGACGACAATACCCATGCATATTATCTTAACTTAGGCCGACTCTCATACAGTCAAAATCTATTCGCTTTTAATGCGTATAAATGGGCAAAGCGACAAGATCATCAAGAACAAATTGTTGAGGAAATATCCAACAGACAGGAAAGAGAGAAAGCAAGGTATGAAATGGTCGATGCGTTTTTTGATCTCCTTGTCCAGCAGCAAAGTAAAGAAGTTAACAAGAGAAACCTCATGCTATCCAGATATGTCTATGAGAAGTCAAAGGCTTTGTTATGCGACAGGCGCATATCGGAACAGGATTATCTCGATGCCGAGATCGAATATATGCGTGACAGCATTTATAACAATGAGACGGATATTAATGCTGCAAAAACCAGGTTAGGGATCCTGCTTCGGTTACCTCCAGAGGAATCTCCCCATGTTATCTTTGTAGACTCTTTAAAAACCTTTCATCATTTAGACTTTAATACTTCCGAGGTTTTGTCAAGATGCCTAAAATATGGCTATGATGAAAACTACAATCTGAAGGAAATACAGCAAAACATAGAAATAAAGAAAGCAAAATCGGAAATATCCCCACTTGTTAAATTAGATGTGGGAGGGGGATATAATACACAATTCGATAGTTTTGGACATGCTTTAGATGACCGATTAGCCAGTCGAAACATTTCACTCTCCGTTTCCATTCCCTTGTATAACGGCGGAGTGTCAAAAAACAAATACAGGATTTCAAAGATTCAAATGCAGAAACTTAACGAACAGAGGGAGTACGATAAGTCTGTTGCAGCGGTGGATATAGTAAGAGACCTATCCAACATCAATATAATCATAGAATCAATAAACAACTATAGGGAGACATTGAATCTGCTCACTACGCAAATGGACAACGTTAGATTGAGCATGGATTATGGAAGAATCAATATGGAACAATACATAAGGCTGAAGTCACAATACAGCCAATCATATATGACATATCTTACGTTAATAAAGTCGTATTACATATACATATACAAGTATAGGTATCTAGCGTTGTTTGACATTGAATCAGATGAAGAACTATATAGGGATGAACTTCATTCCGTTTATTAATTTTAATTTCATAAAAAACGAAGAAAATGAAAGACTTAAAAGTTTTGAAACTGTCCATACCGACTTTGGACAGCAGTGAGTGTAAAACCCTGATGGGTGGTGATGGTTATATTTGGGGAGGGGAACTTTCCGGTGTTGAAGTTGTTGGGGAGAAAGCAAATCCAGAACGTCCTGATTACGATCGTGACGATGACAATCTGGATTACGGCGACGATTATGATTATGATTATGATTATAATTATAATCAAGATGGTAATCAAGACCGCGATAAAGATGGCTTTAATTTAAATAACATGCTCGAAAATGCAAAACCACAAGCTGGTAACACTTGCGTATTTGCAGCTATAAACGCAATGCTATGTGGATATGGTAAGACAACAGGCGCAAGTTGGTTAGGCATTGCCTATAAATATGCAGAAGACAATAAAATAAGCATAGTAGATGTAATGAGAGGATCTTTTGATGGAGTCTCCTCTGAGAAGATGCCAGGGCTTCTTGGACAATACTTTGATGGGGTTTCTTCTGTGGATAAGGACGGCATACAGGAAGCTTTAAATGACGGGCCAATATATGGAGTTATAAATCCAGGTGATACTGATGGAAATGGGAAAGAGGATGACGGACATGCTGTGGTCATCTACAGTTATGATGAAAATCAAGGAATAGTGATTTATTGGGATCCAGAAACAGGTAAAAGTGGTAATGGTTCTGTAGAAGATTTTATGATAGGATGGTCAGTTAATGGTGTAAAAGAATAGCCATTTCAAACAAAGCTGTGATGGGTATTATAAATCAAAATCGATCATTAGAACATAAAACTGCAGTTTATAATGGATTTCTATGGCCCTTATTAAAAAGTTGTTGAGGTTAAGAACTTGCAGAAACGACCACAAATTATTAAAATCTAATGTCCGATTTAGGTTTATAATACCTACATAATAGTATTCACAATAATTGTGTTCTCTTTTAAAAGTCTACACGAGATTGTTGTTAATTATCTTTAATTTGATTGCTAATATCTTAATCTTTCTTTGATTATTTTGTCTTCCGCGATTTTTTTTGTAAATTTGCTATGCAAAAAATTAGGAGTATCTCCTATTGCAAATGTCCAAAAAGCAAAACAAGAAATTCAATGGGGAAAGTTCATCAGCATTGTTAATGTGCAATTGTGCCAAGGACAGACCACATTGGATGCAAAAAAAAACAACTATCAATTTTTTAAGTGGATTTATAATTTAAAATAATAAGCAAATGAGAAAATGTATTATAGTAGCCTTCTTTCTCTTTCTCTTTCTTAACGTATCAATTGATGCTCAAGAAAAAACAACTTCACAGATTTTTCCGAATATCCCCGTAATCTTGGTTGATGGAGTTGAAGTCCAAAGCCTAGATAGCATAGATATAGAAGATATTATAGACTTTAACGTCATAAAGGATACTGCTGTTACTAAATATTTTTATCCTCGTGTTGGAGGTATAATATGCATAACAACCAAATCGAAGAGATTTCTTACACCTATAATACGGAGATATAAGGAAAATGTTGAAGCGAACGAAAAGAAAAAAAAGAAAGGCGAAATTTATATCAGGTAGCCAATATCTACATCGTTACCATTTTGAATCATTATAAGTTCTTTTCTAACCATAGTGCTTGTTTGTCTATTGTCTAATTTGTCTATTTTATACGAAAGAAAACTATTTGGATGCGGGATAAATATTTGAAAGGGTAACTGTATAGAAAAAACGCTTTATTGATTCATTTAGCCCTGTAATCCTTTCATAGTCCTATGAAAGACAAGTTTTAAAATGACAAATAGAGAACGCTTTAAACTGAAGCATACTCTTTTTGCTCCTTTTAAAAGGCTGCATAGTATAGTTCTTCTTCTCATACTGCTTTTCTATTTCATAATACTATAGATATCCAGATAAGGCAACATTTCGCCTCGTAATGTCCGTATGTCGTTCCTAAAACAGCTTTCGTCAAGTGTTACTCAACCTGTTTTTTGCCTTCTATCAGATACTTTCTTGATATTGAATGCGATAGCAAGGAAGGCAAAGTCCAAAGTTAACTTGTCCTTCCCAAAGTGACGACAGATATAAGTATCAAAGCAGAACCTACGTAACATCCTCACTAAGCATAGGTGTGAGTCGGTTAATGCCTCTGTATGGGAAAACTCAGAGATATTCTATTGGTTTGAACTGGTTGAACAATTTGACTAATAAAGACATAACTCACGCATATTATTTTAACATAGGCCAACTCTCTTGCAGTCAAATCCTATTTGCTTTTAATGCGTATAATTGGTCTAAATAACACTATGATGAAAACTAAAATCTGAAGGATACTGCAATACTTAGAAATTAAGAAATAAAAAACAGATAACACATTCGAAACTTTTGGACATGCTTTAGATGACCAGTTAGCCAGCCGAAGCATTTCAATCTACGTTTCCATTCCCTTGTATAACGGAGGTGGATCTAGTAAGAGACTTATAAAATGTCAATATAATTATAGAATCAATAAACAACTATAGGGAAACATTGAATCTGTACATTATGCATATGGACAACGTTAATTATGGAAGGATCAAGATGGAACAATACATAAGGCTGAAGTCACAGTATAGCATATCGTATATGACGTATCTGACGCTAAGAAAGTCGTATTATACATACATATACAAGTATAGGTATCTTGCGTTGTTTGAAATTGAATCAAAGGAAGAGCTATATAAGGATGATTCTCATCCTATTTTTAATTTCAACTTTATTAAATAACAAAGAAAATGAAAAACTTAAAAGTTTTGAATCTGTCCATACCGACCTTGGACAGCAGTGAGTGTAAAGCCCTGATGGGTGGTGATGGTTATATTTGGGGAGGGGAACTTGATATCGATGTTATCATAAGGCCAGACAATGACCAGCCAGAACGCCCTGATTATGACCTCGACGATGACAATCAGGATTACAATCAGGATGATTACGATTTTGATTCAGATGACAGCGAGGAGGACAAGGAGATAAATCCACCTCTTAGCGAAGAGGAATTAAATATTATGCTAAAAGATATGAATCCTATCCTCGCTCAAAAAATTATAGAGGCTTGGAAAAATGGCCTAATAGTAAAAGGAGATGGTATTCATCATACAGATAAAATGGCTTATTATGATACGAAAACGGGTTTAATAGTTATAAATAATTTATCTATAGATCAAACAATTTTAGGACACGAATTTACTCATGCTATTCAGGGGCAGAACAGTATGCTAAGTGGCGATAGCAGTAATAAGGGAGATGCCAATAATGAATTTCAAGCCAATTTTATACAAATGCTTTTAGATGTTACAGATTTTGGGTTCGGATATAGAGGTTGGATAGGTGCAGAACATAATGAAGATTGGCTGGTCAATCACGTGAACATTGACGGAGAAACAGGACAGCTGTCAATAGATCAAACCTTATGGGATTGGTTGAACAATGACGAAAGAATGAATGAGGCAATGAATGATTGGTTAAATTATTGGAATAATATTCCTGGAACTCCTGATGTGTATACTGAAGGAAGTCAAGACGATTGGAATTATAATTGGGTAGTTGTTTTTGATCAGTTGGGAATCATACATCCATAAAAATCTTTTCTTATATTTCTCCGTGTGGTGATAAATGTCTCAAAATATGTTAATTCATAAGATGCTGATTTTCAATAAGTAATGAAGCCTGCTACTATAGACGTGACAATTATAGTCACTGATAGCGTTTTAAACAATTGATGATTGGCATGGAAAGAAAATAACAATCGTTAGTACTATTATCATCACACGGAGTTATATTTTTACGGATATCATCATCACTAATATAATGCCCCTTAATAAGAATTATTTTGTAACACAATAAATACCCATTTTTTAGCGTTAATAAAATAATTATGGAACATTTGATAAATATAGAAAACAATGAAACAAAACATTAGAAAAATCGTATTATTATCACTATTCTTCATATTTACATTTAGTTCATATTCTCAGACTATACTCATTTCATCGAAGTATAAAATAGAGAGGACTTGCTTAGAGAAAAATGCGGATATGATAGAGAGATTTTCTTATCATCTACAAGACGATTATAATAATTTTATTCAACATAAATTAGATAATCATCTTGAAAAATTATCAGTTGATAATGGTGTATTCGTTTCTCGCGACTCGGAGAAAATGTATGGCAAACGTATTTTAGGCATTATTGATAAAGAGCTATCGAACAAAGAGAAAAATAGATTATATAAAAATCAGCGTTTAATATTTGTTAATTTATCAATAGATACAAAAGGGAATATTATTTTTGTGGAGTTATCATGTTATGGTTTAATGGAAAAAGACATATCATCTAAACGTATTTTCAATATATTAAATAAAGTAAAAAAGATGACGATAAATGATATTAGAACCTTTCAAAATAATGGCTATATTAAATATACGGTCGTAAGGAGGTTTCAATAGATTTTTATTAATTTGAAGAACTTTCTTGGTATGAAAAATTCACGATAAAATACTGAAAAAGATGAATCAGAACATTAAAAGAGCAGGCATCTTATCGCTATTTTGCGTTTCCGCGCTTGCGGTTTTTTGCCAGACAAGTTTTACAATGACCAAAGATAAGGGGCACTATTATATCAATACTGTGGTTAACGGTCATGATAGTGTGTGGGTGTTTGTCGAGTCTGGAATACCAGGACTGTTCATCAATGAGGAAAACTACATGAGTTTGTTTGATGATAGTCTATATGAAAAAGTCGATTCTAAATACTCCAATGTAAGATTCTCCCACAGCAGCTATAAAATCATTCAGGTTCTGCGTGGAAAAGTGCTTGTCGGTGACTTGAGTTACCAAGGCGACATCTATGTTCTTGATAAATACGAGAAAACGGCGATTCCTGTACATCTTCTCAAAAACGAGAAAGATTCCACAGAAAACATGATACGCTTCAACTTTAAGAATCAAACATTAGAGTTTGTCGGTAATGATGTAGTCAAGACAAATAAGATGCATCAATACAAGATGACAGAGTACAACCCGATGCCAGTCATAGAATCGACTTTTTCTCTGTCAGACGAACAAGGAAATAACGGCCTGATAACGGGTAAGTTTGTATTTGACCTTGGTAATTCTTCTCCACTCTTTATCACAACAAGAAATCCCGACATGCTAAGATTCATAAAAAACAACAAATTCAAGATATCCACTGCTCAAGATAGATATACAGGAGAAACTATTGGTCATGGAATTTTTGCCACTCTTTGTAGGATAGGCAAGAGAACTGCCAGAAATGTATCTATTGGAATTAGCAATAAGATATCTATCGGCAATACGATGGGATTTATTGGTCCATCATTGTTTGACAAGGGAGATGTAATTATTGACACAAAAAATAATAGTATTTATTACGAATAAGTTTTAATTATATAAATTAGTTAATTACTGCGCTTCGCTACCCCCTTTTATAAATCCGCAATGCAAACAAACAAGCATTGCGGATTTTTTCAAAAAAAATCCTCTTGCTGGGGAAGCCTTGGTTTAAAGGGAACCTAATCTATTTTTCCACCATCTCCTTGCTGCCTTCTTCAATATTCTTAATGACTATAGTTCTGTGAAGAAAAGCCAACAACATACTCTTTGTCATTGGTATCCGTTATGTTAAGAACAATGATGTTTCAATAAACATTGTTGATATGCAAACAGAAAGGATAACAATGAATTATTTCGTATTAACAGAAAACAGTTTTTTCAAACTGGTACACAAAGAGGCAGACATTGACATAGAATCCGCCTATTTGGATTTTGTTCGTCAAGTAATTAATCTATGCGAAGAAAAGGATGATGATTATAATGCAATAGCACTTACTTATGTAGAAATAGAGCTGCAATTCTTAGAGGGATTTTCGGATGAAATCAACCTCTATGTAAAGAAAGCTTTGGCCTTTGTACGGAAAGTGCTCAAACTCATTGTCGACGGCAAGATAATAACATCTGCCCCTACAAGGAGGAACAAATCGTCAGGATTACGATGGACAGGACAGAACACGGACTTCATAGAACTTATCTACGGCCTGCACACCAAGAAGTGTATCAATGACGGCGATGTCTTGCTGGGAGACATGCTCACGACCTTCATGCGGTTCCTTGACATCGAAAAACCTCTAGCAAACTGCTATATCACCTATAAGGATGAAAAATGAAGTGAAACTCGACAACCGTGCCACCTCCCTGCAAGAGATGACCAATGAACAGAACTGGCGGATGAAGGAGGATGACCGCAAACAGGCAGCAAGGAAATAACACACCATCACTAACAGCAAAATTTCGGCAATAAGCCTGTCTTATTGCCGAAATTTTGTTTTATCACCCCTTTTGCTGCAACAGGTGTTGCAGTGTTGGGTCATTCTTGATTCGCTCCAGTTCATCGTGGACTATCTGCTTTACATCATCCTTGATGCGGTTATAGTTGTCACGGATGGTCTGCTCCATGATGTCGTTGCCATTGGCATCGGTGAAGTCTGCAATGACGGGGATGGGCTGGTAGTGTTTCATCTCGGCATCCACCTTGGCAGAGTCCACCACAATCTCAGCATGGAAAATCTTCTGCTCAATACGCTCGTTGAAGTTGTCGGACACAGAGCCGACAAACATTCCCTGCGTAAGTCCCGAAATCTTGCTGGGCGGGATAAGACTGTCCATCTGCGTGTTGATGGAGGTGGAAACATCCTGGCGGTTGATGGAAATCGACTGGCGTTTCTGGAGCACCTTTCCGAAACGATCACTGAGCTGCTTGGCGGTCTCGCCGACCACCTGCCCACTGAAGATGTTGCCGACTGTGTTCATCACCACCTTCGCCTCCTTGTCGCCATAGTCGCGGACGAGTTGCGAGAAGTCCTGAAAACCGAGACAGACGGCCACCTTGTTGCTTCGGGCGGTGGCGATGAGGTTGTCGAGTCCCTTGAAGTAGATGGTTGGCAACTCGTCAATGATGACCGATGATTTCAACTTGCCCTTCTTGTTGATGAGTTTCACGATACGGCTATTATACAGACCGAGGGCTGCACCGTAGATGTTCTGACGGTCGGGATTGTTACCGACACACAGGATTTTCGGCTCGTCGGGGTTGTTGATGTCAAGCGTAAACTCGCTGTCAGACATCACCCAATAGAGTTGCGGGGAAATCATACGGGACAGCGGAATCTTGGCAGATGCTATCTGCCCCTGAAGCTGCTCTTGCGCTCCACCGAGCCATGCGTCCATGAAGGGTGAAAGGTAGTTCTCCAACTCTGGGTAGGACGTGAGAATGGGGAAAATGTCCTCGTACCTGCGGTTAAGCAGTTCTATTGCATGGGGGAAGGTACAGTACTTGCCACCTTGATAGAGCCGTAGGAACCATATCACTGCAGCAAAGAGGATGATAGGAGACTCCACGAAGAAGTCACCCTGCTTCTGCACCCATGTACGGTTAAGGTTAAGCATGATGGTGTAGGCGCTCTCGTAGGCATCGCGCCGTGGGTCGTCGAAGTTGATGACATAAAACTTCGGCTTGACCTTGTAGCCTTCAGAATGTTTCAGCAGATGGTTGAAGGCAATGGTGGAAAGGTCTGGGTACTTGTAGTCGTAGCAGTAGAGCGAATAGCCTTTCTCAATCTGCTGCTTGATGAAGTTGTTCACCACAGCATACGACTTGCCGCTACCCGGTGTACCGAGTACAATGGTGGCACGGAATGGGTTGACCACATTGATCCAACCTCTGTTCCATTTCTTCTTGTAGTAGAAACGGGTGGGCAGGTTGACGGAATACTCGTTCTCCATCAGCCGTGTCTCCTGTTGAAAACTCTCGTTCTCGTTATTGAAGACATCCTCCATCAGATGGTGCTTTAGCAGGCGGCTCATCCACAGACCAGCCATCATCAGGCAGATGTAGCCAGTGGCAATCGTGAGGATGTAGAGTGCCGTCACCACGTCCGCATGGATGGGTAACAGCAGCATCCACCAGTTGATGATGAAGTAGAACACAAAGCCTGCACCGAGGACTGCCCAGATTCTCGGCCAGGTAATCTTCTCGTTGATGACTCCCTTCGTGCCGAGGCATGAGAGGGCAAGCAGGAGCAGTGCAAAGAGTTTGGTGTAAAGGACTGAGTGAAACAGCCCTGCCTCACGGTTGAAGTTAAGCAGGATGCGGTCAACAACACCGATGTTGATGCCGTGCCCCTCTACGGTGGCATAACAATACCAATAGACATTCATCACCACAAGGATGATACTCACGGCACGGAGAAAGTCCATGATTTTCGCCAGTGCCCTCAAATCGTCTTCTTGTTGCATAGTAAAATAGAATTTGAATTGTGATTAAATAGCATTTGAATAACAGATAATCAGAGTTTCGGACCACGACGTTTCTTCTTCTTTCTCTGCATCCGTCTTCTAAACTCTTCTTCGGCAGGATCGACCGCCGGGTTATCAGTGGTGAACAAGCCGAAGCCGTCGAAGTCGGAATGAGAGTGGTCGAAGTCTGAAGCTGGAGTTGACTGGCTCTGCCAGTGGTCGGAACCTGATGACTGCTGTCCTCCACCAGTTCCATGTACTGCACGTTCTTGTGTGGACTGTCCTTGGTCGGTTGTCTGTCCCTGCTGCGTCTGCTCATGGTTGTGAGGATTGTTGAAATACTGCTCCAGTGCATTTGCAGAAAGTTCCTTGCACATACGCGAACCATTCAGAACGCTGCGGCTGTCATGGTCAATGAAGGTGGCTCCATAGATGCGTCCCGTGTCCGTGTAGCGGAAAACCACGTCCATACCCTGAGCCTGCAAGCGGCTTTTGAAGTCCTTTGCGTTGGAACTTGCCGCCACTATGGGCAGTATCTTTTCTTTCAGCGAAGCGGCTATGCCCTTGTCTGCAATCTGTTTCTTCGACCATGCGAAACGCTTCTGAACTGCCTCGTAGCCGACAGACGGCCCGATTTTGGAAGCCTTGAACGGATTGCCAACCTTGTTGCCGTTATCATCGGTGGCAGAATAGACCAGTCCGTGATACTCACGGTTACGGGCTATGCCCCGTGTTTCCTCCACATCTATATTATATAAGGAGAGGACGGCACGGAGTTCTCCCAAAGTCTGATAGTGGTAGCCACGGACAACCGCCTTGACGGTGTTGGCTATCTGCTTCTTCACATTACCCTCACTGGCATTCACCTTGCGGAGAGGAATCTCGGAAATAGCCTGCCCACGTTCTGCCGTGTGCAGATTGTACTTCTTCTCCAGTTCGACTGGAACTGATGGCCTTGCCGTCCTCCTTTACACGGATGGTAACGATGTGCATGTGGTGGCGGTCAATGTCCTCGTGCTTATAGACCATATAGGGCTGCCCGCCAAAACCAATCTTCTCCATATACTCACGGGCGATATTCTCCATATCCGTGTCCGTCAGTTTGTCGTCAGGATGTGGATTGAGGGAGATATGTACTACAGGATTCTCCGTGCGGCATCGGTCGGGGATGAAGTGCATGAAGTCCTCCAGTGCCTTGCGTATGTCCACCTTGCCGGAACCATCATCGAAGATGCGGTTGGTGGCAAGCAGCTTGCCCTCGTCCTTGTTGATCTTCTCGCCGTTGTAGGCCAGTGCCCCAAAGAGCGAGTTGCCGAAACTTATCTTTGCGACCATTTATCCCTGTATTCGTTTGTAAGTTCCACAATCTTCGTAGCAATCTCTACTAACTGCTGCATGTACTTCTCCAGTTTGTAGGTCAGTGCCATTGCCCTGCGCTCGGAAAAGTGGCTTCTCAGTTCCTTCAAAGTCTGGTTGTAGTTGTTGCCAACCATACGGAACTGAGCGTGAAAGTCGCTCAGTTTTGTGTAGTATTCGTGCAGTCCCTTGTCGAAGGTGACCACATGGAATGTCTCACCGAAGAACTGCGCCTTGATGAAAACGGACGGATGTGCCATGCCTGAACGCTCGAACATGTGCAGGAACCGCTCATGCTCCTTGCTGTTGAACCGCACATAATAGCGGTAAACCGCCGGATCAATCTTGGGATTTCTCCCTCCTTTATTCTGTTTCTTGTTCATTTCTTAATCTGTTTTGTTTGACAATATGGTTATCACTCACTGCTTGCATGAACTATGTGCGCCTACGGCAGTATCAACGGGCAGTCCGACTTCGGAGGACAGCCCCAGCCCTCGGCAGAGCAAGGGGTTTTGAGCGGCTAACGTAGTTCTGAGCGGCTCAAAACATACCTTGCTATGTTCTTGAGAACATTAAAATCCGCTTGAAGAGCGGACGTGCTCTGACAGGTCTTAAAGACAGGTCAGATGGATTGCTCCCTATACCGCATGATGCGGTTGGATTAGTTCTTTCTACCGACATCGGCGGTTGGACATCTCTCTGTTCTGTGAAAAGAAAAAGACTGTTTCCGCCTTGCGTGAGAGGTTGGAACCTTCCAGACAGGAAGCAGGATGGACTTGTCAGGTCTCGCTCACCTGCGTATCACATCTAAATCCGGCTGCAAAATTACGGTGATTTTACGGGCTGCGGAATAGGCGCAAACCGCCACTTGCAGCCAGTTCACCGCCACTTACAGCCAACTGCCCCGTAATCCATCCGTGCATGGCTAAATATGTGTTCCTTTGCATACGGAAATAGTTCCGCAAACATCAAAACATGCAATTATGAAAGCAAGTAAAGAATCGAATAATCACATACGTGACCAGACAAGTAAGTGAATAGATTGACATCTGTATGAATGCCCACATTGATGCACATTAAGATATTGATATATGGATATAATGATATGAATAAATATTGATATGAATATACCATTATCTGATTGGATAAAGACGGCGATAATTATTCAATCGTCTATCCGCATTCATACATAGTCAACGATTCATTTTGAGGAATAAGTGCGTATTTGAAGCCATAGGCATTCAACTGTGTACTTCTATATACCGATAAATGAAGCGACAAGCGAGTGAATGGATAAGTTAATCCACATATATAACATTAAAGAAGTAAAGACATGAGTAAAGAAAAAACTAATGAATTGTATGTAGCCATAGCAACACAGAAAGGCGGTATTGGAAAATCCACAATCACCATGCTGCTTGCTAACTACCTTCACAATATCGGAGGTATGAATGTGGGTGTTGTTGACTGCGATGATCCCCAGCACAGCATCAGTGATGCAAGAGAGCGCGAACTGCTGCTCATCAAGAACAACGAGGCGGACAAGGAAGCGGCAAAGGACGTGTTCCGTAAGACGGGCAAGCGTATCTTTCCCGTTGTCGCCACAAATCCCGTTGACGCACTCGACCAGGCTGAGATTCTTATCGAGGACGAGAACCCTGACATCGTGTTGTTCGACCTGCCAGGCACCATCCGCAGTAAGGGTGTGCTGAGCACTCTGTCACAGATGGACTATATCTTTGTCCCCATCAGTGCCGACAGGCTGGTATTGGAGAGTGCGCTCCAGTTCGTTGCCAACTTCAAGGACAATCTCATGACCACTGGCAAGGCGGTCACCAAAGAGATATGCCTGTTCTGGACGATGGTGGATGGTCGTGAGAAGACCGACATCTATAATCTCTACGATGAGGTCATAGGAGAATTGGGCATCTCTGTATTGAACACCCGCATTCCTGACAGCAAGCGTTTCCGTCGTGACTTTTCCGAGCCGGAAAAGGCCGTGTTCCGTTCCACCATATTCCTGCCAGACCAGCACTTGTTGCGTGGAAGCCGTATTAAGGAACTGGCAGACGAAATTCTTTCCATTATCAGCAAGTAGCAGACTATGGACAAGAAGAACAAGGCGGACTTCATTGACGAAGAGGAATTTTTGTCAGCCGTCAGCATGAACAAGAAAGGAGGCTGTGTCAGGATGGGAAAACCGCCACAGGAAACAGACAACACACCTCATGAAACAGTACCATCAGAAGACAACGAGACGCTTTCACGGAATCAGAACGATGTTCCCTCACCTCCACAAAGAAGCAAGGAGGCGGCACCGTCAAAGAGGACTGCCAGGCAGAGTGCACAAGGCTCTGCACTTGGTAAGCTGAGAGGCGGCAGTGAAAACATTCAGCGGAAACCTGCATACATCCGTCTTGACAACCATAACCGATTTACGGTTGCAGCGGGTGTGTACAAGGTGACTCTCGGCCAGATAGTTGATTCCATCCTCGATGAATGGTGGGAGAAAAACCGAGATGAGGTGAAAACCCTGTATGATAGGGACAGAAATGTATTTGAAGATAATTAGTAGCTCATTGAAAAGAAAACAGAAATGGACATAGTAATCATCATATTGCTGGTGTGGATGATAGTGTTCCTGCACCTTGTCTGGTTTGACATCAAACCTTTGGAATGGTTTCGGGGAAAGGACTGCAAAGGAGAAAGGGCCATTCAGGAAACTCCCCAAGAGATACCTGCCCAAGAACATGATTTTATGGGAAAAAGCCTCGTCAGAGCCAGTGTTACTAAGCCACTTGCAGCCAATACACCGCCACTTACCGCCATTCCGGAAGAAGGTGAGGAAGTGGACGAGAAAGACGTTACTTTTGCACCGCCAAAGCAGGAAAAGACACTCAGACAGATGACTCCCGAAGAAGAAAAAGAGGCTTTCAAGAGTTTCAGTTATTCCAAGGAGGAACAGGATGACGAGGATGAATATCCGGCTGAGGGATATGCCACGGGACTCACCAGTGAGGATATGGAGAAAGCCGTCTCAGTCGCCAACGGAGCGAAAGCCAGCAAGGACGACGAATTGAAGGCTGGCAGGACACTCAAAGAGATGGACGGTACGGAACTTCTGGATCTCCTGACGAAGAAGAACCCGGTCTTCAAAGCCAGAGTCCGAGACCTGCTTGACAAGTGTGAGAGGGCAAAGGCAGATGCCGAGGATGAAATACCATTGGCAACCGATAAAGGACACAAGTCCTTCATGATTGGGAAATCCACGGACATAGACATCCGTAACTTCATTTAATAAACATTATTCATTAACAATTAAAAATTAGTTTTATGACAAAGAACAACAAGAGAATCGGAATGATCGCAGCACTCGTAGTTGCTGCAAGTGTGAACGCAATGGCCCAGGGAAACGGACTGGCAGGCATCAACGAAGCCACGTCAATGGTCAGTTCCTACTTTGAGCCCGCCACGAAACTGGTGTATGCCATCGGTGCCGTCGTGGGACTCATCGGAGGCGTGAAGGTGTATGGCAAGTTCTCCAGTGGTGACCCCGACACCTCGAAGACCGCTGCAAGCTGGTTTGGCGCCTGCATCTTCCTCATCGTTGCTGCAACCATCCTCCGTTCCTTCTTCCTCTAACCCTATACGCATATAATAATAAGGTATAGGAGGAAAAGGAAGATGGCTGAGTACAACATCAACAAGGGTATAGGCCAGTCGGTTGAGTTCAAGGGACTCAAAGCTCAGTACCTGTTTATCTTCGCAGGTGGGCTGCTCGCCATCTTCGTCCTGTTCGTCATCCTCTTCCTCGCTGGAGTAAACCAGTGGGTGTGCATCGGTACGGGTGTGGTGTCTGCCTCGCTGCTTGTGTGGCAGACCTTCGCCCTCAACCGACGCTTCGGGGAGTACGGACTGATGAAGCTGATGGCAAAGAGAAGCAGGCCCCGTTTCCTCATCAACCGCAAAAAGCCATACCAGACCATTAAGAACAAGTTAAACCAAAGAGTGAATGAGAAATATCCTGAAAGCAACGACCGTTGAGAACAAGCTGCCCCTGCTGGCTGTGGAGAACGGCTGCATCGTCTCCAAGGATGCGGACATCACCGTCTGCTATGAGGTGACGCTGCCCGAGCTCTACACCGTGACCTCTGCCGAGTATGAGTCCATTCACGGCTGCTGGTGTAAGGCTATCAAGGTGCTGCCCGACTACAGCATCCTGCACAAGCAGGACTGGTTTGTCCGTGAAAGGTATGAGCCGGAACTGCACAAGGACGGCATGAGCTTCCTCTCCCGCAGTTTTGAACGGCACTTCAACGAGCGTCCCTTCCTGAA
>OMXX01000177.1 GCA_900315105.1 uncultured Prevotellaceae bacterium | reverse complement strand
AGAGCACGCCAAGGCCAACAACGGCAAGGAACAGAACATCCGCGACATTATGCGCAACAATTCCACCAAAGGCTTCAGTGCCGTGGACTGACAGCCTGTAGGGATCGTTTCTAAAAGACTGAACGATAAAGCGCCGCACATCTGCATGTGTGGCGCTTTATAGTTGTTTTTGCTATTATCGCCAAATAAATACACTTTCAAAAGTACTTATTTGCGGAGTTACCTTTAATTTTGGGTTATTTATCATTTTGTTTATTCATTTCAAGGAACTTTATGCAAACAAAATATTGTCATGACCTAAAAAAAACAAAAAAAGTTGGGAAATCAATAATTTATTTATAATTTTGTCATTGATAATAAAAATAGGAAGAACAGTGAGAATTAAGATACTTACATTTATCTTTTGCATGTTTTCTTATGGTGCCTCAGCTCAAAAAATAACATTGGGCAGTTGCACGACCCATGACGGCGGACAATATAAAGGTGAGATGGTTTCTGGTCGTCCTAATGGAAAAGGAAGCACAATATATAAGAATGGCGATATTTACGAAGGCCAGTATGTGAAAGGTAAACGCCAAGGCTTTGGCGTTTATACCTTCTCAGACGGTGAGAAGTATGAGGGGGAATGGTTTCAAGACCAGCAACATGGAAAAGGTACTTATTATTTTTCCAACAACAATAAATATGTTGGCTTTTGGTATCGTGATTATCAGGAAGGCCGCGGAACAATGTACTATTATAATGGGGACAAATATGATGGAGAATGGTATCATGATCAACGCCAAGGCAATGGTACCTATACCTTTTCAAATGGGGCCTATTATAGAGGACAGTGGAAGAATGATCAGAAGAATGGAAAGGGATTCTTTGACTGGGGAGACGGCACTACTTATAATGGTTACTGGACCAATAACATGCGTTCAGGAAAAGGTGTGAACCGCTATGCAGATGGAGATGTTTATAGTGGTGAGTGGTTGAATGATATCCAAAACGGTAAGGGAATTTACACTTTTCAGAATGGCGATGTTTACGAAGGTGACTACGTACAAGGAGAACGTACGGGAATGGGCATCTTTGAATATGCTAATGGTGATAAATACACTGGAAGTTTTAAGGATGGAGACAAAGATGGTCAAGGTACTTTCAGTTGGAAGAATGGAGATACCTATACTGGTGGATGGTCTAATGACAAACAAGACGGCCATGGAAAACTTGTTAAGAAGAATGGTGACATTTATGAAGGAAATTTCAAAGACGGACAAATTGAAGGGGATGTTATCGTTCATTTTGCGGACGGAACAAAATTCAAAGGAGTCTATCATAATGGAAAGCGTAATGGTGCTGCCATAGAGGAGAGTAAAGATGGCAAGCGCTTTGAAGGTAGTTATAAAGATGATGTTCGTGACGGGAAGTTCGTGGAGAAAGACCTTAATGGAAAGGTTGTTGCTTCAGGATATTATGAGAACGGCCGTCGTTATGAGAATTGATATTACTCACTTAATCATATAGGAAAATGGTTGCAAAAAAGAGTGCTACAACTCAAGATGTTGTAAAAAAGAACAAGCGGAATGTCATGGCAAGCGCAATGCCGCAGCATATCGGTATTGTGAAGAATGACCCTTACCTCGAACCCTATGAAAATGCCATCCGTGGCCGGCATGATCATGCAAAGTGGAAAATAGATCAGCTTACGGGTAATGGTAAAAGAACTTTGAGTGACTTTGCCTCTGGTGCGGATTATTTTGGTTTGCATAAAATAAAACGCGGTTGGGTTTTCCGCGAGTGGGCTCCCAATGCTACCGACATCTATTTGGTGGGCGATTTCAATGATTGGAAAGAAAGCGACAAATATCGTGCTAAGCGTATTGAAGGCACTGGTAATTGGGAGCTCAAGCTTTCTGAGAAAGCCATAAAGCATGGTGACCTCTATAAGATGCATGTTTATTGGAATGGTGGCCATGGTGAACGAATACCTGCTTGGGCACAAAGAGTAGTTCAGGACGATGTAACGAAGATTTTTTCTGCACAGGTTTGGAACCCAGAGCCATACGTGTGGAAGAAAAAAACTTTCCGTCCCAAGAAAGATCCTTTACTGATCTATGAATGCCATATTGGCATGGCTCAAGATGCAGAGAAAGTTGGTACCTATACAGAGTTCAAAGAAAATGTACTACCCCGTATTATCAAAGATGGGTACAACTGCATACAGATTATGGCCATTCAGGAACATCCATATTATGGAAGTTTCGGCTATCATGTGAGCAGTTTCTTTGCAGCTTCCAGTAGATTTGGTACTCCAGAGGAACTAAAGTCACTTATTGATACGGCACACCAACATGGCATAGCTGTCATCATGGATATTGTTCATTCACATGCTGTGAAAAATGAGGTCGAAGGTTTGGGTAATTTAGCCGGTGATCCCAATCAATATTTCTATCCAGGTGACAGACATGAACATCCGGCATGGGACAGCCTCTGCTTTGATTATGGCAAAGATGATGTGATTCATTTCTTGCTTTCCAATTGTAAATATTGGCTCCAAGAGTATCATTTTGATGGTTTCCGTTTTGATGGAGTCACTTCCATGCTCTATTATAGTCATGGGTTAGGAGAGGCTTTTACCAATTATGGTGATTACTTCAATGGTCATGAGGACGACAATGCCATCTGCTATCTTACAATTGCTAACAAGCTGATACACGAGATAAACAAGAATGCCATTACAATCGCAGAAGAGGTGAGTGGCATGCCTGGTTTGGCCGCAAAATTTGAAGATGGTGGCATGGGATTTGATTATCGCATGGCTATGAATATTCCCGATTATTGGATCAAGACCATCAAAGAGAAACGCGACGAGGATTGGAAGCCAAGTAGTATATTTTGGGAGGTGAAGAACCGTCGTCCTGACGAAAGGACCATATCCTATTGTGAGAGTCATGATCAAGCTTTGGTAGGTGACAAAACCATCATTTTCCGTCTGATAGATGCTGATATGTATTGGCATTTCAAGAAGGGGGATGAAAACGAGATGGTCCGTAGAGGGATAGCCTTGCACAAGATGATACGTCTCGTCACTATAGGTGCTATCAACGGAGGGTATCTCAATTTTATGGGTAATGAATTTGGTCATCCGGAATGGATTGATTTTCCCCGCGAAGGTAATGGCTGGAGCTATAAGTATGCTCGTCGACAGTGGAATCTGGTAGACAATCATGATCTATGCTATCATTGGCTTGGAGATTTTGACCGTCGGATGTTAGAGGTTGTCAAGAGCGAAAAGAAATTCAATGAAACTCCCGTTCAGGAAGTTTGGCACAATGATGGAGACCAGGTGTTGGCATACAGCAGAGGCGATTTGCTCTTCGTGTTTAATTTTTCCCCTACAAAAAGTTTTACTGATTACGGATTCCTTGTACCTCAAGGATGCTACAATGTCGTTCTCAATACCGACGCTAAGGAATTTGGAGGCAATGGATTTGCAGATGACAGTGTAGAACATTTTACAAACGGGGATCCATTGTACGATGAGCAACATAAAGGATGGCTCAAACTCTACATTCCTGCCCGCTCTGCTATTGTACTTAGAAAAAAGAAACAATAACTAATTTCTGTTAGATTTGAATTTGGAATACGCGATGTCAAATAAAAACAATGGTAACCGGCTAATCAAGGTCGCGTGTACCATTGTTTTCCTTCTGTTCTCATTTTGTTATGTGAACTACTATCAGGATGATGTGCTGCTCATTAGTCAGCATATTCTTTCTGGCGGTCAGACTCATTATGTCAAATCAATTGGTAGTCCGCTCATAGTCGCTGTTTTGTGGCTATTGCAAATCGTTGCTTGCCGTTTGAGCGGAGTGAATAAGCGAGCTTACTGGCTGACCTTTATGCCTTCCTTTGTCCTGTTGGCGGCTATTACTGATGTGAGGTGCATCAGTGTGACCGACTGTTCTTGGGGGCCTTGGTGCTGGCTGTTGCCTGTGATGTGGTTATTGGCTGGCTTACTTTTGTGGCTGGCACGTCAGTTGCAGCCCTATGAGCCAGAAACGGTTGAGAACCCACTTCTGTCGAGGAATCTTTGGAATAACATGCTGGCTATTTTTGTGATGATGTTTCTGACTTGCGTCATAAGCAACCCTGACGAAATTTACCATTATAGGACAAGGATGGAAGTGTTGATTTCCCAGAAAAAGTATGAGGAAGCCTTGCGCGTAGGCGAAAGGTCACTTGATTCAGACACTACTCTTACCTCCTTGCGCCTTTATGCTTTAGCGCAGACTGGCCAACTTGGAGACAAACTGTTTGAATATCCGCTTGTTGGGGGCTCTGCGAGCATGAATCTAATGGATAAGAATGTTCATCTTTTGCTTTTGGATGCCAAAGCACTGGGCAAACAGATGAAGTCAGCTAAATTTAGACGTGATGATCAGCTTTGCTCTTTGCTGCTTGATCGTAAATTGGATGATTTTGCTGTCATGCTTCTAAAGACATATAAGGTTAACGCTTCTCTACCCAAGCACTATAAGGAGGCACTTTACCTGTATACGCATACACGGAGCCACCCTGTGGTAACGATGTCTGATAACGTGATGGATGCGGATTTTGAGGATTTCGAGAAGCTTGTTCCAACGACAGAGTCTGCCGTGCGCGATGCCTATGGCAACACTTATTGGTACTATTATAAATACAAACATTAACTTCAATGGTTACGAAAAAAAATATTTGCGTACTCCTTACCTTTTGCTTGTGCTGGTATGGGGCAAGTTCACAAACAGTTATTAAGGAGAATCAGCAACAGCAATTTTTCAAAACAGTTCCCAAGGGTAACTATTCGGGCATAGTCCCTATTGGAAACGACCGATATGCCATAGTCTCAGACAAATCACCGGAGGATGGTTTTTTCATATTCCATATTGACATAGATTCGGAGTCTGGTGTCATACGCTCTATCACAAACGAAGGCTTTAGAAGCAGCCATTACCGAAATCGTGACATGGAAGGTATTACCTACATTCCTAAGACGAAACAGATTCTTATTTGCGGTGAGGGTGACAATAACATTTACACCTATGACCTTACAGGCAAGCGTAGCGAAAAGCCTTGGACAAAAAGCGAGAAGTTCCGCTATTTGTATGGCAATTACGGATTGGAGTCGTTGACATATAATGAAAAGACGGATAAAGTATGGACCTGCAATGAGAATAACAGGAATATGATCTATCTGCAAAGTTACACTTCTGATGGACAACTCGACAGCTGTTATGAATATCGTTTGGATCCATCTTCCTCAAAGGGGTATCCCATGATTTATGCTCATGGTGTAAGTGAGCTTTGTGCACTTGATGACGGGCGCCTGCTTGTATTGGAGCGTGAGTTCTTTGTGCCCTCCACGAAAGTAGGATCTTGGGTAGAATGCAAGTTGTATGTCACAGACTTTCATTCCAAGAAGCTGGTCACATCTTGGAAGACTGAACTTACCTTCTTAAATTACGATATTGCCAATTATGAGGGGATGTGTATAGCCCGAGCCCGCCGTTTACGCAATGGCAATTTTATTCTTCTGCTGTGTTCCGACTCTCAGGACCAGTACGGTGGTGTCTTGAAGGATTGGTTTAAGACTTTCATCATAAAGCCATCCTGATCACTCTGATACCCGTTTGTGATGGATGCCTGCTCATGTAGTATTGGAGTGTCCACGGTTCTTCGACTACCTGGTGTCGCACCATTGAAGCGTTGAGCAAGTGGAGTCCGTCTTTATGCCACACAGCAATTCCAATATGACTGGTGTCCAATCCCTGTTTATTGGTCAGTATAGCAATAATGTCTCCATCGTGGATAGTCTCACGAAATAATTTCGTGTTGGCTATCAACGTT
>OMXX01000092.1 GCA_900315105.1 uncultured Prevotellaceae bacterium | reverse complement strand
TCTCTTGGAAAGAGACGAATGGATATTGCTCGACAAAGACCCATAACGCCGATAGGCAAAAACATAATAAAAACTCCCTCGTAGTGTAGCAAAAGGTTTGGTCGCCTGTCGAGACACTATGCTGGGAGTTTCTTCTTAACAGTTCTATATGCTAATAGACAACAAGACTAACAGGTACCCAGACTCTGGCTTCAACATTGTTACCGTTTGGGATTTTATCAATGAGTTTTCTGGTAAATCATCAGAACAGGTTGGTAATATGGATATTGTAACGGGGTACTTCACGATCCGTGCTCTCAGTAAACTTTACCATGAACTGCCTGAAGAAGATGTGTTCCGTATCGTATCATCAGAAATGGTTATGCAGGAAGAAGATAAGAACCATATCATTGACCTGCTGAATGGTGACACAGGTATAGAAACAACGATTAACCTTGATGAATATGCACGTGATGCAAAAGCATTCTTGCAAAGAAATACCGTGCAGATAAAGGCTATTGTCAATGCATTCTGTCATGCAAAAGCATACATGTTCAAAAACAACAATCCCAAGAATGACAGTTTCTATTTGACTGGCAGCAGTAACCTCACCGATGCAGGATTGGGCCTGAAGGCTACCTCGAACATTGAATTGACAATGGGTGACCCTGTTAAGCTGAGTGACAAGGACTACAAAGAGGTTTGTTCTTGGTTTGAAGACATCTGGAAAATGGCAGCGGAGCAAATTCCATCAGACCCAGCCAACCCAAAGTCAGAGAAGATAAGCGTAAAAGATTACTTCATCAAAAAGATTGATGACTATTTCCGACGATATACTCCCGAAGAGATTTATTACAAGATTCTTTTCGAGTTGTTCAATTCTGACATTGAACTTGACGGTTCCATAGAACATCGACAGGATATGTCGCTACTTCAAACAAGCGAGATTTGGAAGACATTGTTCAAATACCAACAGCAGGGTGTTATCTCCCTGATCAAGATGCTACGCAAATACAATGGGGCCATTCTTGCCGATGCTGTTGGACTTGGTAAAACGTTCTCAGCTCTTGCCGTCATCAAGTATTTCCAGACACAGAATTATGTAACAGTCTTACTATGTCCGAAAAAGTTGGAACAGAACTGGACGCAATACCTAAAGCGTCATGGCTCTCGCTTCGACAAGGACGAATTTGATTATATTGTACGATTCCATACTGATCTTCAGAATGACCGCTTGCAAAATGCCTATGATGATGCACCGCTTAGTTGGCTACAGTCGCGGAAGAAAGTGCTGATTGTCATTGATGAGAGTCACAACCTGCGCAATGAGAAATCTGGTCGTTATCAAGATCTCTTATTGAACCTCATTCAGAGTAAAGACCAGGATAGTGGGCGTGACGTGAAAGTGCTGATGCTATCTGCTACGCCTATCAATACTGGATTGAACGATGTGAAAGGTCAATTCAACCTTATAGGTCATGGTGATGATACAGCATTCGATACGGAAGATTTCAATATTGAGTCACTAAGGAACCTCTTTGCCGATAGTCAGCGTAAATATACGCAATGGTGTAGTGACCCAGGCCGCACCATTGGCTCATTCATATCCTTGCTTCCTCCAAAGTTCTTCAATCTAACGGACAAACTGATAGTTGCCCGTACCCGTAAACTCATAGAAAACACGCTTGGTGAAGATCTCGGATTTCCGAATAAGGAAAAACCAGATAATGTTTATCAAGGTGTTGACCACTTTGGCAAATATCATTCCACGGATGAAATCTATGCCGCTTTTGATGCACTAAGCCTCACAGCCTACCAGCCCAGTCTTTTCCTCCATGCCTCACGCAAGGAAGCGGAAAGAGAAGCCTCTGGCGATTGGAACGACGATGTAAACCGTGAGCGTTTCCTTGTCAAGATGATGGGTATCCTGTTTATGAAACGACTGGAGAGCAGTTGGCATTCCTGCCGCACTACCATCAAGAAGGTGTTGGAGGTTCATGAGCAGACGCTTGCAAAAGTAGTTGCTTTCAAGGAGCAGAAGGCAAGCGGAAGAGTAGAAGTGGAAATCCCCGATGACGACGAGAATAACGACACCGACGACATCTTTACACTGCGTAAAGGTACCATCAACCTGGCAGATATGAAGAATTTGGGTGGCTTTGAACGTGGACTTCGCATGGATGTCAATAAACTACGGGCTATCTGCGAAAGTCTTGATGCTTTTGCGGAAGATTACAGCAATGGATTTGAGCAGGACTTGAAATTAGAGAGACTGATTTCCATTCTGGAGGAAAAACGTCAAGCCTCCAACAAGAAGGTTGTCATCTTCACTGCATATGCAGATACCGCCAGGTTCATCTTTGACGAACTCTGTAAGCGTGGTTTTTATCGCATGGCTTCTGTTTCTGGTCAAGAGATACATACAACAGGACGGCACAACACCAGCCACTTCAATGAAGTACTCCAGAGCTTTGCTCCGTATAGCAAACTCTACAAGGAATTGGATTGGAGTGATCTCTATGAAGAAGCAAAACTCAGTCGTGAAGAATACTACGATGACGACAAACGTAGATGGAATGTTCCTTATAACCTATGGCATCAGTTGATAACTGAGCGGCGACCGACCTTCAAACGTCTGTTGGACGATGGCATTGACATCCTCATTGCTACAGACTGCCTCTCAGAAGGTCAGAACTTACAGGATGCCGATATGCAAATCAATTATGATATTCATTGGAATCCAGTTCGTCTCATTCAGCGTTTCGGACGTATTGACCGTATAGGTTCGCCCAACAAGTCAATTCGCTGCGTCAATTTCTGGCCCGCCAAGTCTTTTGAGGATTACCTACATCTGGAGACGCGCATCATGAACCGCATGGTGGCGATGAACCTTGTAGGCTCAGAGACGCAACAACTAAACGATGCATATCTGAAGATGGAGGCAGACAACCCGTTGCAGGACAAGAATGCCGACCGTCTGTTGGAGGAATTGCAGAACAATAGCATCAGCGATATAGAATCGCCACGCACACTCTCCTTGAAGGATTTCTCCTTTGAGGTATATCGTCAGGACCTGATAGATTACTTCGAGAAACACAAGGAGGTGTTCCGTAAGATGCCAAACGGTATTTTCTCTGGATTCCGCTTTGATGATAATCTCTTTGAGAAGATACCTGAAAGTCTTGTTGCCGTTGTAGGTTATCCTCATCGTGAGCAGGGGAACAACAAACCTTATTCAGAAATCTATCTGATGTGCCAGCCAGCTGATACACGTCTCTCTGCTACATATAAGGAACTCAACCGTGCTGAAGTCTTGGAATTTCTTCGTAAGAACAAGAGCCAAGACCGCTTTATTCCGGAATGGATTGAAACCAATAATAAAGAACGCTTGCAAAAGTTATCAAACATTATCCAACAATGGATGGAATCCAAGGTCCCGCAGCAAGCTACAGCTGCAATCCTGCAAATAGCCCAGTCACGAAAGACGATTCACAAAACCACAAAACAGGAAAAGAATGCCCAGTTACTGGAAGAAAAATTCAAGAAGGAGAATTTCGACTTGATTGTGTGGGAGTATGTAAGCAAATAATAACCAATAGAACAGATGTGCCTTATGAATACCGTTCTTAAAAAGTTTGTCAACGAATCATTGTTTGATGCAAGTGAAGCCCTTTTGCATCATCTGCATATAGTCTTTAACGAGGTGACACGTGTACCCGTACCATTTGAAAACCTCTATCCATTAGACTTGTCAAAGGCTCTGAGAGAGGTGCTTGTCAAGGTGGAACACACTTATTTCATCGGTACTGTAGATGAGTCTTCTTTGACAGGTAGTGCAGAAACGCTTTCTGCTGAGGAAGTGACAGCTCGTGCATCAGAAGGTAAATATACCGGCATGATGATTTTTGCTGTAGAGTTGCACAGCGGCACCACTCTCACCCGTTCAGAGAGCGCCACACTCACCCGTGGATTCAACCGCATCGCATCTGCACAACCTGTTATCCTGTTCATCAAGCAGGGAAACGAACTGGCGCTTTCGACCTGTGAACGCAGCGAATATACGCAACAATGGCGTGACGGAGAGAAACTGGGCAAGGTGAGTATTCTACGCGGCATCAACTGCTTGAATCCCCATCGGGGGCACATTGACATATTGGCCTCTATTGGTGACAAGACCTATCCTAACTATGAGGAACTGTACAAGCATTGGATGGAAGTGTTCTCCAGCGACTTGCTCACCAAGAAGTTCTACTCCGAACTTAGTGACTGGTATGCCTGGGCAGTGCAAGTGGCCCGTTTCCCGAACGACCTTACAACTGACACAGATGATGACAAGTTCAACCACGAGAGTTGCATCCGTCTCATTACCCGTCTCATCTTCGTCTGGTTCCTTAAACAGAAACATCTTATCCCAGAAGAATTCTTTGATGAAAGATACATCAAAGAGCACTTCATCGAAGAGTTTAATCCTCACGACCGTAAGAACTTGCTTTATAATCCGGAAGAGAGTAAATACTACCGTCTCATTCTTCAAAACCTCTTCTTTGCTATGCTCAACTGCCCTATTGTGGCAGAAGGCAAAGACACTCCGAACAACCGCCGTTTCCGTGGCGATGGTCAGAAAGGTTTCTTGCGAGATGGCTATAACGTAAACAACCTGATGCGCTACAAAGCTGACTTCAAAGAAGGAGGTGCCGAAGAATTTGTTCAGATGGCAAACAGTCATGTACCATTCCTAAATGGCGGACTGTTCGATTGTTTGGACAAGAAGCCTGAGAAACTCTATTACGATGGATTCTCTGAAAGAAAAGAGTCACTTAAACAACTCTACCTCCCCGATTGGCTTTTCTTCGGTGATGAAGTGGGACGTAGCATCGACCTTTCACAATGGTATGGCGATAACAACAAAAAGAGTGTTTCGGCACGAGGCATCATTGACATTCTGAAACGATATAACTTCACCATTGAAGAGAACACCCCACTTGACCAGGAAGTTTCTCTTGATCCGGAACTGTTGGGAAAGGCTTTTGAGAACCTATTGGCATCTTATAACCCTGAAACAAAGACCTCTGCCCGTAAGCAAACAGGTTCTTTCTATACACCTCGTGAAATTGTGCAGTACATGGTAGATGAGAGCCTTGTTGCCCATTTGAAACGTACATGTGGGGATGAATTGGAACCAGAGTATCGCAAGTTGCTTAGTTACTCTACAGAAGAGACTACACTCAACGAGGAACAACGAAAAGCCATCATGCAGGCTGTTTACAACTGCCGTGTCCTTGACCCCGCTTGTGGCTCGGGTGCATTCCCTATGGGCATACTCCAGCAATTAGTTCATGTCCTGCGACAACTTGACCCGACAAACGAGATGTGGAAGGACTTCATGATCGACCTTGCCATTGAGCAGTCAAAGCTCGCTTTCGCCGAGGACGAGGAAGCAGAACGCAAGGCACGTCTGGCTGACATCGAGGAAGCATTCAACAAGAGTATCAATGACCCTGATTATGCCCGAAAACTATACCTTATCGAGCATTGTATCTATGGTGTTGACATTCAGCCTATAGCCGTACAAATCTCTAAGCTCCGTTTCTTTATCTCACTTGTTGTAGATCAAAAGCCAACTGATAATGCTGCAAACAATTTTGGCATCCGTCCATTGCCCAACCTAGAATCAAAGTTTGTGGCAGCTAACACGCTTATACCTGTAGGCTATGACGCAAGCCTCTTTGAATCAACCGAAGAAATTCTGGCGAAGAAAGCGAAATTGAAGGAGTTGAACCATCAGATATTCCTTGCCAAAAGAAATGTTGACAAGCAACGCCTAAAAAAAGAAATACAAGAAACTCGGCACGCACTTGCAGATGCCATTGAGAACACAGGCTTTGTCAGTCAAGGTGCAGCCCAATTATTGGCTAATTGGGATATGTTCGACCAAAACGCATCATCTTCATTCTTTGACCCAGAATGGATGTTTGGGGTGAAAGATGGTTTTGATATAGTGATTGGCAATCCTCCGTATGTGGTTGTTCCTGTAAGTTTATATACAAATTATGAATGGAACAATGATCTATATAAAATGTTCTTTGAACTATCGTTAAAAAAACTGTGTCGTTCGAAGGGTATCGTTTCAATGATTACACCAAAGTTCTACCTCTTGAACAAAGACGATAACAAAATGCGTCTATTTTTCATGAATCGTGTAGACTTACTATCCATTGCGACTTGTAATCCCTTTGATGCAGTAACAGAGAATGCTATAACTATTATAAGGACTGATCTTCCACAAAATACAAGCATTCCATATCTTGATTATGATGCTAAAGAAAAGTCTTTTGTCAGATATGACGACTTGGATAAGGAATATTGCAAGACAAATAAGTTCAATGAGATGACATTTGGCTTGAAAGCAGAAATAATTCCCATCCTCCAAAAAATGTTTGATTCTGGTAAATCTTTAGGTAGTCTCACAGAATCTAAAAGAGGCGCAGAAGTTTCTAAAAATTATTTACGGGAACACAGTTCAGGAATAGAAACGCTTATAGGACAAGATATGCGCAAATACTCTATTTCGTGGAACAATACATATCTGCCTACAACCCATAAAGAATATAGACGATTGAGGGATTTCTTTAGTTCAGAGGCGATATATCTGCGACGCGTTGACTCTATGTTAGAGGCCACCATTTCGCCTGGAATACACTACGGATACAACAAGAATGTATATGGTATAAAAAGGCGTTTTGGTTGCGAGTGTGGAATACGTTACTTACTTGCCTGTATCAATTCAAAGGTCGTGGACTTCTACTATAAGAAGAAGTTCTCGACAAAAAAAGCAGATGTATTCCCTGAAATACAGACTTATCTTTATGAACAGTTGCCAATCCCTCCTGCATCACAAGACATTCAGAATCGTGTCGAGGATCTGGTAAATAGGATTCTCGCTGCCAAACAGCAATCTCCTAGTGCTGATACTACATCACAAGAACAAGAAATAGATAATCTCTTTTATCTCCTCTACAACCTAACTTACGATGAAATCCTCATTGTTGACCCTGACACACCAATAACAAGAGAAGAATATGAGATCAGAACTAAGCATCACCCATCTCTATAGGATCATTGTTGCCGCCTGCGCGACATATAGCTCCTGCAATATATTTAATAAGCATACTCAATACATATCTATCAACACTGTCCCTATTTGTTAATTCTTTTTTCAATCTTTCGTTAATATGTTGTAATATAGAAAGATCGTCTGCATAACGATTATCTCCATTAGCAAAGCGGAAACTAAATTTATAATGATATGAAAAAAATTGGCATAAGTCTTGCAGACTCTTGTTATTGAGACGTAATATCCTATCTGAAATCGTGTCAGCATCAACATTTTTAAATACTGATGTCCAGCTATATTCACAACAATGGTCTGGTGTACTTTCGCAACTCAACTCTATTAATCTTCCAATATTATCATTATCCATATTTAATAGAGCTTCTTCCATTTTATTCTTTAGTTCACCATCTCTTTTCTCGAACTCTTCTTTGGCAAATTCTGAAATGTCTTTACCTAATGGATTGTCGCAAAACCTACCAAAAGAGCTCACACCTTGAATAAACAACGCCCTTGCTTGATAGAGGTCGTCTTTATTTTGTATAGATGAATAACAATTAGTTATTTGCTCTTTTACAAGAAAAACAATCTCTTCTGCAATGGGATGAATGTTTTTCGAATTGAAGAAGACAAGCAGGGCAATAGATCTTCCCAATACGTACAAATTAGAAGGATTACCGGCTTTAATACTATATTCTAATTCAGAATATGCCTGTTCAAATTCATCCTTTGACAGGTGGACAAATTCTGCTAATCTATCTTGAACATTTGCTTTCCCTTGTATCTGATTTAATAATCTTTCAGCATATTCCTTCAAACTCTTACCCGTTTCAATCTCGTATATTATTTGATTAACATGAGAAGAGTCAAGTACTTCTATCCTATACTTGTTTACTATGGATGAATATTTGTTTTGAAGACTACTTATTCTTTCTTTAGTCGCTTCATCACCAGAGAGTCCATTGAAATAGCTCCAATCCCATTCTTTAAGTAATTCTCGATTTTCACCTCTATACTCACAATATACAACAACATATGACCCTAAAAGAGATGTCATAAAGGTGTCACCTTTTTCAAGAAGGTGATTATCTATTTCATTATACAGAACACTGAAGTCATATAAGCATTGTCTAAGCAAGCGAAGATTATCGCATCTCGTAGATTGAAAGCTATCAAGTATGAATGCCTTCTTGCATGTAAGCCATTCTGTAAGAGGAGCATCATTATTAATGAAATAATCAATAGCTGAGACCATATCTGGCATAATCTCAAATTCTCGCCCAACGGTCTTTTCTTTAAACTCCAAAAGTTTTGCTTTTGTGTCATTTGTTGCATGTGTTTCGTCACCAACAATGATAACATGGCAAGCTCCATGCTCAACAAAATTGTTGATGTAGCCGAGAAGAAGTTTCATATCAATCAAACAACGCTCAAGATCATCAAACACTATCAATTTCGGACCAATAGCAGCATCCTTTTCATGGGAAGTTAGTAAGGACAATGAGTCGAGAGTCGCATCCATTGACACGTCATCTTTTCCGTCATCATTCCAATCTAAACTTGCTTTAAACGCGATCTTACCAGCTATTTTAAGTATCTTTTTAGTTATTTCAACCCCTTTGCTGTACAAAAACGGGTGAAGAACCCGATCTATCGCCAATGTAATTTGTGACGTATTATTTAAACCATAAAGTGAAACGTAAATTGGTTCAAGTACAGCATCACCATCATTAATTTTCCCCTTATACTGTTCAATCCAATTTTGAATAAAGAAAGACTTTCCACATCCCCATTTGCCCTTTAGCATAACAGCATATCGAGGATCTGGATTATCCATGTATGTAAATAAATATTGTGATATGTTTTCGTTCATATTATTAATTATTTTCATTTGGCACTATATCTATTCTAAACCTGAAATAGCAGAGAACTTTTCACATTTCATTCCTAATAATACACGCATTTCCTTATTACTATCATTGGGGCATTCTTATTCTCTTGAATCATAAAAATCAAATTTACTCTTTGTTGGGTAATTACAATTCATATTAAGCGACAAACAATCGTGGGACAATAATTTAAATTCTGTAATCATAATCCCTTTTTGTTTAAGAGGGCTTTTCGCTTCTTTAAATGAATATCTTTTTGAATTGCACCAATATCAACCTTATTATCTAGTTGCTTTTTTAAAAGCTGTATTTTTGAAGATATGGTTTGTTGCAAAGAGTGATTGTTGCCAGCTTTAAAGGCTAAATAATAATTCAGTTTAAATAGAGACATGTATTTTAGAACTGGTAATTTCAAATTCTTCATTATGTCATCAATCATTGTAATATTGGATTTGAGATCAATATCTAACAACAAGAAATAGAGTAGGTATAGTTTGTACTGATTCCCCTCTATATTATTTTCTGTTTCTTTTATTTCGTTCTTTATCATTCTTTCCATTGTATAATGCCCGATGCTATCGCTTAAAGCTACTTGGGCAATCATTGGGCTGAAATTAGAAATATAGCGTAACAAGTCTAATTCTGGGAAAGAATCTAGAGTGTTATATGCGTCATTTTTTAGTTCTTGATCAGTTATGTTCGTATATTCTTCAACCATTTGGAAACTTAAATTGCAATATGAATCAATAATGAAACGGAAAATGTTTCTTGTCAATTCTTTCTGCCCCATAATCCCATCCATATTGCGGAAGACCCTTGCAAGAATTGAAAGATATCTTTCTAACGTATCAACATCATTATTTTTAGCATCATATGTGTTAACCAAATGAACGTCAGAGTTTATTTCTAGTTCATCTGTCATATCCTCAAGTTCTGCTTTTTCTAAAGAAGACAAAGTTCTTTGAACAGACAATTGACGACATTTTTCTTCCATTATTTGTGGAGCCCCAATATTTTTCAATAATTCGTCATCTTTATTTGAAGAATACTTATTAAATATCGGACAAAGTCTGTTTAGTGTTTTATCATTGATTTCCTTTAAAAACTCCAAATCATCCCTTCTAAATCCGCTATAGATTTCTAACTGATTTTTGAATCCCAAGTATAAATCTTCGTTATCAAGGACATCTCTAATAAACTGTCGATTATTAGTCATGTTAAGTGCTAAAAAGTACTCAAAGAAACCATTTAATCTAAATACATACCTGTTATCATAAGTTGCCTTTAGAATACCACAAGACAGGAAAAACTTGAAAATTTCTATGCTAGAAACAGCAATTCTTTCATTCTGTGATAAAAGTGATTCAATATGACCTTTTATTTCATCTGCAGTGGCACTATATATTGTCTTTGAATGTTCATAAAATAAGTATGCAGCAACTGAGGCACATATTGTTTTTAGTTGGTCAAAACTAGCCTTATTCCCTTGATATAGGAGTTTTTTCTTTCCAAATATCTCATCTACACAGATATCCAGAATAGAAAAAAGATTTTTAGAGTATGTGTCAGATGATTTATGATGAATCATCAACAAAAGGGAAATTGTCCAATAATTCAGTGGCAACTCCATTTGTTTGCAAAGTTGAATGATTTTCTCTTCAACTTTTTCTTTGTCTTCATGATTTGATAATCGCTTCTCAGCGTAGCAAACAATTTCTTGTCTACGCAGATCGTGAAAATAGAGCTTCTTAAAGTCAATTGTTCCTAAATACAAAATATCATCATCAATAGATTTTGTTAAATTGTATTCAGATGTAAAGACAAAGCGAATGTTGGAATTGTCCAATAAGAACTGATTTAAATAATTAGATAATGCTGTCCTTGCTTTAAAGTTGTCAATGAGCAATATAACAGTTCCATCACTTATAAGTTTATTTGTGTCTTCGCGATTTAAGCCATAATAATTCCTTATATGTTGCACTAAATCAAACTTGTCATCCACTTTCGCTTCGTATTCTTTCGCATCTATCAAGAAAGGTACAAGCCCTCTTTTGGAATAATTTTGCAAATACTCCAATTGCAATCTCTTGAGTAATGATGTCTTTCCGCATTTATCTTTACCATAAATGATAAAACTATCATCTGTTTCAATCAATTGCGTATAACTATATAGTGTTGAAGGAGTGTCCGTGAACTCATTGTCATATGCAGTTTTAAGCCTAGGCGGATTATACAATGACAGAAAATCTTGTTTTTCAGAATCTTCATTGATTAATAATAACGAGTTTGCACCATCTTTTTCTGAAGGATACTTATCATGTATCTTTTTCCTAAGCTTAATCAATCTTTCCTTGTCCGTATCACATGGTATGTGGTGAACAATTGGACTGCTCTCCACAGCCATTTTATTTTCTGGAATATAAATTATTTCTTGGGTAGTTATCTGAGTGTCATCTATATCGTCCATGGTAATAATGGAACAGCCTAGATTACTTTCGCTCGTTAATGATGCTCTAGACATATGTTCAAAGATTCCATTTGAACCAGTATGCCTCGACATCGAGTTAATTTTGTGAACATGCCCATAAAACAACATATCATAGTTGTTGTAGACGCAGTTCTCAATTTCATATCTATTGTCATCCTTAAGGAAATATAATGGATGATGCAGCAATAATATTTTTTTCGACAGATCTTTGCGAAGTGTCATGGAAATTTCCTCCATGACGACAGGTGGTATCATTAATTTTCCTAAATCTTCATGATTTGACTTGTTTATATTACTAAGCCATGATGAATTCAAACAAACAAATCCAATAGTTTCTTCTCCAATCACTCTATAATGAATTGAATAAAGATCTTTGAATATATTGGTAGAACTATCATCCTTGTAAAATCCTTTAATAAAATCTCGGTAATTCTCCAAAGGCTTCACACTATCAAGAAAAGTATCTGGCTTTTCTTTGTAAAAGATATCAAGATCTTTGTTTGATTTAATATGGTTGTCAAAGTAATCATATAGTGCTGAATGAATCTTGCCTCTATCAATATCATGATTTCCTGGACATATTATGATATACTCTTTATTTATGCCAAATTCTCTTGCAAAGCGATTCAATAAAACATCGCATGCTTTTTCAAAATTCTCTTTGCATGTGCCGTTAAAAACTAAGTCTCCAGTGAATAGGATAAAATCAAACTTATGATTCGACTCTTTAATCTTATTTATTATTGAATCTATCATGTCTTTCATCAGTTTGTTATCTGATGAATAGTGAAAATCTGTAATATGTAAAACCTTCATATAAACTATTAATTTTGATGCATTTTTTATTTATACAAGACTTTTTTTAATAATCACATAATATGGATGTTTAACACATAAAATATTATAGTCTTATTCTATATTTATTAAAATTGTGGAACTAAAGATTTTGCGAATCCTCCAACATCTTCATTAGTTGCCCTAATTCAGAGAAAGTGTATTCTCTGCCACTCATCTGTTTATCTTCCAACGAATGATTGGCATTGGCTGTAGCAGCATTGAGGCTACCTCCATTACGTTCAAAGTAACTATGGAGTCCCTTACTCTTTATGAAGAAATCTATCGTTTTCCGATATTCCACACACTGGTTCAAATCTTTTAACAGTGATTCTTGATCCTCGTATGGACGTGATGTATAACGGAAATAGTAAAGGAAGAATAGTTCGGTGCACCGATGAGTCTCGAAGAACTCGACCTCACAGTAGATGCCTTTCTTTGGTTTGTCGATAGGCTTGGCATACTTTGCCTTTAGCTTCTGGTATTGGGAATGCTCAGGCTCCTTATCCTTTGTGTCCATATCAATGATACAAAAGATATGGCTGTAACCCATTGCCACGCCCTCTGCTATCTTTGCATCCAGTTCCTTGAGGTTGGTATGCTTCGGATAGTCGGGCTTGATGGTCAGACGCTTGAACACGTCGCATAGGGACTTGAAATAGAAGAACTCCGTTGGCCCTTCACCCAGAATGAGTGCTGTCTGTCGTAGCTTTCCCATATCAGTCCTCCAGATTTATAAAGATACTACCCAGTTCTGGTTTGGCACCCAACCGACCAATACGGTATGAATTGTAAAGCGACAGGTTCTTATGCAAGCCGAATGAGTCACCACGGGCATATTCGGAAGAAGCAGTCTCCTTGTTCTTCTCGACAAACCACACCACGCCTCTGTTCTCGTTAATCATATCCTGTGACAAGAGGGTGGTCTCCTGACTCGTGATAATCAACTGCGACTTGTCGGAGTTGAAGATGAAGACATTGAGATAGTAGTACAACAGGTCGTTGTGCAGGTCCTCGCCCAGTTCATCAAGATAATACACGTGAGGACTCGTTATTAAATCGTATAAGGCATCTAATATACGGATATACTTCTGAGTACCCTTTGACTGCCATTTAAGCGGAATGTCGAAATCGCCATTATCAGAATGGTTCAAGAAAGTGATGGAATCTGTGGTAGGCTTCAACAGAATATCTTTCATCTCTTCTGGGATGTTCTCTTTTAGGATGCGCTCGCGGAAATCGTTAGGCACAATGCGGTCTTCAACAACAGGACGATATTCCAGAATGTTCAAGTCGGCCTTCTGAAGCATCGTGTTATAGAACTTACGTTTCTTAGGATTGGTGTAAGCATCCTTTAGAATATCGACAATACCTTTGTCTCCATCACCATCTATTTCATGATAGTTGCCCATAATCCAAGCGTGAAGCGTGTTGAACGGAGCTATGTCTTCTTTCAAGGCGGCCTTTCTGCATACGGACAATACACTGTGGTTGTTCAGTGTATTTTCACGGATGCTATCCTGCGTCTTGACCTGAAGTTTGAGGCTCGCACCGAACTTGATGTCAGCCTGTACATTCTCCCCCACAAAACTACGTTCGTAGAACAGCGATTTTGATTTATTGGGGTAATAATATAAGGCTTCATTCAGAATGTGCTTGCCGTTGAACTTGACATCATAATCATATCGGGTGCCATCGGCATAGAATGACACATGCATTTCTGTTGGCTCATCTTTGGTTAGCACAAAGGGTATGCAACCGCCAATTTCGACTGTCGCATCCGATTTTGGCATGACCAACAAACGGAACACCTCGTTCATGGCTATCAACATATTAGACTTACCCGAAGCGTTTGAACCATATAGTATGCCTAACTTGTACAAGAAGACACCATCAGCAACTTCAGTGACAAGTTCCGAAGATGGTCCCTTGGCCACGAAACTTAATTCCTGCTTGTCGCGAATGGAAAGATAGTTCTTTACCCAAAAATCTCGTATCATACCGCAATATTTTATCCGTTATCGTAATTTTGCTACAAAATTACAAAAAATTTTTATTGCAAGAAGCAGAAAGCAGTGCAATATCTGTAGAATAAATACAATTTTATGTGTTTTTAACATTATTCTTGATGTTTGCATGGCTAATTGGCATTAAAAAGGCTTTATCTTGTCACTGAAACTCCATGACTATCCATGATGCAAAATAGCCGACTCAACTTGTTTGTTTACGCATTGTTTACGCAGACATGAAAAAAGCACTTGCGAAGAACTCGTAAGTGCTTGATTTTCAATGTGGACCAGCCAGGGCTTGAACCTGGGACCTCCAGATTATGAGTCTGTTAAAATAAAATTTTTTGAGGTTTTATAAAATTTTTCTTGGCTTTGTAAGT
>OMXX01000153.1 GCA_900315105.1 uncultured Prevotellaceae bacterium | reverse complement strand
ACACCTAAAGTCTTCAGATGTCGCACTTACAGCGCTCCTTTAATCACGTATCTACCGAATAACAGCCCTCACGGACTGCCCTATTAGGTGTCGGGCTTTCAGCCCTCGCAGTCTTGAATTTGTCGAACTGACGTTACTTTACCCTTTTCTCTTTACCCTAAACCTACCACATCTCCATCTCGAAGGTCTTGAATGTTACATTCGATACATCGAGTTTGCAGGTTTCCTGTATCTCCGTAGCCTTTTTGATATAGAAGATGACGGAGTTCTTAATGTCAATATCATGAATCAATCCCTCATCGCCTTTGGCAACGATACCAGTCTTGCAGCCACGACACTTAATGTGTTCAATATGTATATCCTTAAAGTCAGGAGCATAGTCGGTAGCCCCTACAAGATTATCCTTCTGTCCTATCTGTTTGTTGGAGTATGAAGCCTCAAAGACGATAGCCTGTTCCTTTATGTCGGTCATTACAATGTTTGAGATGAAGATATTGGCTGTAGCACCGCCACGACCATAGCTCGTCTTGAAACGAAGACCTGTGTCTGTACCCATGAAACGGTTGTTTCTTACCACTACATTCTGCACACCGCCACTTGCATCTGAGCCTATCACAAAACCGCCATGAGCATGAATAACGGTGTTGTCCTCAACGAGTATATCCTTACAAGGACCGGCTTCAACACCTGTCTTACCCGTTCCGCTCTTCAGGCAGATACCATCATCACCAGCATCTATTGTACACTCAGTAACAAGACATCTTGTGCAGTTGCTCAGGTCAATAGCATCACCATTCTGTGCATTCCAAGGACAACGTACTGTCACGCCAAGCACGCTAACATCCTTACAATAGCATGGATGAACATGGAAGCGTGGAGAGTTCTGTACCGTAATATCCTGAAAAAGCACTCGCTCACAATGCTCAACTCTGATAAGATCGGCACGGGCATTTGCCTCCTCCTCTGGTGACTTGGTAAGCGATGGGGCATTCTTCAGATTATAAGGATACCATATCTCGCCATTAGCACTTATGATACCGCCCATCTGTGTGTATTGTTTCCACTCCGAAGCACTCACCTTGCTTCGCTTCACCGGACGCCAATATGCACCACTACCGTCAATAGCACCAAGACCGGTGATGCTGATGTCGTGTGCATTCTTTGCATAGAAAGCCGGGATGACAAGCTTGCTGGTCTTATTTGTAGTGTTCCTATGCTTTGATTTATCAGGCGTCATCTTCACTATGGCATTACGGCTCAGGTTGATATCGATGTTACTCTTGAGCATCACCGGACCTGTCAGCCATATACCGTCATCAACGAAAATATGTCCCCCACCCTGTTGGCTGAGGTCGTCGATAGCCTTGGTAAAAGCCTCGGTACAAAGGGTAATGCCATCGTTAACAGCACCATAGTCGGTCAGTTTCACGTATCTGTCCGGAATATTTGGAAGTTGAGGTTTTTCCAACGGAATAGGAAGGTTCTTGTATAAGTATGAGAAATCCTTACCCTCGGTAACTCTTGTGTCCTGAGCGTTAATGCTAACCTGTCCAAATAATGCAAAGACCAGTAATAACAGAGCAGAGAGTTTCTTGTTCATAGAAAATGTCATTAGGATAGTTTTTATAATTTAAGTTCGAGTACAAAGTTACATATTTTTTCCGAAATACAAGCCACTCATATAAAGAATTTTCATTTATTTCACACTCTGTCTTTTTCCCATTTTTCGTGAATTTCCGTTATAAGAAGAAAACCCCACACCACCAATGAATTCACAAGGAATTGATGGAGGTATGGGATGAGAAAGTTATTGAACGATATCAAAAACGTTTTATTTCAATAAAGAGAGATTCAATAAGAATTCTCATATGTATTTAGTTTGAATGATCTTCTATTTTTGTCAACTGCCATTGTTTACCTGATTTATTGAAACGATAGTCTATGTTTATTCCTGTATCATAGCCTACTTTAGTGACTGTATAATTTGTAGAATCAATTTGATGTATGTATTTTATTCCATCAATTATACTATCTTTTAAAGTGACAAATTGCCATTCTGATTCTTTTACATACCATATACTATCATCATCTTCGTAATTAGTTCCATCAGAAACAACTTCCAATGGAAATTTCACATGTGCTTTTTGAAAAACAGAATCTATAGTAAACTTTTTCACGAAATCAGAGAACACACAATCTTTTTTCGGTGATTCTGTATTATTCTGTTTCTCATTCGTGACACTTTTTGGTCTTGTTTCTTTAGTTGAATTTATACAACTTACAAGAAACAAAAGCGATATTAACCATTTAAATTTACCCATAAATATATTCAATTAAGTTGTATATTCGGATTAGGTTCAACGACAGGGGCTACAGGTTGTGGTTTGGGTTGATTTCCATTTCCCTCAGTAGGATTATAAGAAACCCATTGGTCGATTAAATTTTAGTGTTTGCTGAAAATGTACGTATTAAAGAGCACTAATGAAATCTGTAAAAAAACTCATTTCAAATATCATTGTTCTTTATTTTCATCATCACAGAGATACAATCCATTCAAGTCATTTGAATAATAAACATCATCCGTATGGTACATGTCTCTTGAAATCCAATGACCATAGAAATTGTCGGCAATATTATCCTGTCGCATGAGTTTCATTCCCAATAGGCTGTCAGGAAATATAGAATGCAAAGAAATGTTCACCAATGAATTCTTTTTTATTTTTATCGTTCCGTTTTTTTTGTTTTTGTCATAATGACTTGCAACTACGAAGGTTGAGTCATTCCTTTCTAAAAACAAAATATATACATTGTTACTTTTTCTTTTTATTTTTCTTACAGCGTAAGAATTGTTTTTACCATTATATTCTACTTGAGCTGTATTACATGAAACAATACAAAAAAGCATCAAGAATAAACTGATTATTTTCATTACTATGGACATGTTAGTTAGAATAACGGTCTTAGATCCTTCGAGTGCAAAGTTACATTTTTCTCCTGAAACATCCAAACAAATCAAGTAAAATGTGAAAACAAACGACTAATAACAAAAAATACAAATATTTGGTATAGCTGAAACGGGAGATACTCCATCGATAGTCCATCAGTCCTCCATCGAAACGATGGACCATCGATGGAGTATCGATGGAGTATCGATGGAGCATCTACGGAGGAAGAAGGGAAAAATAGCGGAGTTTCTTGCAAGGAATATCCTCTGTTCTTGGGGTGAAAAATCTAGAAAGAGAGAGAACAAAATTCCCACACCGCCAAAGGATTCGCAAGGAATTAATGGAGATGTAGGAAAGATTGAGGACATAAATAACGATTAATAATATATTATATTATTTCTATAATAATCCAACAACATATCTAAAATTTTCTCATCTGTCCCTACGATATTGTTGTCTTGCATTTTTTCCTTTATGTTTTTGACATGAAGATTGAAATTATTGTCAAAACAAACAATACCTATATTTATATAGCCCTTTTCTTTATACTGTTTTCTGTAATTTTTTTTTGCTCGTTTGATTTCTTTTTTTCTACTTATATCTCCAACTATTTCCAATGGGAAGAATAAATGTAGTTTGTGTTTAAGAAGCATTCTCTTGAATTTGATTCTATCCTTTACTATCGGATATCGAGTTTTGCTTCTTATTGAAATCACATCAATAATTTCACCAGACAAATTGACCTTACATACTATTGTAGCTTGCTTCCCGTTATTAATCCAAGCCATCAAAGAGTCCGGGCAATATTCCGTACGCAGTATATTTAATAATATATATGAGTTGGCAATGTTTGCATGCGGAGACAATTTGATATTGTCTTTCCCCCATGTATTTGTAATATAAGCTAATGCCAAACATACACAAAAAAGGATATTTTTAGATTTCATTGTTTAATGATTATATGTCTTATTTACAATACGTATTAAAGATGCGGGTGCACAATTTGTCATAGTTTTATAATTACTATTTCCATAATTATGCTTCCCTTGAATATGAAAAACAAATGATACGAATATTACTATCGACAAAAATAATCTTTTCATTTACTTTTAGTTTATGTTTGAAGTAAAAGATGTTCGGATATTACTCATCTCGTAAAACTAATACCACAAAGAAATTCACAATGAATTGATAGATGTGTGGGAATGTATTTATTCACATTCCAGTAAAAAGCGAGAGTGTTCTTTGCTATATAACAACCTGTCGTATGAGATGTTTCCGCGGCAATTATTTGTTATCAAAAGATATTCTTCCTCTGTACTTATATTCGAAACATATTCTCCAAAGACAAAGTATTCACTTTTTGACGGACAATATAAGACGTGCATTTTCCCATTAAGATATACTCCAGAAAAATGTTTGAATTGTAATACATAATAATAGCATTCCCCATAATTCGCCACATTGATTTTTTTAGTTTTGAATCTTATATTCTTTTTTGTAAGCATTTCATGCGGGAACCTTTCCATGTCTGCAAGTTTAAATACATCATCATAACTCAGCTTATTATTTGAATTAACTGAGTCGAAATAACCATGTTTTACCTCTGTGTTATAGAAATCAAGTTGGGACTTGGTCACAGAATCAGGACTTGCACAAGATAATCCAAATATCGGACTATTGTCTATATTACAATTTGCGAAACAAGGTAGTATAAATATTGAAAATGCAACAAAAAAAATCCATGTATATAATATTTTTCCCATGATTATTTATTTAGTTTAGCAGAATTATAAAAACGATTTTTGTTTCCAATTGCTTGTCATTCTACATATCCTCTTTTTTCCTTATGGTTCAGGATATTTATCAAAATGATATTCACTAACAGTTCGTTCATCCATGTTTATTATCACATGACCGGCATAACCACGTTCAGGTGTGGAAAGCACGCTGTTAAGATAGCAATCAGATATAACTACTCCTAATCCTGATTTCGAATATCTCTCATTATAGAATGCACATAAATTAATATATACATAATTTCGTTCATTTTCCTTATAGCCAATGTATTGTCTGAAATAACAATCTATTGACATGGGTTTTATATTGTCAATTCTTTGACAACTATCTATTAGATTTTCCAATATGCGTTTTGCAATAGTCATATCCTTGTCGCTGACTTTTACAAAAGTTTGGTTACTTTTCAAGAAATATTTGCCTTTATGATATAATTGTTTCTGTCTCAAACAAATGTCTTTTGAATTATTATGATCAAAATCAGAAGCGAAAACCTTATACGGCATTTCAATATCCGGTTCTGCCTGTTTATGCTTACATCCTATCAAAAAAGTGAGCATTAGTAGAATAAAGAAATATTTCATTTGTATGTAATTTTTGGACATTGCTCATTTCGTGGGCAAAAGTAATCAAAAAAACTAATACCACCAAGAAAAACAAAAAGAAAGTTTTGTTTTTATTCTTTGCGTTTTCCGGAAGAGAAAATACGCTACATTCAGGTTTAACCTCAAGTCCGTTTCACCTCCGTTATAAAACCGTTGTAAGTCCGTAGATGCTCCATCGAAGGGAGCGAACCTAAAGCGAAGGCAGAGCAAAAGGAGAACGAAGGCACAACAGCCCTTTGACAATTGAAAATATTACCTCAGAAAAAACTTTTTCGCACTAATCCTACATTCCTACATTACCATCCTATATAACACCCACGAACATAGGGCGTTACAAGGATTTTAAATATGCGCCAAACCTACACTAATCCTACACCGAACCTACATTTTTATGTAGGTAATTGATAATTAATTTCATGCTTTGACAGGCATGATTTGTGTAGGTTTAGTGTAGGATTAGTGTAGGTTTATGCAATATTTGAAAACGATGCAAGTTTTTGTACATCAACGATTTGCAGACTTGTCAATGTAGGAATGTAGGATTAGTGCGAAAAAAATTTTTTCTGGGGATAAAATCATAGATCAGAATTTGGATAAAAATCTGTTTATTCTGTGTTTTCCGTGTTTAGAAAGATACTTTGCGGCTTCGCGACTTTGCGTTTATTTTCCCGAAACCAAATGTGAAATGTGACATTGGATTTTAAGGCACACCTAATAGTGTGCCGTTACGGAATCCAGAACCTTGTGATGCTTGTGATAATGCCGTTCTCGATATTCACTCTGGTGTTGAGTTCGGAGAAATCGCGCTTGTATTCCTTTACGTTGGCAAGCCATTGACGGTGGTTGGTGCGGATGGTGTCGGAAGGGTCCTCGGGGTTGTCGCCGCAGTCGATGATGGTGAGGGCGGGGCTGAGCGGGAGCTGCACCTTGCCAAGTTGGGAGTATTGCGGATGGTTGTCCATTAGCAGTACACGGTATGTGCCTTCCTCGTGGGCTGTGAGGTCCACACCACCAAATTCTACGCCTCCGTTTATTGAGATGTATCTGCCGCGTTCTATCTTGTCGGTAATGATAGTGTCGTTTCTGAAGAGTATGGTGTCACCTTTTTGCAGATTGTCGATTTCGGATGCCTTGTAGGTGTCGATGGAATATGCAGTCAGGGTGAGGGTGTTGTCCTTCCAGTTGAAATCGGTGAAGGAGAACAGTGCCGGCAGGGTGGTAGCGTTAAGTTCCTTTAAATCCCCATTGAAGAGGGACTTGTCTGCCGGTATAGGCTTGATGAACTGATAGGCTAAGTTCTCTTTGTTGGAGGTATTCGTACATCCGGCAAAGAGGACACAAAGGAGGGGGATTAGGTATTTTGGATTTGTCATTTTTTCTTTGGGTTGAAATTATGAGATTAAGAATTTAATTAAAGCTGATTATTATTTTCGCTGAAGCTCAACAAGCTGAAGCAAGTACCAATCTTAATCCAATAAGAAACCGGGCTTGCGCCCGAGATGTGTTTTTTGAAAGTAAATTCTAAGAAAATTAAACCAGTAAATTAATTTACTGATAAAATTTATTGCCCATTTGCTTTCCTTAATTCGCGTCAG
>OMXX01000106.1 GCA_900315105.1 uncultured Prevotellaceae bacterium | reverse complement strand
TCATTGTTTTAAGTGGTTTAAGTATGATTATTGATTTCGAGGGCAAAGGTACATAAAAAAATCCAAACCACCATGCAGTTTGGATCTTTTTTAATATTCCACGGTCCCTGATTCGGTTCCTGAGCTTGTCGAATGGACGGTTCCTGAGCTTGTCGAATGGACGGTTCCTGAGCTTGTCGCGCTCGACCTTATATCACCAACCACTGCTGGATCCGATGTTATTTCCATATGCGTCATAATAGGTTGTTGACGTTCCGCCACCATAATTTTCTCTGGTTGTTGAAGAACCTATGCTGCGGCCATATTGGTCGTAGTAGTTGGTAGTTGTACCACCACCATAGTTGGAGCGTGTTGTTGAGCTACCTGTGCTTGCACCGTAACTGTCGTAATAGTTTGTGGTATAGCCACCGCCATAATTGGAATGTGTTGAAGCAGAACCTGTACTACTACCATATTGGTTGTAGTAGTTAGTAGTTGCTCCACCACCATAGTTAGAGCGTGTCGTTGCGCTACCTGTGCTTGCACCGTACTGGTTGTAGTAGTCCGTGGTGTAGCCACCACCGTAATTGGAACGGGTTGTTGAAGAACCGATACTGTTACCATACTGGTTGTAATAGTTGGTGTTGTACTGAGCATTTGCTGTGATGGCGAATACGACAGCCATCAGTGTCATCATTAACTTTTTCATAATTCTAATTTTTAAATTGTTACTACTAATTTGTTGTTCTTTGCCTCTTTATACCATAAAATATCAAAAGGTAACCACCAAAAATGATTTTTTTTGTTAATACCTGAATTTTTACTGCAAAGCTAAGGAATTAGCCCTTATTATGCAAGCATTTTCAAATAACAAGCCTTGCGAAATGCACTTTTTCCCTGGATAACTTGCAAACTTCAGTTTTTCTTCTTATATTTGCCCAATAAAAACAATCTATAAAATCCTAATAAGAATGAGAAAAGTATTATATCTACTAATTATATTAATTTGCACCAGTTTGACAACTGTTGCACAAACAATTGAGAATCCTGTTTTTGACAGAACTGATATATCTGCATTCCATATTGATAAAGTAACGATAAACAAGGATGCTATTATTCTTCAATGTACTTATGCTGCAGAAGCTAATTCATGGGCTAATATCTCTGAAGATACATATCTATTGGATACTAAAACTAACATTAAATATCCTATACAGAAAAGCGAGGGCTTTCCTTTTTCCCCAGAACAAAAAAAGTTCTTATTTGAAGAAAGGTGTGAGTTTACTTTATATTTTCCTTCTTTCATTCCAAAAGGGAAACTTGATCTTATTGAAAATAAAGATGAGAGAGCCTTTAATGTTTATGGAATAGATCTAAATAATCAATTTGAAAAGCAATATCAAGAATCAGAATTAAAACGATTCTCCAATATGGCTTCATTTTATGATTCTGCTGGGGATACTTTGAAAGCGATTCAATATAAGGAAGACGAATTAAATGCTACTCAATATATTCATGGATTTAAATCAGAAGCTTATTTACTATCTCTTTTTAAGCTAAGTTTAATGTATGACAAATACGAGTATTTTAGAGAATCAACGACGCTGATTGAAAAAACTACAAAACTATATGAGGAAACATATGGTAAATCTGATTGGAATTATGCATTACAATTGAGAACACAAGCCCAATTATATAGTCATGCAAAAATGTATGAACAGTCTATCAATACTTTTAAAGAAGCTATTGCATTATATGAGGAGCTAAATATCGTTGATGAGCAATATGCTTTGACTTTGGATTTCATTGCGAATGACTATTATATGATTGGGGATTATGACAATGGTTTACTATATCAAAAGAAAAATGTCGACGTTAGACGAAAGATAGGGGATGCTAAAATCTATTTAGATGGATTAGTTGATTTGCTTATTTCTGGATATCATCAAGATGATGCTAAACGTATTAAGGCTGTAGAGGAAGAACTTGAAAACCTCCCAGATTATGTTCCATCTTCTTCATTGGGAATGGTTCTGATCTACAAAACTATAGCTAGTCATTATTCTGTTTTAAATAATGATGTGAAGGCAATTGAGTATTGCAATAAATCTCTTGAGATACTCAATAATACAACTGGGAAAACAGAAGAATATGCAGAAATCTTGGGCCAGAAATGTAGATACCAAAAAGAACTTGGGTTAAAGTATGAAGCAATCGTTTCTGGTGAAGCATCTAGGCAGATATTTGATTCGTTAAATATCAAATCAGCTAAATATGCAGAGATGCTTAATGATCTTGCGTATGCATATAGTATGATCTTCGATTATGAGAAATCTATTCAACTTCAAACGGATGCTGCAGGTATATTTGAATCAGAAGAGAATTGGATTGCATTAGCAAATGCATACGGACAAATAGGGAATTTTTATCATTATTCTGAAGACCTAGATAATGCAGAATTGTATCTTAAAAAGGCTATTGATATTTTGAAAGGTCATGATGATGCAAAGGATTATATCGCAAAAGATGTAAAACTTATGGAAAATACTGATATTGATAATCCTTATTCTTTGAAATATGTCAGACAATATATTGGTTTTGTTAAATCTGGTTATTATTCAACCTTGGCAAATGTATTCATGAAAAAAGGTCAGTTGTATGATGCAATAATTACTACGAAAGAGAATGGTGATATATTGAAGGAGATAGATGAAGAATCATATGCTTGTAACCTCACAACATTATCTCAATATTACCTTCAAAATAAGCAGTTCCCTGAGGCAATTAATAGCGTAAAGCAATCAATAGATTTGCTTAAAAGGGTAGGAACTAGAGCCGAATTTCTGGTTCCATCTTATTTAATTCTCGGTGAGTGCTATATGAATAATAGTGATATACAACGGGCTAAAGAGAGTTTTTTGTTATCTTTATCTATGGCTAATGATATGCGCAATGAAGGCATAAAAATAAGCGCTGCGTCTTTTCTTTCGTCACTTTATATGGATAACTATGAATATACAAAAGCTGAAAAATTGCTTTCAGAGATTCTTGATAATGTTCAGGTCAACATTAAACGTGAGATCATAGGAATGACTTCAGAACAAAAACAAAGGCTATGGAATCGATATGAATGGCTATATCTGCTGTATCGGGAGATTGTTGAAAAGAGTGATAGGAATGAGGAATTATATTCAAAACTTTATAATTATATCTTGTTCTCCAAAAGTTTATTGCTGGATGCTTATGTTTCAGATGGAGACCAGCTTCTACATAGGATGAATATTGGATGGAAGGATATTCAGAAGAAACTATCAGATCAAGACATTGCAATAGAAATTTTTACTACCAGAGAAGATTCTTTGTATTTTACATATCATGCTATGATTATTGACAAGACATGTAAGTTTCCCAATATGGTATCTTTATATAATGAATCAATGTTTGAGGAATTAAAGAAGAATAGTACAAAAAGTATTATGGAAATTATTGGCCCTTTAATTTGGAAACCGATATTAAGTCAATATAATAATGTAGAAAATATTTATTTCTCTCCGGATGGAATAATAAACCGATTACCGATAGAATATTGCAATGTTGATGGGATTGGTGAAATGATGAATCACTATAATCTATTTAGACTTTCTTCTACAAAGGAAATTGTATTCCAAAACAAAAAGGCACAAGAAGCTAATGCGATTCTGTATGGTGGACTAAATTATGAAACTCAGGTAATAGAGTCAACAGACAATGATAGTATAAAGGGAAATAGCCTTTTGCGTAGTATTAATGCTCGTGGTGGCTTTGATCCTTTATTCAGTGCTCTTGAGGAAGTACAGGAAATTGATAGCCTCTTGAAAAACAAGAATATTTTATCAACGCTTTATACAGATGAAAAGGGGACAGAAGAAAGTTTCAAAAAACTATCTGGTAAGGACGTAAATATGATACATCTTTCAACTCATGGCATGTATATTGGCCCAGATATTGTGTATCAAAAGAAAATCAAGAATAATTTTAATTTTCTTGAGTTAATAACGAATGAAAAAGATCCTGTTCAGGAAGATATTGTATTGACACATTCTTTTTTAGTGATGTCTGGTGGTAACAAACTGATTTATCGCAAAACTATTGCCCCCCAAATTGATGATGACATTTTAACAGCATTTGAGATTTCCCAGTTAGATTTGAGAAAAGTTGATATGGTAGTACTTTCTGCATGCGAAACAGGTTTGGGTGATATAAATAGTAATGGTATATTTGGGCTTCAACGTGGTTTCAAAAAAGCAGGAGTAAATACAATTCTTATGAGTTTGGATAAAGTCGATGATGAGGCTACCAAATTGTTAATGGTAGAGTTTTATAAGAATCTCATGGACGGGAAATCAAAGCATCAATCTCTAAAAGAGGCTCAGAAGTATCTACGCCAAGTTGATAATGGAAAATACGATAAGCCTGAATATTGGGCTTCGTTTATTTTGTTGGATGGATTAAATTGATTTGTTATGGCATACATTAGAAAAGCTTTTCTTGATCCAAACATTGTTAACATAGACAATGTTGAAATACTAGAAAATGAAATAAGTTTGGGCAGATGGTTATTTGATGCACTATTACTTATTATGCATCCTGAAGAGGTATGTGATCTTCAAAAACAGATAAATGTTGGGGATGGTGGATTTCGTTTTATACCTGATATTTATTTAGATAAGGGATGTAAGTCTCTAGGTATTATCGGAAAAACAATTATCGAAATAAGAAAAAATCTGTTATTTGATACTGAGATAAAACAAGTGAAAATATATAAAACTCTTATAGATAGCAAAGAGGTTGACAATATCATTTTGTTATCTATAAATCCTGAAAATCCAATTGTTGATAATAGCGGTCTAATGGGTCGTGTAGAATTTATTAATGCAAGTGTTTTTGTTGATAGAATAAAAGAAGCTATATCTACAGGAAAAGGATATGTTTTAAAGCAAATAGCATCAGGTGAAAAGCGTAAGTCAAAAGGATGGACAAAAACGAGACAAGAGAGATTGGCAAATGCAATCAACGATTTAAAACGATATGACAGCGCCTTGTTTCTGGGGGCGGGAGTAAGTGTTTCTGCACATATGCCAAGTTGGGACAAGCTATTAAAAGAATTAGTTACAATGGGGCGTATTATCAATCATAATGATTTTTTAGCGATTTCAAATGAGATGGATAATTCCAATTTAGTAATAGCAAGGTATATTCAAAAATCACTTGGTGTAGATAATGTTGAATTACGTAAACGTATATGGAATATTTTTTATAAAAATGAAAATGTTGGAAAATCTGATTTAATATCTTCTATATGTAACTTGGTCAAAAACCAAAAGAATGTTAGAAGTATCTTAACATATAACTATGATACGTTAATTGAAGAGAATTTGGTAAGGATAGGGGAAAATTGTTTTCCTGTTTATGGATACAATCGAGATGAATACAATTCATTTCCTGTATATCATGTTCATGGTATCATTTCACGTGATAATGAAGAACAGCAAGAAGAAAGAATAGTATTAAGTGAAAGGGATTACCATGAAATGTATTCAAAAGTTTTTGACTGGTCTAATGTTGAGCAACTCCATGCATTAACACGTTGTACTTGTTTCTTCATAGGACTTTCCATGAAAGATCCCAATCTTAGGCGTTTGTTAGAAATCGCCAAAGGATATCGTGGGAAAGAGGTCCGACATTACGCCTTTCTTGAACGAAAGAGTAAGTGTAAAACTGCCGAAAAACGTGAAGAAGATTTCCAAATAAGAGAAGATATGCTAGCAGATTTAGGCATAAATGTTATATGGTATAGAGGGGGTAATAACCATAAACAACTACCCAAACTTCTTCAGCATATTGCGGAACAACAAAGATGAAGTCTTTTCCAATGATTTAATCTCCGAATTATTCCCGTAGTATTAATAAGAGTTCTCCTGCTTTAGTTGCGATTGGAGTATCAGGATTATCTTTCTCCAGTTTCTCTAAGATGGGGATGGCCTTATCTGTCTGATCATCCTTGATGTAAGCAAGTGCCAGATTAAGAGCTATGTCATTGGCATAGGCAGAGTAGGTGAAGTCATGTCCTAAAGAAGTATAGATTGGCTCCAGTTCTGCAATGATACTGCTGACATGACGCTGCTTCTGTATGTTATTAAATAAGGTATAGAGGTGGGCAACAGTGGCGGAATCCACATCTCCACGTGCATAATCACTCATACTGTACTCTGCATAGTATGGGGATACCATATCAGAGAGTTCGTTGAAGCGTTTGTCTTTCTGATATCCAAAGAAGATGGCAAAGACAGCTGCAATAGATGTGGCCCACCATAGAAGTGTGCGAACCTTGTTATTTTGTTGTGGCTGGATAAGCGTTCTTTCCTTTTCCGCATTTTGCGTGCGAATACCCTTGATGAGTGATACTGTAGCCAATACATGAGCTCGGAGATCAGGGTCAGCCTGGATTTCCTGCTTAAAGGCAGCTTCTTCATCCTTTGTCATCATGCCTCTGATAAACGCATCGATGCGATCATCAATGGCTTGCTGCAATATATCGTTATTCTTATCCATAGATCTTCTTTTTTAATTCGTTATACTTATCTCTGAATTTGTTCATGCACTTATACTTCTGTGTTTTCACAGAGTCTGCATTGGAGAAGTTAAACATATCTGCAATCGTTGATGTCGAGAAATCATCCCAATAATAACTATGAAGGATGTTTTTACAGGTATCTGTCATCGAGGCGATAATCTTTCTGACAAGCAATTGCAAACGTAATTTTCTGTCTTCTTCTTCTGTTGTCATACAAAAACTGTATAACTCATCCACTTTTTCTTCAAGAACCTCATAATCGTTTAAGATAGTCCGGTCTTCATTTATTTGTTTTGTCTTTATCCCTTTTCTCCTATTGACTATTTTTAATGCTTGATTGTTACATATTTGCAAGAAATAGGAACTAAAGGGGCATGTGAGTTCCTGAAGCTTTCCATTTTCTATATTAAGATATAATGCAGACTGGGCTTCTTGATAGATATCTTCGATATCCTCGTCAGAAAGGGAATCATATCTTTTTCTTAAAAACGAGAAGGCCTTTCCTTTCTCATTCTCAAAATCTTGCCTCTTCTTGGAACTAGCTTTTCCTTGAAAATAGCTTTTTATGTCAAATATGGAGATCTCTTTTGCCATGTTAGAAACTCGTTTCAGTTACCAAATTCTGATTGTTGGGCCATTTGCCACCTTTCATAATGGACGCCTTCACTTGATTCAAAAAATCATTCCCATTAGCAGATAATGGCTTGGTTTGTAAAGCCTGGGCAATGTTGTAAGAGAGTGGGCCATATCGTTTCCCATCTACCTTTATTTCCATATTTACCTGATCAGGGCGACAGGCTTCTAGGTACATTACATGCGACATCTTGGGAGTTGCTTCTACTTTATAATGAGATTTCTTCTGGGTTGAAGGTTTGAATACCTTATTATGATATGTAAAGCCAACCTTGGTGCCTCTTATCGTCTCATCGTTAGCTTTTGAAGAGGTGCCTGCATGACAGGCATCAATAACCACATAGAGGAAACCTGTGGTTCCTATCTTAGTCCTTAACTTCTTGATATACGTGTTCAATTGGTCATCGAGCAGATGCTTTTTACCTTCATAAACGCCTTTCTTGTAATTCTTATAGGCATCAATGGGGACAATCGCTTCATCCCATCCATCCTCTTCGTCACCGTTAAGATCTTCTACAGGCTGCCCATGAGCAGAGAAATGAAGATAGACGATATCTCCTTTCTTTGTCTGATTCGTGAAGGTCGAAAGTTGGTTGGTTATATTCTGATAAGTAGCTTGCTCATCTAATAACGTGGTTAAATAAAAACCTTGTTTTTTCAAGATGGGGCTCAAAAGATTGATATCTTCCACTCCATTGATGTTGTTCCACTGATAACCTGTCAGAGCAGTATCATACTGAGAGATGCCTACCATGAAAGCCCTCTTCCGCTGGGCATTTCCAGCGATTGAGACCAAGGAAATTAGGCCTATTATCAGTAGTAATTTTCGCATCTTAAAGAAATATTTTGGGCAAATATACAAAAAAAAATTGATATGGGTATCTGCTTAAATCCTTAAACAATGTTAAACGGCGGTTACTTCTATGGAGGTCTGTGGTATCCTTGTACAAAGAAACAAAATAGTAACAATTTAAAATTTTAAAATTATGAAACGAGTATTTTTACATTCAAAGAGAGTGATCGGTAATCATTGGTTTATCATCTGTATCGCAGGGGCTATATCCTTCGTATTTGGAATCGGTTTATTCCTGATCTTCTTAGCCTATTCGTTGTATTTCAAAGCAGATCCTGTAGATGTTAATGATTTGATGGACAATTTCACAGAGGAAGAACTAAATATTGCTCTGGCAGAAACTGTCGATGAAAATGTCTCTGATGAAGAATATCTTCAGATATTGGCAAGATATCAGTCTTACTTCTGCCCCAAGAAGGTAGATGAAATCACAAAATGGGTAGGCTCTGATGTCAATAGCGATTCCTATACAATGTTTTATGAGTTGAGTAAGGGTTATGAGACCATTGATCAAGATAAGTTGAAGCAGAGTATTCTTTCTCAGATTAATAAATATAGTGTTCAGACCACCCGAGTGGCTCGCTCACATAGAAATTTGGTCTTCAGATACACTTCACGTAAGTCAGGTGAATTCTTCGATATCGTAGTCAATAATCGAGAGTTGAAGGCTGCTTAAGATAACAGATTATAGTAACAATTTAAAACGATACAATTATGGCACTTTTTAATTTATTCAATTCAAAGCAGGTTGTGAACAGCGATGTTACACCTGAGACAGACAACAATCTTCAGGTTGTTAGTGATGAAAAAGAGGCTCCCGTTGAGGAGAAGAAGGATGAAGAGAAGAAGATTATTACCATCATCTGGGGGACTGGAATGCCCATAGATGTTATCTTCAACTTCATTCATAAGAACTTCGAGGAGGAAGGCTTCCAGGATGCTCTGGTAAATCAGGATGTAGCCTATCGTGACATTAAGGAGAAAATAATCTGTAATGATCTGGATATGCTCTTTAAGCGGATCGTCCTACGTTACAAGAATGACATCCGGGAAGTTGAGATTAAGATTGATAATGCCCGAAAGGCATATGCTCTCACTGCAGCTGCAAGGCTGGACTCTCTTAAACAGACTTATGAAGAGCATCTTTCTGAGATCAAGGAGATGCAGGATCTGTTTGCAGCAGAAGATCCTAAGATGATGACTATGATAGAGTCTTATCGCAGAGGATTCCTTAAGGGTATCACAGCCTCTACAATTGAATTCATTGAAAACAAGTAAAAACAGGTAATTATGAAAACTTTAACGAATATAGGTTGCCTCCTTATTGGATGGGACAAGAATATCTTAAGTGAGTGTGGAGAGGCTAGTCACCGCCAGTTCAGGAAACTGATATCAGCCCTTAGTATTATGCTGATTCTTTGGGGAACCATTGGTTACTGTTTCGCTGACAGATACATCAATCTCCACTCTTGTCTGCTGAAGATCTGTGTTTCCTTGGTCTTTATGTTTATTGTTCTCAGTGTAGAACGTGTGATTATCCTGACTGTGGGAAAGGCACGACTGATGACAGCAATGCGTGTGATGTTGGCTTTGTGTATGGCTTTTTTAGGGGCTTGTATCTTTGACCAGATCATCTTCCGAAACGATATTCATCAGGCTATTCAGGAGCACAGAGAGGATGTTATCAAGGAGACTGTGACCAAACGCTTGTCAATCTATGAGAGTGACATCCAGCGGATAACCCATGACATGGATTCTCTGAGTAAGGCAACTGTCCTCATCGGTGAAGAACTGCAGAAGAGACCCACCATCAAAGGTACCAATGTTTCTACGCAAGAGCAGGTAGTGGGTGTGGATGAGAACGGTAAGCCCAAGAAGGTTAGAACACAATCTGTTTCTACAGTCGTTATGGCAAATCCTCTGGCAGAACAGATGAAGGCTAATAACGAGCAGATCCAGATTTATGCCAATCAGTTGGAACAGCTGCGACAGGATAAAAAGAATATCTTGGAGACTACTACTGCAGAAGTGAATCATCGTGCTCCTGGATTCATCGAGGAACTTGAAGCCACCCTGCATGTGGTATCACAAAGCCCAATCTCACTGGCTTTCTACATTATCCTATTCTGCTTCTTGACCTTTCTGGAGTTGTTTGTACTCACCATTAAGATGGGCGATAGTAAGTGCGATTATGATCTGATAGTGGAGAATCAACTCAACTTGAAGAGAACATTGATGGACCAGACTTCTCATAGTCTGCTGGCGAAAAAAGTAGCTTAGTATTAACAAATAAATGAATTACAATTATGACAAGAGATTATGATTACGACTCTTATGAAAATGAAGAGTATGAAGACGATTATGAGTGTGGTGGCTATGAAGAAGGCTACGAGTGGACTGAAGAAGACTCTTGGGACGCGCTGACAGATGGTATGTATGGCGAAATGCCAAGTAATCCTCTGGAGTATGATGCAATGATGGATGCTTTAGGATTCTAAATTTGTGTAAGAATGGAAAAGGAATTTAAGGAAATGATCGCAAAAGAATTGGAGCAGTTCCATTGCTCCATTCTTTTGGACGAAGTAAAGGAGAATGTACGCAAGTTAAAGGCGTATGGTGTTGATGAGGCTGAGATTGTAGCAGCGATGAACGAAGAAGAACTGTTCCCGCAACTGATTGTGACGGAGGATTACAAGATCGTGTTGGCTGCAGAAGAGCCAGTAGAGGTGGAGATGGAACCTCTGGTAAAGGCGGTATATCTACTTTTCCTCTCACATCCTGAGGGTATCGTTCTGAAATGCCTCCCTGATTATCGTAAGGAATTGACCAGCTTTTACCTGTTACTAAGACCTTACGGACTTACAGATAGGGTAAAGAAGAGCATTGTAGATGTTACCAATCCTACGCAAAACTCTATCAATGAGAAGTGTACCAGGATTCGCAAGCTTTTTGCCTCCATTCTCCCCAAGAGTGTAGCCAGATACTATGCCATATCAGGCAAGCGAGGAGAAGCCAAGAAGATTGATCTGGTTCGAGCTAATGTAATCTGGAAATGTATATTACCAAATTCACAAGGCTTGTGATGGAAAAACATTTCTGAAAACTGAAATAATCTTTTAATTTTGCAACTGTTATGGGAACCGTTATGACAATTTTAGTGACGCTGATTATATTTTCCATCATTCGGTATATTATAGAAAAGAGGAAATCGGAGAAAGATTATGACCGCTTTGTGCATGAAGCGATGAATAAACCGAGGGAAGAAAAACTTGATGGTAATGAGTTTAATGATAATAACTCAATATGTTTGGATGATAGAACAACCACAGGGTTAGTCCTAGCAACGTTGCGCAGTATTGGGTGTGATCCGGAGATAGAGGAACACGACAATAATAATTGGGTAGGCTTTGAGTATCAAGGAGAGCATTTTAAGATTCAATGTAGTGATGACTGTCGTTTAATAACCATCTATGATACTTGGTGGTATCAAATATCAATTTACAGCGACATAGAGGAAATTGCGGAACTTCATAAAATTATCAACTTGGTTAATCAAAATGCTAGTTGCACACTGGTCTATACAGCCAATAAGGAGATTGAGCAAATTGGAGTACATAGTAAGAAAGAAATATTATTCCGAAAGGAAATACCAAATATAGATAAGTATCTTATTGCTACTCTCATGAATTTTTTCAAAGTTCAAAGGCTTGTATTGGCAGAATTGGAAAAGTGCAGCGTAACGGAGAATAATTAAACAATATAAGACGTAAAGATATGAAAAAGTTTATATTTGTCATTATAGCATTGGTAATATGCTTGATTGCTGTGGGGACTTTCTGGAATCTGGATATGCGGAAGGAACATGGGTATGGTAAATATCAGAAGGAATTGGCTAAAAAGACAGCCAAGATAAATGAGCTGGAGGATTCTATCAGAAATATGCAAGCCAAATTAGACTTCTATAAAGAAGCGGTAAAATGGGTAATGGATGCGGATGAAGAAGACTTGGATAGAGTCATCAAACAAGTTCGCAGTTTCCCCAAAGATGCCCCATTGCCATAATTATCTTCGCAAGCCTTGCGGAGATTTGGAAGTGTGGGGATAGTTTTGTAATTTTGCAAACGAATCAAATTATTGCTGTTATGGGTGAAGATACGATACCGTTTT
>OMXX01000062.1 GCA_900315105.1 uncultured Prevotellaceae bacterium | reverse complement strand
CAGCCCTCGCAGTCTTGAATTGTTCGCAAAGCTCACCAAGCTATGCAAGTTCTTCGCTGAAGCTCATCAAGCTGAAGCAAGTCGTCGAACTCACGTTATATTATTTGTCTGGAACATTCACAGAATGAGAAGTTCCTTTTATGCGATTTAAGAATTCATTTCTATCTGGGAAACCTCTTCCTCCTGGATAGCCTCCGTAAGACTCGAATACTACGCTGTCATTATAGAGGATGAACTGATTTAGTCTTAACACCTCATCTTTTTCTTCTTCCGTCATAGGATGGTCATATAGGCCAAATTGATACCTGTTTACTCCATGCCATCTAAACAGCAGAATACTTTCGCCTGTCATCTTGTCTGATATGGGCTTCTTGTTAATCTCAACTCCAATAACTCCAGCCTTGCGCATTTTGCCTTTAATATCTTTTAGTTTACGCACCGATAATCCCACAGAATGCAAATTAGTGTCAAGTTCTGATTCGTTTTCTATACCTTTCAGTTCCTTTAACCATCTTCTGTTTCCTATCGTGAATCTCACCACTTCATCATTCCTATATTGAAGGACTATCAAACAACTGTCATCTAAGGAACTACGAACATATTTTACCAAATCATACATATCTTTATGATGTATCTTGTAGTGTTTCTCCATCAAGGCAGCATCACAAGGATCTGGCTTGGGAAGAAAAAGACAGAAAAGAATCCAAAGAACGACATTAAGGATATGGAGTGAAAGAACAACTTTCTTATAGATAGAAACGGGAGGTATTGAACGTATGAACGAAATGACGTAGATAATGAACAATGGTAAGGTAATAAACCATATAAACGCAAAGGCAACAATATAAGGACTTAGTAATCCCCACATTTCTGCATTGTCATGACTGTCGCAACCTATGGAAGCAACACCTATGGTGACAGAGAGTATTAACAATATCTCTATCATCCGATAAAAATATCCAAGGAGTGATTTCTTTTTCACTTCCATACTGGGTAGGGTTTAGAGGTTAGAGGTTAGTGTAACTTAAATTATTCACTCTTCACTATTAACTCTTCACTTAGATCATTTCTTGCTGTTTGACTTTATTATGCTATAAGCGGAGTACAGGCCGAGCTCTCCAGCCTTGCTGAGATCGGCATTGCCCTTGACCTTGTCACCTTTATAATAATATGCCATGCCACGGTTGAAATATGCCTCTGCAAGACGGTTGTCGAGCGCAACGGCACGAGTGAAATACTGTATTGCCTTGTCGTAGTCCTGACGATGCGCAAGGAAAGTGCCATGACAATAGAGGATGTAGGCATTGTCCTTATCGAGCGACTCTGCCCTCTCGAAGTCGGCATTCACGCTCTTCAGACGGAGCTGCGCAGTTTGTGGCTCTGCACCAGTCTCATAGTCAGCCTGACGGGCGTTGCAAACAGCCCTGTGCCACCATCCGAGGGAAGAATTAGGATGCTCTGCAAGATAGGCATCCACATCCTTTAGGGCATCGCCGTAGTTCTGTCCTATACAATATGCCACGCTTCGTACGAGATAGGTGTTAGGTGTTGGGTGTTGGGTGTTAGCTATCTTTGCCGTGAGGGCATCCGTAGTATCGAACTGTTTCTTTATCTCTTCATTTGTGAGATGGGTTGAAATGGTGGAGACGGTGATTCTGACACCTTCTGTCTGCCTATTCACCGCGTCAACCTCTGCCACGAATGGATGATAGCTGGTCATGGCGTTGCTGTAATCGAATAGAGACAAACTGATATACGGCTGATACTGCGACTCCACACGGTGATTCTGCACCTTGCCACGGTACTCGCTCTTATACTCATGCTCGTCGGTCTGCTCATCCTCAACAACGATCTGGTCGTATTTGTTCGGGTCTATCTCACTCTTCTTTCGCATAGTGTCGAGTTTCTTACGGCTCCAACGTGGCTGCTTGCCGAGGTGCTTGTCGTTCTGTGCTTTCAGGATGCGGAACTCGTCCATCTCAGCCTTTGCCGTCATACCCAGACGACGATAGCATGCCGCACGGTAATGAAGTCCCGTCCAGAAATTAGGGAACTCGTCGATTACCTTGGTATAGTCGGCAATAGCCGCTTTCAGGTCGCCTGTGCGGTCGAGAAGAGTGGCACGGTTGAAGAGAGCCATCATATTGTTAGGCTCAAGGGCAAGGACATAGTTGAAGTCCTCAATGGCATTGTTGTCATCGCCAACCTGCAATCGCAGAAGTCCTCGGTTATAGTGCGCAAGGAAGTTGTTAGGCTCAAGGTCGAGGGCGAGGTTATAGTCGGACATCGCACCACGGAGGTTGTTCAGACGAAGGCGTGCCACAGCACGGTTTACATAGTTGCCAGCTTTCTTCGGTTTCAGGTGTATTGCCTTTGAAAGATACTCATCGGCATCCTTCCACTCGCTTTTCGACATGCATATAGCGCCTCTCAATCTCCATGCCTCTGCATTGTACGGATCAACATCAAGAGCCTTGCCTAGCCATTCCGTGGCTTTCAACGTGTCTTTCTGCTGAAGGTACACCTCGCACTTCAAGAGATAGGGAGAAGCGTATTTCTTCCACTTCGTGATGATGGTGTCGAGTTCGAGATGCGCACGCTCATAGTCCTTTGTCTCCACACGACATGCCGCACGGTTATACCAGAAGTTCTGGTTCGTAGGGTCGAGCGAGAGAGCCTTGTCATAGTCGGCGATAGCACCTTCATAGTCGCCTATACGGATTCGTGAGATACCACGAAGGTCATAGAGCAATGTGATGTAGGGATTGAGTTTGATAGCCTCGGACACATCAGCCTCAGCACCATGATAGTCGTCAAGGTGGAACTTCGCAATAGCCCTGTAATGCCAAGGCTCGTAGAGGTATGGCTTCATGGCTATGACCTGATTGAAATACTGTATGCCGAGGATGTAGTCTTCGTAATACACAGCCACACGTCCCGACGTTATCAGGCGGTCAACGTTATACTGCGCTTGGACTTTAGTTGAACAGAGAAAAGAAAAGAGAATAAGGAATGCAAAGGATAATCGGGAGAAGACATTTGATTGCATCATTCTCCTTATTATAATACCCATGCGTTCCTTATTCTTCATATATAATTTGTCTTAATCTTGACAAAAGCAAATTAGCAGGACACCGCTTGCGCGGAGGACAGAAAGTAAATTAGAAGTAAATTAATTCAGGATTCGCGTAGCACCTGAGCTTTGCGAAGAAATTATATTCAGAAAATTTAGAAATGGGCTTAATTACCCCAGCGGCGAATATCGCATCCAAATTTACTGGTTTTAATTTACTGAGAATTTACTTTCAAAAAGGAATTTACTTTCCCCTCGGAATCCTCACCTTATATCCGCAGCGGAAACGTCCCTGAAGAAGGGCGCGGAGCTTTGATTTGATAAGCTGCTTGCGGAGTGGTGAGATACGGTCGATGAACATCTTGCCGTCAAGGTGGTCGAACTCATGCTGCATAACACGGGCAAGATAGCCGTCAACCCATTCATCGTGTTCCTGAAAGTCTTCGTCCATGTATTTCACACGGATGCGTGTAGGGCGTACCACCTTCTCGTGAATAGCCGGCAATGACAGGCAACCTTCCTCTGATGAATCCTTCTCCGTTTCGTCATACTCAACAATATGTGCGTTGATATACACCTTGCGGAAGTCCTTGTACTCTGGAAGGTCCTCGGAGAGAACATTAAGGTCGATGCACACAACGCGGATGTCACGACCTACCTGTGGTGCTGCCAAACCAATACCCTCGCTCTCGGCAAGGGTTTCCCACATATCTTCAATAAATTTCTTAAGTTCTGGATAATCTGGTGTTATATCCTGTGCCTCCTTGCGGAGAACAGGCTGACCATAAGTATATATAGGTAATATCATATAGACTGCATATAACTTTGCAAAATAATAGTGGCACTTATCTCATCGACGAGTGCCTTGTCCTGACGGGCTTTCTTCTTAAGTCCGCCATCAAGCATAGCCCTGTGAGCCAGTACCGACGTGAATCTCTCATCCACATACTCTATCGGCACTTCCGGATGTCCCTTCCGCCATCTGTTGACGAAAGCCTCCACCCTCGCAAGGTTCTCGCTTGGCTGCCCGTTTGTCTGCATAGGCTTCCCTATGACCACTTTCTCCACATTTTCACGCGAGAGATAGTCATTGAGGTAGTCCCATAACAAAGAAGTACTGACAGTGGCCAGTCCGTTTGCGATAATCTTCAACGGGTCGGTCACTGCCAGTCCTGTGCGTTTACGGCCATAATCAATAGATAGAATCCTACCCATTAATTATTGGTTATAGAGCAACCATGCACCTGGGTAGTTTGCACTCAGGTTGTCACGGCTTATGATAGCGTCCTGCTTTGAGTCGTATGTAGAAGCGATAACACGGTACATGTTACGATCCTGATTGTATGCAACCTGTGCTGAATAGCCAGAGTTTACAAGTGTACGCTGCAAGCCTTCTGCGTTAGCCTTTACACCGAAAGAACCTACTACAACAGAGAAAGCCTTGAGGCCACCACCGTTCACGATTGTGAGGCGCTCCTGACGAACAGGCACATTGTCATTAGCAGGCTGCTGTACAACCTGCTGCTGATACTGAGGCTGCTGCTGAACATACTGCTGCTGTGGCTGCTGCTGGTACTGAACAGGCTGCTGTTGGTACTGAGGCTGCTGCTGATACTGAGGCTGCTGCTGGTACTGAACAGGCTGCTGTTGGTACTGAGGCTGCTGCTGATACTGGACAGGCTGTTGGTACTGAACAGGCTGCTGTTGGTACTGAGGCTGCTGAGCATACTGTGGCTGCTGAGCATACTGTGGCTGCTGCTCTACAATTTCTTCCTGTGCCTTAGCTTTTTCATATGCCTTACGATAAGCGCTTTCCTTAGAGGCGCCACAACTTGCGAATACAACGACAGCAAAAAGTGCTGCGACATTAATGACTATCTTCTTCATATTCTCTATTTAGTAAGTTTTACAAATTCTTTGAATATTTAATATTTGTGCACAAAATTACGAAAAAACTGCGAACACGAGAAAGAAAAGCACATAAAGTTTGTTAAATTAGACGTAAAAATTGCTTTTCCCCACTAAAAAATGGAGATTTAGGGTTTTTAACACAAAAAAAATTGCTTTTCAGAAAAGAATTCTTATCTTTGCACTCATAAATATGAAACGTGCACCTGCTCTTTTTGAGACAGACATGCACTATTTATTTCGTGCGAAGAAGCACTCATAAATATGAAACGTGCACCTGCTCTTTTTGAGACAGACAAGCACTATTTATTTCGTGCGAAAAAGCACTCATAACTATGAAACGTGCGCCAGTCTTTTTTGAGACAGACAAGCACTATTTATTTCGTGCGAAAAAGCACTCATAAATATGAAACGTGCACCTGCTCTTTTTGAGACAGACAAGCACTATAAATTTCGTGCAGAAAAGCACACATAAACTGAAATCAATTAAAGTATTAAATTTATTAGTAACTAACATTAAAAAAAGAATCAATTATGAAAGCATTAGGTTACATAAGCGCATTCCTCGGCGGAGCCGTTGCAGGCGCAGCTCTCGGTATTCTTCTCGCTCCAGAAGCAGGTGAAGACACACGTAATAAACTCTCTGACGCTGTAAAGAAGTTCTGCGACAAGCACGACATCAAGCTTACTCGCAAGCAGGTTGACGAACTCATTGACGACGTTCAGGACGCAGACATTGCATAATTGCATAGCAGATGTTTTCCAGCGATAAAAACATAGAGACAATAGCGCAGCTTGTAGAGCAACTGAAGCAATATGGCGGACTGAAGCTCGAAATGCTAAAGCTCGATGCCACGGAGAAGACGGTGAAGATTATCTCGGCCCTCATCCTCGGTTTCGTGCTCTTATTGATAGTCTGTGCCGTTGCCATCTGCGCTTCCTTCGCTGTGGCATACGCACTTGGCGACCTGTTCGATTCCGATGCTCTCGGTTTCCTCTGCGTTGCCGGGTTCTATCTATTATTATTGATAATTGTTTACATGCGCAAGAAGGCTTGGATTGAACGTCCGTTAGTCAAGTTCCTTGCCACTATCTTATTAGAAGAGGTATGACAGAAGAAGAACCGCTAAAGTATCAGTCGCTCCTGGCAATCCGCGCACGTAAGGCACAATTAAACAAGGATATCCAGCGCAGCGAACAAGAGATTAAGGCTACTTGGAATTCCATCTTCCATCCGAAGAAGGCTCCAACGCCAAAGACTCCAACCCAGCGCCTCGTAGCATTGGCTTCATCAAGCATGGGACTTATCGACGGCGCACTACTCGGTTGGAAACTCTACAAGAAATTTATACAGAAATAACCAAATCAAAACTATCAGAATCACCGCCCCTGAGAAATCAGAGACGGTGTTTTTGGGTAAAATCGGAAAGTGAATTCCGCTTTTAAGAAAGTAAATTGCCAGTAAATTTAATTCAGTAAATTATAGCAGCAAGCTGCTTTTCACGGAACAAAAATTTTTAGAAAATTACCAGAAAATTAAAATTTTCTGGATTAAATTTTCTGGTCATCGTGAAAAATTTTCTTGAAAGTCCAAGCACCGCAAGGCGCATCTAAAATTAATTTACTGAATTTAATTTACTGAGAATTTACTTTCTGAAAATTCCCCTCGCGCAAGCGAGCTTTTTCATTCACCCCACACCTAAACTAAATGAATAAAAAAATCATTTCAATGCTCCTAACCGCATCAGCCCTCGCAGGCTGCAACAATCAGACAACAGTAGAAAACTACGACCAGCAGGTTGATGAACTCTATAACAAGATGTCGCAGGAAGAGCGTCTGGCACAGCTCCAGAGCCGCTTCATGGACGATTTGTTTGATGACAACGGCAAACTCGACACAGCCCAGTGCCGCAAGCTCATACCTAACGGTATGGGACATTTCTCACAGTATGCAAGTCAGAAGCCTATGGCCGCAAATCTGCTACGCGACCGTGTAGCACAACTTCAGGAATGGCTCATCAACAACACACCTAACGGTATTCCGGCTCTCTTCCACGAAGAAGTTCTCACGGGAATCAACACTCAGGATGCAACCATCTATCCACAACAGATAGGACAGGCATGCTCGTTCAATCCGGAACTTGCACAACTCAAAACCGAACAGACAGGCGCAGAAATGCGCAAGATGGGCGGATTGCAGTCGCTATCCCCTATGGTGGATGTTTGCCGTATTCCGACATTCAATCGTCTTGAAGAATCATACGGCGAGGATGCCTATCTTTCCGCAGTTCTCGGCACAGCCTTCGTCAAGGGTTTGCAGAAAGGCGGTCTGAAGAAAGGCGTGAGCACTTGTTCCAAGCACTACCTCGGCTATGGCGGAGGTGGTCAGACAGAAGAGAAAGAGATGATGGAAGAAATCCTCCTGCCTCACGAAGCCATGATACGCCTTGCAGAAAACCGTATGGTGATGCCAGGCTATCACGCCGTGCATGGCATAAACTGCGTGGCCAATGCGGAGATTCTTACCGATATCCTTCGTGGTTATGTAGGCTTTGACGGCGTTATTGTAAGCGACTATACCGCTATCGACCAGATTCCTGACATGGAGGATAATATGCACCGTGCTGCTGCCGCTATCAATGCCGGCAACGACGTGGATTTCCCTCATGGTGCCAACTACGCCCTTCTGCCTGAGGCTATGAAGAAAGGTCTTGTAAAGCCAGAGACTTTTGAACGCGCGGTGAAGAACGTACTCAAACATAAGTTCCGCCTCGGAATGTTCGACAAGGACGCCTACCTATATAGTAAGGAGGATATAAAGCTCGACACTCCAGAGGAACGCCAGACGGCCTACGACATAGCATCTCAGTCAATCGTTCTGCTTGAGAATAACGGCATATTGCCACTTCAGACAAAGACGCCAAACATTCTGCTCACAGGTCCTAATGCCAACTCAATGTGGGCTATGTGTGGCGATTACAGTTATCCAGCAATGGCTTATTTCTGGAAGAAGACCGATGTGGGCGGTGAAAATCCACATATCGTAACTGTGAACGAGGGCATGACAAAGCGTATGCCACAGGGCTTCAACCTAAAATATTCACGCGGCTGCGACTGGACAGAGGATATTGAGACGAAATATGATGTAGTAGGTGCAGGTGATGAGCGTGCATGGGAATATGAGATTCTACACCGCAAGGTAGATTCTGGCGAGAAAGCTGATGCAAAAGAGGCTCTTGCTATGGCAAAGCAAAGCGATGTTATCATAGCTGCTATGGGTGAGAACGTGATGCTATGTGGCGAGAACCGCGACCGTAAGGGCATTCGTCTTCCTGGCAAGCAGGAGCAGTATGTAGAATCACTTATCGCCACAGGCAAGCCTGTTATTCTTGTTCTCTTTGGAGGTCGTGCAATGCCTCTTTCAGAGAAGATTGTCAAAGGTTGTGCAGCTATCATCGAGGCTTGGTATCCAGGCGAGGAAGGCGGGAATGCTCTTGCCGACATTCTCTACGGAAAGATTTCGCCATCTGCAAAGCTAAGCGTCAGCTATCCTAACGTGGAAATCGATGAGCCTATCTGCTACAACTATTCCGATACAAAGGATTCACGCATACAATGGCCTTTCGGATATGGTCTCAGCTATAGTAGCTTCGAATACAGCAACCTGAAGATCACCAACGAGGCAAAGACTTCCGATGAAGCTGTCACGCTCACTTTCGACATTAAGAACACAGGTAATGTTGCAGCTGACGAGGTGGCACAGCTCTACCTCTCCCCTACTGCCAAGGACCAGAACATCCGTCCTATACAGATGCAAGGCTTTGCTCGCGTTCATCTTGAGAAGGGCGAGACAAAGACCGTGAGCATAAAGATGTACACCGAGCAGTTCGGTTTCTACACGAACACAGACGGCAAGCGCCAATGGAACATTGCTCCGGGTAAGTTCACTATTAAGATAGGTGCATCCTCACAGAACATCAAGCTCAAGCAAGACATCACCCTTATGGGCGATAAAGTCAACAAACCGCTGAGAGAATATTATTTCTCTGAAACGACAATTAAGTAAAACAAAGTATGCCTGTCAGAACATTCTGGCAGGCATATTTGTTTACAGGATTTCCATACAATAGTAAAGCCGTTCTAATACTGTTCTAATACCGTTGTAAAGCCGTTCCAAATCCCTATCCTGAATGGGAGAACGAAAGCTACATAACGGTATGCTTATTCTCCTTTCAACAATCCTTGTTCAAACTTGGTAAAGTCTGCTGTCGAAGGCTTATATGAAGGGTCAGGCATATACCACCATTGCTTTTCAAAGAAAGCCTTGAGTTTCGCATTCTTGAATACATAACCACGATTTGCGTATGGCAGATTATGAATAAGCCTCTGCTCCCACGCTGTTGGTGCTTCATCAGAATTCCGCAACATATCAAAAAACATACCGCTACGATCGTAATACTCGCCCAACTTGCCATACACTTTTTCCAAGCTTTCACTTGTTACAGCATACTTCAAATTGTCTGCTGAACATATTATTAGGTTCTCAGTGGGATGGAAATCCGTCTTATGCCATTCTATCACACCATTGCGTAATGACACCTCCACAACATCCGATTTTTCAATCTTGCCACGCATATAAGAGTTTACCCTCGATCTCATTTTGCCTACACCCTTCACGAGTTTGAAATCTACACCCTCAAAGCATTTATTCTTGTAAATAAAGAAATGTTTAGCCGTACCCTCAGCAGAAATTCTTAGCGTGAAATCACCAATCTTATTGCCTGCCCAACGCAAAGCAGGAGTAAGCCAATATCGAACATCAAACGTATTATCCAAACCATTACCCATTTCATAGCGATAAGTGTGATGAACATTATTTATACCCGATTTAAAAGGTGCTTCAAAGTAATACACATGGGCATAGTGACGTGAAGAATCAATCTTAGCATTATAAAGACCACTATCCCATCCTTCAAATTTCTTGTAATATTCCTCGTTGAAATCGCCATGTACCCATTCCTTATCAACAGGGAAATGCTCGTAGTCAAGAGGCTTTTCCGTATCATCCTCCTGATAGAAAGCAAATCTATTCTGATACCCAATCGGCTTCCCATTTATCTCCACTACAAAGTCAAAGATATTTGGATGTCCTTTATGACCTATCATCTTCGCATCATTCTTCTTGGTAAGGACATTCGCCCAATCATTCTCAATAGCCGCCTCAAATCCCATTCTCACATTCTTTGCCTCCGCCAAGTTATTGAATGTATAGTCAACATCCACATAGGCAAAGCCATCGTCAGCGATACGAATGGTAAGTATCTCTTTGTCGATACGTATATCAGCATCAGAGATAGGAACAAGATGATTACCGCTTATGTAAAAGCGACCGTCATTAGCCCTCACAACATTAGCAAGGAGCAAAAATATTCCGAGAATTATTTTAGTCTTCATTTTTCTAATCCTATCTTTATCAACTCAAGTTCATAAGTAGTAAATCCATCGGTTGAAGGATGATAGGAAGGATCTGGCATATACCACCATTTCGTTTCAAAGAATTCCTGTAGTTTCTTGTCCTCAAAGACATAGCCTCTGTTGGCATAAGGCAGACTACGCATCACTTTCTTTTCCCACTCATCATTTCCCTCCCTCGCGCTTTGCTTTTCCAGAGAAATGACAAGACTCCTCTCACGCTCGTAATAATCTGCTAGTTCTCTGTACTTCAGACGTTTATCAGCCCCAATCAAAGCATCAGCGGAATAGAGCCATAAATCATCCGTAGGCTTGAAATTTTTGCAGTTCATTTCGAGAACACCATCTCTTATAACCGTTTCAACCACACTATCCGAAACAAGTTCACATTGAATAGCACTTTTATCGTATCCCCAAGCATCCCTTACCTTTCCAACACCATTTACAACTTTGAATACTTTTCCATTCAAACATCCATATGTATCAATACAAAAGTGTCTTGGTTTTCCTTCCGTTGATATTCTCAAGGTAAAATCACCAATTCTTCCACCAGCCCATCTCATGGCAGGAGTAAGCCAATAGCGAAAAATATACGACATAAAAATACCATGTGCCATACGGTAACGATATGTATGATGTACCTTATTAATTCCAGATTCGAAATGTGCCTCGAAATAATACACATAAGCCTTTGTACGATACCCCGACACACTATCACAATCCACACCTACTGGAATCTTTTCACCATTCCGTTCTATGTATGGTTCCAGTTCTGGACTTGCAGGAAAATTCACATAGTCAAGCCTTGGTGGCTTTTGCCCTTTATCTTCATTCAAATCGTATGCCATCAAATTTTTATACGATTGCACCTTTCCATTAACCTCTACCGTAAAATCATAGACAGAAGGATGTCCCGAATGCTTATCATCCATCCCAAAGAAACCAGCATCACCAGTATCTTCATTCACCGCTTCAAAACCCATTTTCACAGTCTGTGCCTCTTGGAGATTAAAGAATGTATAATCCACATCCACATAGGCATAATCATCATCCGCCAAACGGATTGTTAGTATTTCCTTATCAATTCTCACATTGGTATTACCAATAGGCACAAGTTGATTACCACTAAAGAAATACGAACCGTCATTAGCCCTCACGCACAATGCAAGGAGCAAAAATATTCCGAGAATTATTTTAGTCTTCATTTCTTTATCGTCTTTATTGTTCGATAGGTGCAAAGGTAATAAATTCCCTTCAGAAAAACAACAATATAACATAGAAAAATTGTGTCTTACATCAAAAAAACTCATTTTTACAGCAAAAAAATGCTCATAACGGATACAAATATGTTACCACGGGCATATACAGATGTTGTATAAATATGGTTTTCAGCACTTTGTAACAAACGGTAACATCCAAGTAACACATTTTCTTGTAGGTTCAAAAAAAAGACATTACCTTTGCATCAGATTCCTAAAGAAAATAAAAATGTTTTTGGATATAAAATGAGATATCCGTGTTTTATGGTTAGTTTTTTAAACGTCAATGAGGACCACATCGTGAGATGAGGCCCTCTTCTTTTTTTTACCCTATTCTAAACACCAAAACATTTTTCCAATTCTCCCTCGTAATTCCGAACCACAGGCGCTACACTTCCGATATAAATACCATAAAGATACCATTAACTATGGTATTTTAATGGTAAATTAATGGTAATTTCATCGGAGGAAGAACGGTGAAACTTCAAATGCACATCAAACTTTTGGAACATGTGTTTTTATGAGACGAATCTTGTTGATACATTTTTTTCGACATTTCCTTTGCATTACAAGATTTTTGTTTATCTTTGCCACCCAGAACGAAAAGACAAATAATACAATTATGAAATACCGATTTTTAAGCATATTGTCTATACCTTTGTTATTCATTACAAGTTGTATGGATAATACCAAAGAAACGACATCAAGTAATATCACGAATAATGAGCAGACTAATATAGAGTCTGAAAATTACAATTTTAGTGATTTCATCAAGATATTCACTACAGATTCTGTTTTCCAGATAAATCATATAAAATTCCCATTAGAAGAAGTTTCAATAGAATAGGACGAAGAAAACAATGATAGCACAAGCATATCGTATATAAAGAAATCAGAATGGAAATATTACAGTTTCCCTGATACCATATATGACGGTATTAAACTTGAGCATCCAATTGACACTACAAATTTCACTTACACAGAATTAGGTGTTGATACTGGTGTTAGAATAGACTATTATTTTGAAAAAACAGGTACACAATGGCTTCTAATTAAAATAGAAGATTCCTCAAACTAATAATACAAAAAGCAGTCGGACAAGAATCCGACTGCTTTAAAATATAAGCTATATTGAAGAAAAAACTATTTCTTATCTGATGGAGCCTTACCGATAAGATCCATGAACTCGTCGAGCTTAGGAGTGATGATGATCTGAGTACGACGGTTTGTTGCACGACCAGCATCTGTGTTGTTGTCGGCAATTGGGTTGAACTCACCACGACCACCTGCTGTGAGGCGCTTAGGATCTACACCATACTTTGTCTGGAGACACTGTACAACGCTTGATGCACGAAGACAAGAAAGATCCCAGTTGTTACGGATGTTAGTACCCTTCATAGGAACATTATCGGTATTACCCTCGATGAGAACGTCATAGTCCTTATAGTCGCTGATGATCTTCGCAATCTTAGAGAGAGTAGCAGCAGCACGGTCGCTAATCTCGTAAGAACCGCTCTGATAGAGCATGTTATCAGCAAGAGAGATATAAACGACACCCTTCATTACCTGTACGTCAACCTCCTTCATATCCTCCTTAGAGAGAGAACGTGTAAGGTTGTTTGTAAGTACCATGTTGAGAGAGTCGCTCTTAGACTTAACCTCTACGAGATGACGGATATACTGGTTTGACTCGTTGATCTGGTCAACAAGCTTTGCAACATTCACATTGTTAGAGTTTGCAGCAGCAAGGCTCTGGTTAAGAGACTCCTGCATATCCTTCAAAGACTTCTTAAGACTTGCGCTATTAGCCTTCTCTGAATTGAGCTGCTCCTGAAGACTCTGGATACGAGCATTAGCAGAAGCGAGGGCCTCACGATTTTCCTGATACTTGTTATTGAGAGTAACATTAGAACTCTGACAGTCGAGTAACTCCTTCTTACTTACACAGCTACTGATTACCATACAACCAGTTACTGCCATTGCGATAAGCAAAAGATTCTTTTTCATCCTGTTTTACCTTTAATTTTTATTTTTGTTACAATTTTACGGTGCAAAGATACCGATATGACATGAGAAAAAGGAAAAAAGACGATTACGTTTAATTTATTTTAACCACGAAATGCATAGTTTTTTAATCATTAACATACCCTTATGGCATAAAAGCAGAATTATTGCGAAATATATTTTTGAGTTTCGGAATTTATTTTGTATCTTTGCAACCAACATGAAAGAATTCGTAATATCTGAAGCTAAAACAGAAACTGCCGTACTCGTAGGCCTCATCACTCCCAACCAAAATGAGGCTAAAACGACCGAATATCTTGACGAACTTGAGTTTCTTGCCGACACAGCCGGCGCAAAGGTACTGAAGAGATTCACGCAGAGAGTGAATGGTCCAAGCAGCGTAACCTATGTAGGAACGGGAAAACTTGAGGAGATTCGCGCATATATAGAGGAATGCGAAGACCACGTGGAGAACGAGGACGTACATCCCGACGGAACTCCATGGGAAGAGGTCGGTATGGTGATTTTCGATGACGAACTTTCGGCAAAACAGCTTCGCAACATAGAAGCGGAACTCAAGGTGAAGATACTCGACAGAACGAGTCTTATCCTTGACATATTCGCTATGCGTGCCCAGACCGCCAACGCCAAGACGCAGGTGGAACTGGCACAATACCGCTATATGCTTCCACGACTCCAACGCCTTTGGACTCACCTTGAGCGTCAGGGCGGCGGCTCAGGTTCTGGTGGCGGTAAGGGTTCCGTAGGACTTCGTGGTCCTGGTGAGACTCAGCTTGAGATGGACCGCCGTATCATTCTCGGAAGAATGAGCCTTCTGAAGCAGAGACTTGCGGAAATAGACAAGCAGAAGACAACACAGCGCAAGAACAGAGGCCGACTTATCCGCGTGGCTCTAGTCGGATATACCAACGTGGGCAAGTCAACCATTATGAATATGCTTGCAAAGAGTGAGGTATTTGCAGAGAACAAGCTCTTTGCCACACTCGATACAACGGTAAGAAAGGTTGTGGTAGATAATCTTCCATTCCTATTGGCAGATACCGTAGGATTCATCAGAAAGCTGCCTACCGACCTCGTGGATTCATTCAAGTCAACGCTTGACGAGACAAGAGAGGCTGACCTTCTTCTTCACGTGGTGGATATCTCCCATCCTGATTTCGAAGACCAGATAAAGGTTGTAGAAAAGACTCTGGGCGACCTTGAATGTGCCGACAAGCCTTCAATGATTGTCTTCAACAAGATTGACGCCTACACATGGACAGAGAAAGAGGAAGACGACCTCACCCCTGTGAAGAAGAACGAGATTTCACTCGACGACCTAAAGCGCACATGGATGGCAAAGGTCAACGAGAACACCAATCCTAATAACTTCGGCTGTCTGTTCATCTCTGCCAAGGAGAAGATAAACATCGACGAGTTCAGAGACACGATTTACAAGAAAGTGCGTGAATTACACGTGCAGAAATACCCATATAATGATTTCCTGTATGGGGATTATTAACAGCCCCTCACCCGTCCTACGGACACCCTCTCCCCAAGGGGCGAGGGAAAAGTTAGTATTTTTAATCATGACTTATCGTCAAAAACCATAGCGTTCCTCCATCGCGAACAAATGTAACTTCCTCCTCGCCCCTTGGGGAGAGGATGCCCACAGGGCAGGTGAAGGGCCGACTCATTTATAAATATTAATATGGTAAACGATACTATCCTTGCAGGTCTCACTAATCTCTTTGCCCTCTTCGGAGCAAGGGATTGCGTGGATATTGAGGTTTCCAAACGGAAGCTTCACAACTATCTTGCACGTCATTTCGGTATCCGCGATACCGAGAACTTCATCACGATATACGAGACTCTAAGAGACCTCTATGACAGTTCTCCTGATATTGACAAGGAGGCTATCATCAAGGATGTGTGTACTAAGATTCAGGCAAACCTATCCACAGAGGAACAGGCTCTGTTCCTATTGCGTCTGATGCAATTTTGTGTAAACGACGAACTCGGATATCTTGCCGACGACGAACTTTTCCAGACAACAGCAAGCATTTTCGGGGTAAGCCATGAGATATTCCTTGCCTTCTGCGATTTTGTGGGAGACAAAGAATCAAAACTTGTACGCAGGATTGAGGTTCCGGGAATCGACGGTCACATAACGACCTTCTGGATGCCTCACTTCAACAGAATACAGCTCACCTATACGGGAAATGACACGATACTCATGGACGATGTGCCTGTCCTGCCAGAGACCTTCCAGACATGGGCACAGAGTAGCGTGGTGAAGAATGTACGTACAGGTACACGACTATACTATTCTACCGCCAAGGCCCTCTATTCAAAGCAGGACACAGGCAACGAGGTGGAGTTCTGCGGACGTGACATTGACTTCCACTTCCCAAACAGCGAGAACGGAATACACAATTTCAGTTTCACGCTCCACAGCGGTGAGCTTGTGGCTGTAATGGGCGGTAGCGGAACAGGCAAATCCACATTGATGTCATTGCTCAACGGCACTTTGTTTCCGCAAAGCGGAACCATCACCATCAATGGGCACAACATCTTAGAGGCGGGAGCGAAAGAACTGATAGGTTTCGTGCCACAGGACGACCTCCTCGTAGAAGAGCTTACCGTATATCAGAACCTATGGTACACGGCAAAACTGTGCTTCGAGGGTATGAACGATGCCGAAATCCACAGGCGTGTCCTGGTGGTTCTGCGTCAGCTCGGACTTGACGGTGCTTGCGACCTGAAGGTAGGCAGCGCCATAAACAAATACATATCAGGAGGACAGAGAAAACGACTGAATATCGCCCTCGAGCTTATCCGAGAGCCGGCAATCCTGTTCCTCGACGAGCCTACTTCCGGACTATCCTCCGTCGATACTGAGAATGTAATCAACATCCTCAAGGAGTTGACATACAAAGGCAAGCTCGTCATCATCAACATCCACCAGCCTTCATCCGACGTATATAAGCTGTTCGACAGACTTTGGATACTGGACAAAGGCGGATATCCAGTGTTCGACGGCAACCCTATTGATGCCATCACGTATTTCAAGACGGCAGCAAACTATGCCGACGCCAACACAAGCACATGTCCTACTTGCGGAAACGTGAATCCGGAGATTATACTCAACATCATCGACGAGAAAGCCCTCGATGAGAGCGGTAGGATGAAGGAAGAGAGAAAGGTTACTCCGCAGGAATGGCACGAGACATACTTGAAATGGAGAAAGAAAAAGAAACCTCTGAAAGAGCCAAGAAAGGCAGATGTACCTCCTACCGACCAGAAGAGACCGGGAGTTATACATCAGTTTGCCATACAGCTACAGCGTAATTTCCGCACCAAGATAACCAATCTCCAGTATCTCCTCATCACATTCCTTGAGGCACCGTTGCTTGCGGCCATCTGTGCATCGCTAACCCACTATGCCCCATTGGAAGGCTATTCTGTGATGGAGAACAAGAACCTTGTGTCCTATCTGTTCATGGCCGTGATAGTAGCCATATTCATAGGTATGAGCGGTTCGGCAGTAGAGATTATCAAGGACAGGGCGCTTTTGAAACGCGAGAAGTTCCTGAGCCTGTCTTATGCCAGCTATATCTCAAGCAAGATAGCCTTTATGGCAGGTGTCACCCTGCTTCAAACCCTGCTGTTCGTATGCGTGGGAAACATGATTATGGAGCTACACGACGTATTCTTCGTGTGGTGGGGACTGTTGTTCCTTGCAGCATTCCTGTCCTCGCTTATCGGATTACTGTTGTCACAAAGCCTCAATAGCGTCGTGGCTATCTATATCAGCATCCCGATACTGCTCATTCCACAGATTATGCTTTGCGGACTCGTTGTCAGTTTCTCTGACCTCACACCGAAAAGCACAACAGGAAACGTGCCAGTAATAGGCGACGTGATACCTTCACGATGGGCATACGAGGCATTATCCGTAACACAGTTCAAGGACAACGAATACGAGGCTCCGCTGTTTGATATCCAGAGAGAGAAATACGAGGCTCAGTACTATCTGTTTGCCTATCTCTATGAGGTACAGTCACAGCTTGAGACTATGCACGATGAGATGACAAAAGGTGAGGAAGTGAAACCCGAACACATGGACGTGATAAAGAAAGCACTCCCTACCCTATCCAAAGTATGCAACCTAAAGCCGTACTCTGGCGACTATTCATATAAGTCACTCCGTGCCTATACTGATGAAGCCGACGACACCCTTTCCAACAGATGCAACAAGGCAACTCTGAAAGAGGACAAGATAGTCATGTCCATAGTCAACAAAATCGGAAAGGACGAATTCCTGAAGATGAAGAAGGAGCACTACAACAAGCAGCTCGAAAACTTCTGCATCAATGCCGACACCAAGCATACTCACGACATCATAGACGGCTATATCGTGCCAAGAGCCGGTTTCATATACCTCACACCGCTCTCTAACAACGGCCGTGCTCCGTTCTATAGCTCCGTAAAGGTAATAGGCAGCACCGAGATTCCGACTCTGAAATTCAACATCGCCATCCTGTTGCTGATGAGTATTATTGCCGCAATTATGCTCTACTCCGACCGTCCTGCCCGTTATCTGAGGAAAGAATAATAACAGGAATATTAAGGAAAATAACTATACTTTATCAGATTTTTCCGATATTTTTGTTGAATTATAAAATATTTTATTATCTTTGCACCTAAATTGGGGGATAGGTGTTAGCGGTCAGCTATGTCACATAGCTACCGGCACCCGAAACCATTGAATATTTCGTAAATACAAAAAACATAATAATAAAAACCAAATCATTATGAAGAAATTCACTCTCGCAATCGTAGCATTCGCTGCTATGGTACTTGCATCTTGCGGTGGTTCTAAGCCACAGCAGGAAGTTGCCGATCAGGACACAACTAAGACATTTGAGCAGGCTCAGCTCGAGGCTTCTGTAAAAATGCACCTCGACAGTCTCTCAACACAAATCAACGAGAAGCAGTTTGCTGCTATCGAGGAGAACATCAAGGCAGGAAAGATCAAGCTCACTGCTGAAGAGAAGAAGGTTAAGCCTACTTATCTGCTCTCTCCTGCGGTAAGTGCCAATGCTACATCAATCGCTCAGAAATATGCAATTCTTGCCATGCTTACAGCCGACAAGGAAATAGCAGCTCTCTATGACATGGATATCAGCCACTATGACGAGGCTACCTCAAAGCTCATGTCAGAAATCAACGATCCTGCTATCAAGAAGGCTAACGAGGCAAAGACAAACGCAGAGATTAATAAGGTGCTCTACAAGGAAATGGAAGCTGAGGGACGTATCAACTTCTACTGGATCATGACCAGTGCTGCAACAGTTGAAACTGTGTATGTAATGTCACAGAACGTTGAGAAGTTCTGCGCTGGCTATACTGACGAGCAGGTTGCTAACATCACATTCCGTGTATTCTGCATCATTGACGCTATTGAGCAGCTCTCAGTTTATGATCCACAGATTGTAGGTGTTGCAGAGGCTCTCAACCCACTGAAGAACCTCAACGCAATCACTCTTGCTGACTTCAAGAAGGAGCTTGCTGCTTCTAAGGAGCAGATTGAGGCTTCACGCGCAGCATTCCTGAAGTAAACACTCTATAATTATAATTTACAAATTACGAATTACCAAGTTACTATTGCTGTAACCACGTAATTCGTAATTTGTAGTTTATGATTAACCCCAATAAGTAACAAAGTAATTTGTAAAATTATAAAAAACATTATGGCAAATCCAGAATTCAAGTACGCGCCAATGTTCCAGCTTGGCGAGGACAAGACAGAGTATCGCCTTATCTCAAAGGAAGGCGTTTCAGTTGGTGACTTCGAGGGAAACAAGATCCTGAAGGTTTCACCAGAGGCTCTTGAGCTTCTTACAACACAGGCATTCCACGACGTGAACTTCATGCTCCGTCGTGAGCACAACAAGCAGGTTGCTGCTATACTCAACGACCCTGAGGCTACCGACAACGACAAGTACGTTGCCCTCACCATGCTCCGCAACGCTGAAGTTGCATGCAAGGGTCAGCTCCCATTCTGTCAGGACACAGGTACTGCTATCATCCACGCAGAGAAGGGACAGCAGGTTTGGACTGGCTTCGAGGACGAAGAGCCTCTGGCTAAGGGTGTATACAACACTTACACAAACGATAACCTCCGCTATTCTCAGAACGCACCTCTCAATATGTACGACGAGGTGAACACACGTTGCAACCTCCCTGCACAGATTGACATCGAGGCAACTCAGGGCATGGAATACAAGTTCCTCTGCGTAGTAAAGGGTGGTGGTTCAGCCAACAAGTCATACCTCTATCAGGAGACTAAGGCACGTATCCAGAACCCTGGCACTCTCGTTCCTTTCCTCGTTGAGAAGATGAAGAGCCTCGGCACAGCAGCCTGCCCTCCTTATCATATCGCATTCGTTATCGGCGGTACTTCTGCTGAGAAGAACCTTCTGACCGTTAAGCTCGCTTCTACAAAGTACTATGACAGCCTCCCAACAACAGGTGACGAGACTGGTCGCGCATTCCGTGACATCGAGCTTGAGAAGCAGCTTCTCGAAGAGGCTCGTAAGATTGGCTTCGGTGCTCAGTTTGGCGGTAAGGCATTCGCACACGATGTTCGCGTAGTACGTCTTCCACGTCACGGTGCATCCTGCCCTATCGGTCTCGGCGTATCATGTTCTGCCGACCGTAACATCAAGGCAAAGATCAATGCTGATGGTATCTGGATTGAGAAGATGGACGACAAACCATACGAGCTTATCCCAGAGTCACTCCGTCAGGCAGGCGAGGGCGATGCAATCAACATCAACATCAACCAGCCAATGGCTGACATCTGCAAGGAGCTGAGCAAGTACCCTGTTTCTACACGTGTGAACCTCACAGGTACTATCATTGTTGCCCGTGACATCGCACACGCTAAGATCAAGGCACGTCTTGATGCTGGCGAGGGTATGCCACAGTATTTCAAGGATCACCCAGTTCTCTACGCTGGTCCTGCAAAGACTCCACAGGGCATGCCTTGCGGTTCTATGGGCCCAACAACAGCCGGTCGTATGGATCCATACGTTTACGAGTTCATGGACAACGGCGGTTCAATGGTAATGATTGCCAAGGGTAACCGTTCACAGGTTGTTACCGATGCTTGTAAGGATCACAAGGGCTTCTACCTCGGTTCTATCGGTGGTGTGGCTGCATTCCTTTCTTCAAGCAACATCAAGAGCATTGAGTGCGTAGAGTACCCAGAGCTTGGCATGGAGGCTGTTTGGAAGATTGACGTTGTTGACTTCCCTGCATTCATCCTCGTTGATGATAAGGGCAACGACTTCTTCAAGCAGATTTAAAAGCCTAACCAAACCTTCCCAAAGGGAAGGATGTTATATAGAATAAATCCCTTGCTCTTTCCGGATAGGATTGAGCAGGGGATTTTTCTTGCTATTTAATGCAAGTGCAATAATTTGCGAAAAATGAAATTCTGATGCAAGGTTTCTTCATCTCGTGCATTATATGCATATAAACAATTCTAAAACCATACAAAATGAATATGAGAACAAAAGCGTTTCTATTGATGAGTTTGCTGCTATTAAGCTTGACATGCCTTAGCAGTTGTAGCAACGATGATGATGACAACAATGCAGGAAAATCAGAAATTATCGGAACATGGTATCTGGTGGGTGCTTCAGACGGATGGGGCGGTTATAAAGAATACAAGGAAGGCGAGATAACCATCACATTCACCCCAAATGGAGATATGCTAATAAAGAATAAAAGAAAAGACCAGCAACCTATCCCAACAGGCACACGGCAATATAATTTCGCAGACATAGAGAAATCAATATACTCAAGCAAACCAAGGCACGGCATATCTTGAGGATTCTTGACATACGGCTACGTATTCAAGGATGGAATACTTGAACTTGATGCAGAAGCATACGATGCTCCTGGATATACTCTTAAATATTGCCGTCCGATAAAAAAATATGATGTCTTATACTGAAATTGGTTTACACTTTTCTCAAACCAATTAAAGTATAAAAAATGAAACAACGAACCTTTTACAAGAAAGAAGACCGCATCTCGAT
>OMXX01000105.1 GCA_900315105.1 uncultured Prevotellaceae bacterium | reverse complement strand
AACTTATCTCAGAGAGGAGAGTCAACTTTTTCCGTATAGATATGAAAACGGTAATTATCAAGGCCTAAAAGAGAGTCAACCTTTTTCAGGAAAAGACAGTTCGCAGATGAACAAGAACAAAAATAACAAAACTTTCTTCATACTAAAAAATAAATTAATGTGTTTTAAGCTTCCTTCAACACTTCGTCTATAATCGTGCGCAGTTGTTGATGGTTTAATTGGTCTCGGAAGTTGACATTTAACTCTGGGTAATCCTCGCCACCGTCATTGTGGGCTTTATGTATTTTTTCATAGTGTTTAGTTTTTATTGATTGGGAAATGGGAATTTAGGAATCTTTATTGTATCTAACCTTCTTTGCTCGTCTGCGATTCTCGCGCATACGTTCAATATCTTGGGATGTCATCTCTTCTGTGACAAGTATGCCTGGCGGTGTAAGGTCTCCGAATCGCGTTTCAAAGAAGTCGCATCCAGCTTCATTGTTGGTACACGTAAATGAACGATATGGAGCGCCGTTTGATGATGTGCCGTCTTTGATAGGAACCACCTTTCCTTCAAGACATCTGGGACAAAGATGCGAACCGATTTCGAGCTTCAGCAGGAACTCGCTGATGAAAGGCGAAGGCTGCTGCTTGTCGTACAGAATATACATCCTCTTCTTGGCGCGCGTCATTGCTACGTAAAACAGACGTCGCTCTTCTGCAAATGGGAATTGTTCGCTTCTGCTTAATACGAAGTCCAGTACGGGATCATCCTCTATCAACGAAGGGAATCCGTAGGCTCCTTGATTACAGTTGACCAGAATCACATGATCGGCCTCCAGACCCTTTGCGGAATGGACAGACAAGAAGAAAATATCGCGTCCGGCGATATTCACCTTTATGCGGTTGTCGTTGTGGTCAATCTTACCCTTGAAGCCTACAGACATCACATCGTAGTTGTATCGTCCCATGAGGAGAACGCTTTCGTCTTTCGGCAAAGAGGAAATGATTTCCGTCACTTTCTTCAATACGCCGTCATCCTTAGATTCGCATTTGACGAAGTTGAGCATTGTCTTCTTCCGGTCGCCCACAGGTGTCTTAATCGTTTTCTTCTTCTGGGCGGGATTCTTCATCACAAAAGCGGAAGACTTGTCGATGAGTGGCTGATGGAATCTGTATGTCGTTTCAATCTTGCACAACTCCGTAAAGCCGAAATACTGCTCAAAGTCATAGAACAAAGCCATATCGCTGCCGGCAAATCGGAAAATACTCTGCCAGTCATCACCAACGCAGTAGAGCTTTGTCTTCGACTTGTCCGAGCGCAAAGCTTGCAACAGCTTGTATCTGTCTACGGATATATCCTGAAACTCGTCCACGAGAATGTAGTCGTAGTGTCTCCACAGTCCTTCGCGACAGAGGCTCGTAGCCTGTATTATGGCATCCGTGAAGTCTATTTCATAGTTCTTCTCCAATTCAGCCTGATAAGCGTCAAAGAAGGGTTTCACCACTTTGGTCAGTATATACTTGTTGCGCTTCTCGTTGGCCGTCATCATGTGGCCCTCCTCCGGCGTCAGCGTCTTGAGCAATCCATCAATGGTCTTCTCATTGGCTTTCATCAGGGTGATGAATGAGAGCAACAGAGTGAACACCGTCTTCTCCATCTGGCGGTTGCGCTGTACCAGCAAGTCATACAGCTCCTTGTCGGTGCGTGGCTTTATGGGGACGCCGTATTTCTTCAACTGCGCCACAAGTTTCTCTTCTATCGTCCCATCATGGAAGTCGGCACTTCTTGTTTCTATCAGGATGGTCTGGTTCTCTCTGTGTGTCTGCCGTTTCCAGGCAATGCCTTGAATATATTTCAGATTGGCCAATTTCCATCCTCCAGCTGTTCCTTCTCCGAACCAGCGAGGAGTCAACCCGTCGCTATCAAGGGCAAAGTGCTCCAGATATATACGCTGCCATTGTCCCCGGGCATCCTTATAATATATGGTAAAGTCCGGCTTATATTGCCGTCGCTCGGGAGTTCTTGTGTTGACAGGATAATCGCACTCGTAGCGGAACATGACACCCAATCGCGTGAGGATGGAGCAAAGACGTTTTTCCTCCTCGCTTCGTGTAAAGATAATCTTGCCGTCCACATCGGGAAACAGAGCTTGAATGCCGTATTTCTTTCTGTCCTCGAAATATGCAAAGGAATCGACGTAGTCGTGTTCCAACTTCATGAGCGACTGAAGGTTGATCACATAATTATTAACGGCACTAAGGAAGTCCTCGTCTTCGACTATCAACTTACGGAACACATTGAGCGGAACATCCGCATCGCATATTGAAGGTGCTTGCCCTGTTGTCTGTGCTATGATATGATAGGCCAAACTGTGGAATGTGCCACTACTCAACCCCTCTATCTCCATACGCTCAGACAGTTCGTTTGCTGCTTTCTTCGTGTATGTCAGGAGCAGAATCTTTGCGGGGTTGATGTGTTGCTTTTCCACCAGATATTTGGCCTTACCTACTATCGTTGACGTCTTACCACTTCCGGCGCTGGCAATCACCAGACAGTTATCTTCGAGCTTGACGATGGAGTCTCGCTGCTGCGGGTCGAGCGGATATGTACCCAACACGTGATCAAAGTAGAGTTTGTTGGCCTCCAGCTCCGTCTTCACGAACTCTTTGTTGTGCGCGTCTCGCTCAGACTCTATCCTCTGGAAAACTGCAGGCAGCTCTTTGCTGTCATCGTCTGTCACAAATTGGGCATACTCAGGGAAAATGAAGTCAACTTTCTCCTTAATCTCGTTGTACGAATCGAAGAAATCCTCCAGCTCCGAATGTGCAAAATAGTGTGCCGGATGGACCAACGAGCGATAGTTATCCATCACTTTGGCAGCAGAATCTTTTAGCTCTACAATGGTGTTATAGACCTTGTTGGTCTCTTCTTTTTTCGCAGGACTGGCAGCCAGATGTGCTTTGAAGGGCGTAATGCCTGTTTCCCTGAAAATCTCTTCGTTGAAATATTTGTGTCCTTCTATGGCATCAATGCTTTTCAGAAGTGCTTGGTGTCTTGTCTTGAAGCGCTCTATGTCATCATCACTCACCAGATGCGTTGGCAGTAACAGCGTTTCTAGCTCTTCTCTTGCCTCATTGACTTGACCCCTCAACGCCTCTGCCTGATTCCTAAAGTTGATCTCACCCTTCATCCTGATAATGAACCGCACGAGGAATGCAGTAACAATCCCTGCAATGACAGCGACTACAGCCATCGCAGTCAGCTCATTGGACGTTATGTTGAGGAGCGTTGGCATGTAAGTGGGATTGCTCGATTTTTATAGAATGAGGGCGTGATACAATATATCTAGTATTTCGTCAATTGACTCATTAGTTCAATTCGGTTTACAAAATATGAGAGTGGTATTCTGTTATTAAAGTCACTCCCATAGCTATTTAAAGCTTCATCAAAGACTTCCTTTTGAAATTGATTCGGATGAAAAATAGAAATCTTCTCCGTTGAGTTTGCCTGTTTTTCAAAAAGATTTTGTGTGTAATCTTCGTTTTCCTTTAGATTATATAAAAAAATTAAATGTGCAATTACAAAAGTAAATGAACGAGGGTTTGTCTCCTGTTCTTCCAGGGTCCTGCTTCTGGGTACATGCTTTTCTATTTCATCAAGCAAGTCTTTGCAACTAAGTTTATGACTTACAATAGTATGATACAAATCATTATTTGTAAATTTCAAATATACCAGCAAAAAGAGAATATCAGGAATAGATTTACTGCTAGGGGCGAAACCATTAAGTGCCAACCTAACAAATATGAACATTTGTTCTATGTCGCGTAGAGAGACCTGTTCCGGAGATGCTATGGTTTTTACAATTCTCAAGAAAGAATCGCTTTCATATTGGAGCTCTCTGCTCGCATTCCTTTCCTCGTTTTTGAAAAAATCATCAAATCCATATTGATGATAGAGATATTGACAGAAAGACGAGAGATCTGGCTCTGGAAGATTATATTCAATATCAATAAAACGACGCAGGTACTCCTTTGCATTAAATAAAGAGGAACCATAATAGCCCTGAATAGCAAGCTCCAGTTGCTCGCCGTTAATAGATAGCACAAAAACGACATTGGGAATAGAAAACAGGTGTTTAACCCTTTCAAGCAAACGCACCGCAAAAGCAGGGTTACATCTATCTAACTCATCAATAAAAAATATGATTGGCGTTTTACTAGAAGCAGAGACCACATAATTTACTAGTAACTCACGAAACTGTTTAAGGCTGCCTTGTTGACTCTTATATTCTTTCAAAGCCTCCTCACCAAGGTCTGAAATCTTATGCACAGCACTATCAAGAACTTCTGAATCTATGCCTAATTTGTTTTTAACAAACTGCTTCCCTGCAGAAGCACCAACAGCTAAGATAATACGGCCAATATTAGACGCAATTTCTTGAAAATCCTTGGGGTTGCCCTTAAGCTCTTCAAGTTCTGTCACTAAAGCAATAAGAGGGTCTGTCATATAATCACACTCCCAAGCATTGAAGTAGAGAGTGTTAAAGCCCTCATTTTTTAGCTGTTGTTGCCACATCTTAACAAAGGTTGTTTTGCCTGCTCCCCATTTTGCATTAAGAGCAAGAACACAGCCTTCATTTGCATAATAACCAACAATGTCCGTTAATATTTTAGCATATTTCTCCCTTCCCAATTTACAATTTTGGAACGGGGCTTTTTCTGGAATTTCAATTTCTTTTGGCCTCAACATAAGATAATCATAACAAATTAGGTGTTCTCTAGCTAAAAATTAAAGCATCAGAATTATTGTCGCTGTTTTCGCTCCATTAGTTTTATCTCGTATTCTCTTTGCTCCCTTGTACTTCTTAATATAGGAATAGCCCAATTGTTAAATGTACCTATATAGTCCAAAAATTTAACAGGCACTCTCCCGTCCACTAATTTTTCAACAAGTAGACATTCTTGACTCCAACAAGAAGTTAGGTATATGGTATTTATTGCACCTTCAATATTCAAAAAATCTTCTCTACTCAAAACTCGATACTCGTTTTCTCCCTCCCAACTTTTTTGTTTTGTAAAAAAAAGACGATTCTTATACTTCTTCACATAAGCATTCAATCCCTCTTCCGTTTCTATTCGTTCATCCACAATATTCTGCCATTTTACATATTTCTGATACTTTACAATCCCTTTCAAAACGTCTTCAGGAAACTTAATTTTATCGTAATCTAATTCTATGCATACTCCCTTCCTTTTGTCTGCATATAATCCCCACATCATTGGAGATGTACATCCTTTTAATGCAGAATCATAGTCCATCGTAAAACTTATTTGTTTATACGAAAAGCGGCGTTGATTCAACCTTTTACATAAATCCAATCTATCGGAGTTAACAACTGCCGATTGAAATCCTACTTCTTGAACATCGTTTACAACTGATAAAGGTGAGAATTTTAAATTGTGATTTAGCCAAATTTTTACAAAAGAATCGAAAGACGTATAGTGGTAAAGTTTTCTATATCGTTCTTCCCCATGCAGTTTTCTGCTATTTGCATAAAAATCATCATCTATTTTCATAAACACTTTAATTCTTCTGAGATATGAAACAGATTATAACGTTGACTTACCATCTACTCCTAATGCCAATATCGCTCTTAGGTTAGTGTCGGTAAACGTATGCCAAATCTCCAAATTTACAGGCTGATAATCATTAAACAGTTGTTCAACTCGTTCAATTTCAAATACAAGCCGCAGGTCATTCTTATCTTCGTCCACCTGCCCTTCCTTCCGGTAACCTAGGCGGGCAGTTTTTATGTAGTAGAGATCGCGAACACCCTTGCCTGAAATATATGGCATGAAGTAGTACAGCTTGTTAAGAGAAATGGTTGTCGGAAACTTCTTCCCTGTATAATAAATTTTGGCTGAGCCATCAAGATATTGCTTCCAATTGTCCTTCTTTACATTACAAATAAGCAGGTTCTTTGTTATGTCAACGGGAATCGCCAGTACATTAGAAGAATTGTTATACACTTCGCACTCATCCTCACGAGCCATTGAATTCTGGACAATTGGATCAAAATTATATTGTTCAAAGAGCTCAAAGAGATTAAGCTGAATACATTTCCCCTTACTTGCCTCTTTCTTCTCTGCAGGTTTTTCTAGTGTTTCACGAGACAAACGGCGATTTATTATCTTGTGCCAAATGGATCGTGCTAATTTAACCTCTTCTCTTGATAAACCAATACCTTGATGAAGAATTATCTCATCTGTATAATCAAGTATTTCGTCAGCAGAGGCCTTTTTGCGAAGCATAAGGTCGAGGGTATCAAATATTTGCTCATTTTCTTCTCTGTAAGGCAGACAGATTCCACCTACCTCACTGGGCATTAGTTCCAAACAACCGCCACCGAAATTACGACCAAGTATTTCTGCGAAAGCAAACGACAACGAATTATAGTAGCTTGCGACAAAAGCCCTCTTATTAACCCCCGTTTTAATAAAGACTCTGTGCATGGTATCTGTAGTATATGCACCGGCCTCATTTAAAACGAACTTGGGATAGAGATTATTGCGACGAAGGAACAATGCGTCAGAAACCTTTATAGATGGGATGACCCACCAATAATCTCTGATACTGTTTTTATAACCTTTATCTACCTCATTCCGCTCACCTTCTTCCAGATAACTTTTTACGCCTTCATTTCCATTTCCTTTAGCGTCAGGAGTGAAAACGAGAAGATGTGCTTTCGCTCCAGAAGAAACGTTAGCCCTCCAATCTTTTTTAGTAAAACATAGGCTATTTACCTGTACGCTTCTACCTACCATTGGGCGGGCATATCTTTCCAACTGATATAAATCAACAACTGATTGAGGAACAGTAAAGAAATCATTTGACCCCGTCGTGATGCCAACCTCCACATTTGCGAAAGAAGAAATGGTTGTCAACTTCTTGACTTTATTCAGTAAGTCTAATTCTTTCTTATCAAGGAAATAATATGTCCATTTATCGGTATGGAAATCTATATCCTTGCTCGGAAATTCTAGTTTGTGGGGATCTAATGCAAGTAGCCCATCAATATCTTTAACTTCAAGATGCTCTATTTTATGTTCATTACTGCCATTTTTCTCACATAATAGCAATACAACCTCCTGTTGAATTTCTTCAAAAACTAGATTTTTAAATGATATAATGTTTATCTTATTGAAGGTCTTTGCGAGATAACTACGTAACTGCTGGGCATACTTAACCATGAGTAGTTCTGATGGAATAACAAATCCCATCTTACCCTCATTTCGAAGAAGTTGAGTGCAACCAACAACAAACGTCACCCAGGCATTAGTCAGTTTGGAACGCTTTAGTCCCGCTTTCTTGAATATCTCGCTAGCCAAAGACTGTTGTCCTTCATCATAATACTGATAGCGGATAAATGGTGGATTGCCAACAACGAGATTGAACCTCTGCTCGGTATCTAAACAGAAACGATGGAAGTCAGCATTGATTACCTCAGAATCATGAAGACCTATCGCACGGGCCTTCTCTGCTTCTGCTTCTTCATATTCTACTGCCGTTGCATGATGGAAAAGCATGTTTTCTTTTACCATTTGCTTCAAGAAAACGCCATCACCACAACTCGGCTCCAATATGTCTGCGTCGGGAATGCCGCTTATGCCCCAATGGAGTATAAACGATGCTATTGCAGGTGGAGTGTAATAAGCTCCTCGCAATTTCTGTTCAGATGCGTCCTCAATCAGCAGCATATTGTTCCTTGATTATTGGGATGATACTGTCGTATTTTTCCATGCCATAGAGGTGCATGATAAAATCAGCAAGTTGTTTCTTTGATAACTCAAATTTACGTTGCAAGATGGTGAGCTTGCGTTTATTTCCATGTGCTGCATCTATCTCATCTCCCATTTGTATCAACTGCTTTTGCAGATCAGCAATACTCTTGTGGGCCTTACGTTCTTTGTCATTATCAAAGTCTATTTTACGGATAGGTAGTTGTTTCAGCACTTTTGTTCCACGTGCGATGAAACCGCCTCTAAATATCTCGCCATAAAGCGAACTGATCCATTCCAGATACTTGCAGTTTAGAATAGCTTGTAAATAGTAGATTGAATAAGGAGAATCTTCTGGTAAAGCAATCATGCAATAACCAGCAGTACCACCAGATGATACGAAAGTGCTGCAAGTATCAACAGCATACTTGTCGCCTGTAGAAAGCACACCTACAATAATCTTTTCCGGAAGATTGCAAGCATCAAGACTCTGGTGTCTGCCATACCTGTGCCACTCGTTGGCAGTTGTTGGTATTGGCTTAATGTCACGAGTCTCTGCGTTCAAGATATTCTCATGAGCAAGAAGGTACTGATACAGCTTGGGATAGTCTTGTTTGATGTCATCGAGGGGAATCATTTCCAGCTTATCCTTGTCATTCTTCCTATATGGGAATATCACACATGCATTTGGCTTAAATGTGCGATAAGTATTCAGACCATCATCACCAGTTGAAGTCTGGAAATATGGTCTTGTTACCTCTTTCTCTACTTTCCAGTCTTGACCATCTTTCTCGAAGGTATAAACGTCATTTGTTTCTGACTTAGGTTGGAAAACGTACACTCTGTTGGCACTTGTTTGGATGCCATTAAAGATGTTTTCTTCGCCAGTAATCTCCAGAAGTGTTTTACTATTTGCAAAAATAGTGTCGTATGCTTCCCTCAGTTGTTCAGGGAACAAGGGCCAAGTTCCCTCAGAAATCTCGTCATAGCTCTTCGTATCGGTAGGCAATATATTCTTGTCTGCCAACTTCCATTGATTCAAATTGCTTACTTCGTTATATCTGAATGTTTCATGCTCTGCCTTCTTAGCAATAAGCAGGCATGTATAGTTGGACTTTCCAGGGAACACCTTGCAAGCGCCAAACGCAGTAATAGCTTCGAGTGTTTTACGCGTTGAAATAATTCGGCGCAGTTCTTGACCAGCCCCAACCTTCATAAACTTCAATGGGACAATGTAACCAAGCAAACCGTTGTCATTCAACAAATCCATTGCTCGCTCCACGAATACCATGTATTTATCAAACTGCTTGTATGCACTTGCATATTTATTTTTATATAGAGGCAACTCCTTAGGAGTAATTTTCTTCATTCCCTCTGTTGTCAAATAGGGAGGATTGCCAATAATGGCATCAAAACGCTTGGTGCCAAAATCAAACGGATTGATTTCATCGTTATCTTCAGCTTTAATGTCGCTGTCTGACAAAAGACTATTACCAAAGAAGATGTTATTGGCCAAATCTGGCAATATTGGATGTTCATTCAGCAGACTTGCCGAATCCTCATTCTCTAACAGTTTCAACAGAAGACCAAACTTGCTTGCTTCCGCAGCGTTAAAATCCTTATCAACACCATAGATACAATTCTTCAATAATTGTTTCTTCTCTGCATATTTCAACCTAAAAGAATTTTCTCCAATTTGCACGAGTTTCGAGGTGTCATGCTGGATATAGTAGTCTATCAGTATGTCATTAAGCAACTGGTATGCTTCCAACAAAAAAGCTCCTGACCCACAGGCAATATCTGCTATCTTCAATTTCAGTATTTCCTTGGCAGATTTGTCCTTGCATAGTGGTGCAATAGTTTGCCTGAGGATTTCGCGGATAATATAAGTGGGTGTTGTAACCACATCACGATCCTCATTTTCTGGCTTCTTGACTATTTGCAATTCTCCATTCTTTACCGCCAGCTTCTCGGCAATAAAGATTTCGTAAATATGACCCAAGATGTCAGATGAGAACACGCTGAACGAATATGGACTTTCAGGGAAATACAATTGGCGGATAATCGTCCAGAAAGCAGAACTGGCATTGCACACTACTTTCTCTGAAAGTGCTTGATCAAACAGTCCTGAGTTATATTTCGAATCTGCCTTCTTGAACTTTTTCAAAAGTTTATCGAAATTACCACTATCTGCAATTATCAACAAATCCTTGTAGGTTTCGATATTTCTGTCTTCACAAACACGAAGAAAGAGAATCTTATTGATATAGCTTTGTACCGCATCTCCCAATACTTTCATATCCATTGTTGGTTCTGTATTGAGAATTTCCTTGCCAAGCAACAAGCGCCACTCATTAATCTGCTTCAAGAACTGCTTATCAACAGACCATTGCTTCAAACGTACTTCAATATCCTTCCACTCTTCATCGAACTGCCCAGAATACACAGACTCTTTTCCTAGCAAAAGCAATAGTTCCTCAAACTTATCTTCGTATTCTGTGTAGCGATACTTCTTGATAAGAGCCTTTTGGTAGGTATCCGTTTCCTCCACTTTAACAGAGGCATCATATATCATCAGGTACTCGAAGTTCGACAATACAGAGATTTTCAAATTGGCAGTATATCCGTATCGGCGAGCCTGACGCGCAGGTGCATCAACCTTATCAATACTCACACAAGGCTTTTTAGCTTCGAGGAAAAATTTTCGCTCAGCAAACAAGCGAAACGTATAGTCTGGTTTCTTAGTGTTCTCAGAAGCACCAGCCTTAAGAGGCTCCTCCAAGATAACCTCACGTTCATTTGTAGGTCTTCCTGCCTTATTCTTGATGTCCCATCCCAACAATTCAAACAGCGGGTCCAGAAAATCACTTCTTAACTGAGCTTCATTGTAGCGTTCTGTCAAGAAGAAATCTCTGTTATTCTCGTAGTTCTCTACAAGTTGTTTTATGCTTTGAATTATCATAAATCTATTTCACCAAACAAATAAGGAAAAACAACCAAGTTTATGTTTTTAGAATAAACAATTCATTTTTTGCACTACTTCCTGTAAATATCCAGCATATTGTTATTTTCGTCCTTCCACTCTATCCAACCGTTAGCAGAGCCGCCAACACAGAAGACAGCAGCGCCACTGGGTGAGTCGAAAACGGCATCCCTCACAACAACCAGTTCGCTGCCTCTGCGCTCTGCAAATTTGGCAACCTGAGCGTCGCGAGTTACCTTTGTCGCAGGCTTTATCTTGTCAACACATCCTGGATTGATGGTGCTGCCTTTCAGGACTGTCAGCGTTTGTGTGGCGGTATCGAAAACGCCTTTGGCATTGGCGTTGCGAGTGAGCACGCAAGAAATCAAGCCGCTAGACTTGATAATTGTCTTCGGCGCTTCGCCGGTAGTGGTTATTTTGTATCCCAACTGCCTTGCAAACTCTACAACTCTGGGTGTATTGCCAATACCCCATTCGGCACATACCGCAAATGTCTTTCCGTCAGCGCTGCGCAGCAATTCATCAGGTTTCGCGAAATAGCGTCTGTCCGTAATGTCTTTTTCGCGGATAGTGTCTAGCGTACGAATCACGCCATATCCTCCTTGTAACTTGGGGTAAAATACGTTCTCCAGTTCAGCAAAAGTGGCAGCAGGATGTTGCTCCACATATTTCGTCACTAAGCTGAGCACAAAGCGACCTTTGCCCTCATAGACGCCGCCGTTGATAGAATACTGCGTCTTGTCGTGTTGGCGCTTTGGCTTATCTGCTGCTTTAAGCTGCGTTTGCGGAGCGGGTGTTGGTGAAATCACATGCGTTTGGACGCCTCCGGAAGATGCAGTGAAAGTCAGCGAAGACAGCATGCCCGCAATATCCCCCTCAGAGAACGTGTTGCCATACTTCTCCATCAGGTACATCTTCATGCCTTCAGTTATCTGCTCCTGAGCCTTGTTCATCAGATTTTCCTTGATCTTGTTCAGGCTCTCCTGACGATGCATCTCCTTTATCCGGTCCTCGCAGAACTGAACGAAAGCCTCCTTGCTGAAACGCTCTTTGGAGAACAACTCCACAAAACGCACGCCGCGTTTGTTGTCAAGCTCCAGGGGAATGGTCAGCACGGAAACGGCGTTCTCGCTTTCTGGCTTATCGTAGAAAATCTCGATATGCTCTCCGATGTAGATGCCGGCACTGAGCTTCAGTTGGCGCATATAGGAAACCAACTGGTCTTTGTCTTTTGCAATCTGCGTATGCCGAGGTTGTTTCACCTCGATAACAAACTGCTTCTTGTCGTCCTTCTGAATCAGGATGTCCGGCTGGATGTGTCCATTGTTGCCAATGGAGAGATTAGGCTTGTGACAAATCTCGTTCTTATAGCGCATCCATCCCAACAGCTGGAGCTGGGCCTCTATCGTTGAATGATACTCGGACTCATCCACGCCTTTTTCCTTCGCCTCGTGCAGATAATACACGAATTGATTCCACTTATCCTGCATACTTATTTTCTTCTCTCTTTCGGCCTTTTAAAGCACACTTTATGGGTTATATTACACCAATTCCGCCCCAAAGTTACGAAAAATTTCCGACACTCACTCTCTGTCCTCAAAAAAATCTGCCCAAAGGGTGCTCAGGCTTTTGTGCCATTGCATTTGGGATAGTCGCTGCAACTCCAAAACTCCTTACCCGAATTGACGCCCTTCCTGGCTACACGTTTAATCATCGGTTTCCCGCATATTGGGCATACGGGAGCGTTGGCGCTGACGCTCTGTTTGCCGGTGCAGAGCGCGCCGCCTGCGTCATCTGGTCATGGTCATTTTGGTCATGGTCATTTTGGTCAAACTCGTTTCCGCAAGGCAAAAAGTGCCACAATATATAATAAAAATATATATTTTTATTATTATTGTGAGCCGGAAACGACATCCGATTTCAATTTGACCAGTTTGACCTTGACCAATTTGACCACACCCCTCAAAAAAATTTTTGTCTTTTCCTGAAAAAGGTTGACTCTCTTTTAGGCCTTGATAATTACCGTTTTCATATCTATACGGAAAAAGTTGACTCTCCTCTCTGAGATAAGTT
>OMXX01000066.1 GCA_900315105.1 uncultured Prevotellaceae bacterium | reverse complement strand
AATATATTTCAAACGCAGAGCCGCAGAGATACAGAGGTTTTCTTTTTACGAACACGAAATGCACGAAAGAAACGAAGGCCTTCGTTTATTCTGTATTTTCCGTGTTCAGATAAAATCTTTGCGACTTTGCGTTTAGTTAATAATTAGTTGCTTTCGCCATTTAGAAAAACCAATTAAAACAAAAGAACACAAAATAAAACATTTTGTTTTTATCTGTTTTTATTGGTTTTATCCTGTTTTTTTAGATGGCGAAAGCAAATAGCGAGGTGTTAAAAGCAGCTTGCTGCCAGAATTTACTGAATATAATTTACTTTCAATTTACTTTCCAGAAAAGAAGATTTACTTTCCCAAAGAAGGAATTTACTTTCCGCTGAACTTGATAAGCGCGAGGCCTATTGCCGTCCAGATGAGCTCTCGAAGACGCACCATGAGGGCAACAAAAGCGGCACTTCCGGATGATATGCCGAAAGCGGTTATCGACATAAGGAAGCCTCCTTCCCTACCCCCTAACTGAAGGGGAATGAAGAAGAGGAGATTGGCAAAGAGGGAGGTGAAGGCAAGAATAAGAATACATTGTATGAAACTTACCTCGGGCATAAGGACAAGGAGGATGAAATAAATCTCCAAGGAAGAAACAATTCGGCAGACAAGTTCAAGGAGAACAGCCGTTACGAAGGTCTTTGGATTCTGAGCATGAAGGGCTGAGATTTGGCTATCAATTGTGTCAAGCTGTTCCTTGTGAGATTCCACAAAAGGACGCGCCCATTTCTTTAGAACAGGGATATGACGGGCAATAGACAACATTCTATTTGCCAAGCCTTTACGATAGCCAGCCATAAAGAACCAAAGTCCGAGGATACAGAAGCCTGTGCAAAGGGCAAGGAGTATGGCGAGATTGGTTGTCAAGGTCTGGGTGACAAGAAAGAGAATGATACTTATTGCCCAGAACCAGAAATGGCTGAACATGTGGGTCATAGCATATAGGATGACCGATGAGGAAGCCTTTGCCTTTCCTATGAATGGAGAGATAGACATGATGCGGTAAGGCTCTCCGCCCATAAGGCCTCCAGGGGTGGCATAGTTAAGTGCAAAACCGGAAACCGTAAGGCGATAGATGTAGGAGAATGAGAGAGTGCGAGTCTCAGGACTACCGTCGGAACGGATTATTATATACCATGCAGAGGCATTGAAGATATAGAGAAATGCCCATAGAACGACAACGGCGACGAACCAATATCCTGCATGACACATACCCTGCCATGCCTCCTGATAGTCAAGCTGATATACCATGACTCCAAGGACAGAAAGTCCGAAGAGTAGAAAAAAATTCTGTGCTTTTTTGCTCATTACGAATGCAAAGGTACTACTTTTTATTATTTTTTTCTATGAAAGTTCTTTATTTTTCAGTTATTTTATTAATTTTGCAGACAAATATAAATTACGCGCGCTAACCTCATGGGGTAACATGCGCTTTTGCCTTAGTGCGAATAAAGCACTCAAATTTATTGACACAACAAAAAGGATGGCACCATCAAGTACAAATAAGACGCTCATCGAGACTGTGAGCCGACTTTCAGACAGCGAGTCGCTGAAAGGTCTGTTCCACCAGCATCAGGAAGGCAACCCTCTGCCTTCAGGAGATGCATTATCAGAAATCATACAGCTTGCCCGTGGTATATTATTCCCCGGCTATTATGGCCAGTCATCGGTCAACAGGCACACCCTCCCATATCATATCGGCATTGACCTTGAGAGAATGCATAAACTGCTCTGCCAACAGATAATGGCAGGACTGTGCTTTGCAGATGAGGATTGCGATGACGACAAAGACTGTACTGATGATAACTGCTTGCAAAAGAAAGCGAGAGAGATAACTAACCAGCTTATAGAACGACTTCCAGAGATTCGCAAGACACTCGCTACAGATATCGAGGCTGCATATAACGGAGACCCGGCAGCTGTGAACTTTGGCGAGATAATATCTTGCTACCCTGTAATAAAGGCTCTGGTGAACTACCGTATTGCCCATGAGCTCCACGTTCTTGGCGTGCCTCTCATCCCACGTATGATTTCAGAGCTTGCCCATTCAGAGACAGGTATCGACATACATCCGGCAGCTACAATAGGTCATCACTTCACTATTGACCACGGAACAGGCGTAGTGATAGGCGCGACGTGTATCATCGGAGACAACGTAAAGCTGTACCAAGGCGTAACGCTTGGTGCATTGAGCTTCCCTCTTGACGAGAACGGCAACCCGATAAAGGGAATACCTCGCCACCCGATTCTTGAGGATGATGTGATAGTTTACAGTAATGCTACAATACTCGGAAGAATAACGATAGGAAAGGGATGCGTGATAGGCGCAAATATCTGGATTACCGAGAATGTAGCACCAAATACAAAGATTTACAAGAGTTTCCGCGACAATGCGGGAACAAACCTTAATGGATATGGAATTTAAAATGATAGCAAAGACCTTCATGGGTCTTGAAGAAGTGCTGGCTCAGGAGTTGACAGAACTCGGTGCCAAGAACATAGAAAAGGGGAACCGCATGGTAAGCTTCACCGGCGACAAGGAGATGATGTACCGTGCGAATTTCCAATTGCATACAGCAATCAGAATCCTCAAGCCTATAGCCACCTTTACGGCTTCATCGGCAGAGGATATGTATGAGAAAGTGCAGGAGATTGACTGGAGCGAATATATCGGGAAGGGAAAGACTTTCTCAGTGGATTCTGTAGTTTATTCAGAGAATTTCCGCAACTCACGCTTCGTGACCTACAAGGTGAAAGATGCCATCGTGGATCAGTTCCGTGAGAAGACAGGCGAACGTCCGAACATATCTGTAGCCAATCCTGACATCCGCATCAATATTCACATCTCGGAAAACGAGGCTACCGTTGCCCTCGACTCAAGTGGCGAGTCATTGCATCGCCGTGGCTATCGTCAGGAGAGCGTAGAGGCACCTCTGAACGAGGTTCTTGCTGCCGGAATAATCCTTATGACAGGATGGAGGGGTGAGACAGATTTCATCGACCCTATGTGCGGTTCAGGAACACTTGTGGTGGAGGCAGCACTTATTGCCCGCAACATATCCCCAGGTGTATTCCGCAAGGAGTTCGCCTTCGAGAAATGGCCAGACTTTGATGCCGACCTCTTCGACGAGATATACAACGACGATTCAAGAGAGCGTGAGTTCGAGCATAAGATCTACGGCTATGATATTGACATGAAGGCTGTTAATACAGCAGCTCTCAATGTTCGTGCTGCGGGTCTTAGCAAGGATGTTATTATAGAGCAGGCAGACTTTGCCGACTTCAAACAGCCAAAGGAGAAGGCTATCATGGTTACAAATCCACCATACGGAGAGCGTATCTCAACCCCTAACCTCTTGGCAACATACAAGATGATTGGCGACAAGCTGAAGAACTGCTTCAAGGATAATGAGGCATGGGTTCTGAGCTATCGTCAGGAATGCTTTGAGCAGATTCGTCTGAAGCCAAGCATCAAGATTCCTCTCTACAACGGTTCACTTGAATGCGAGTTGAGAAAATACTGTCTGTTCAACGGCCGTTTCAGCGATTTCCGTGCCGAGGGTGGCATTGTGAAGACCGAGGAAGAGAAGAAGAAGATGGCAGAGAAGCACAGATTCAAGAAGAATCGTGAGTTCAAGCAACGCCTTGACGAGCAGGAAGAGAACGAAGAGCAGGACATTCGCTCATTCAAGTTCCTGTCTCTGGAGCGTCGTCGTGAGGCTGAGAAGCAGGAACGCGAACACAGGGAGCGCAAGAACTTCAAGCGTGAGGACCGTGATAACGGCGACCGCAAGAAGGGTGGCAAGAAGTCTGATCGTGATGAGCGCAAGAGCAGAAAGCCATTCGGCAAGCGTGACGATTTCAAGGGAGGCAAAGGCGGCAAGCGCAATGGAAAATTCGGAAACGACTTCCTTGACGACGATGAGGATTAATCGTCTTTTCCTATTACTCCTCACTCTCCTAACCGCAACTATGATGCTGGCACAGGATAAGAAACTATTCACGTTGGAGGATCTGAACTTCGGTGGCACGAACTATAATAAGATGCGACCGGAGAATCGCTTCACCACATGGTGGGGCGATGAATTCATACACCTTGACGTGGAGAATGTTTCTGTTGTTGATAAAGCAAGAGTTACCGAGACATCTCTCTTTACCCTCAGCGACCTCAACACATGGGCAGGTCTTGAAGGCGAGGATGTGGTCAGGACACTTCTCTCTGCAAAATTCCCGTATTCAGGCGAATCGCTTGTACTTGTAAGCAACAAGACAAAGCGTATGCTTATCGACTTCAAGGCAAAGAAACTTGTATGGAGTCAGGACAGGAAAGGCTCGCTGGAATGGAATGCCAAGAGCAAGGCAGACGCATACCTCGATAACAATAATCTATATGTGCGTACTGCTGATGGTAAGACTACCCAGCTTTCAACAGACGGAAGCCGAGAGATAGTATATGGTCAGAGCGTTCATAGGAACGAATTCGGAATAGAAAAGGGAACTTTCTGGTCGGAGGATGGCAAGAAACTGGCATTCTACCGTATGGATCAGAGTATGGTGGAGGACTATCCACAGGTTGACCTCTTCCAGAGAGAGGCAAAGCATGACCCGGACAAATACCCTATGGCTGGAATGACGAGCCATAAGGTAACAGTCGGAATCTATGACATTGACTCCCAGAAGACTATATACCTTAATGCAGGAGATCCTACAGACAGGTATTTTACAAATATCGCGTGGTCACCTGACAGCAAGAAGATTTATCTCTTTGAACTGAATCGCGACCAGAATGACTGTTCGCTTGATGAATATTCTGCTGAGAACGGAGATAAGATACGCACTCTCTACACAGAGAAGGATGAGAAGTATGTAGAGCCTCAGCACCCTATCTCTTTCATTCCATGGAACAAACAGAAGTTCCTTTTGTGGAGTCAGAAGGATGGATATATGCATCTCTATGTCGGGAATGTGAATGGAGACATCAGCCTAAAGCAACTTACAAAGGGCAATTTTGTAGTTGATGAGATTCTCGGTTTCTGTGCAAAGACAAAGAGCGTTATCATAAGAAGTAACGAGGCAGATCCTCTTCAGATGAACCTGTGGAGCGTGAACATAGAGACAGGGAAACGCACTATGGTTGACAAAGGCAAGGGCGTGCACAAAGGCAAATTGAGCGAATCTGGATTGTACATATCCGATTCATATTCAGAGCCTAAGGTTCCGCATAACATAGACATTCTCTTTACCACAAACAAGAAACCCGTACGCTATCTCACGGCAAAGAATCCGTGGGAAGGCTATCAGGTTCCGGAGTATATCAACGGTACGATAAAGGCTGCGGACGGAGTAACGGATTTGTATTGGAGAATGGTTCGCCCTGCGGATTTCGATGCAAACAAGAAATACCCTACTGTGGTATATGTATATGGTGGTCCTCATGCACATAACGTAGATGCCTCTTGGCATTGGGCTTCACGTTCATGGGAAACCTATATGGCTCAGAAAGGATATATAGTTTTCATCCTTGACAACCGAGGTTCAGAGAATCGCGGAAAGGAGTTTGAGCAGGTCACATTCCGTCAGCTTGGGCAAGAGGAGATGAAGGATCAGATGTGCGGTGTGAACTATCTGAAATCACTTCCATATGTAGATGCCGACAGACTTGGTATTCATGGTTGGAGCTTCGGAGGTTTCATGACGATATCACTCATGACAAACTATCCTGACGTGTTCAAGGTAGGAGTGGCTGGTGGTCCTGTGATTGACTGGAAATGGTATGAGATAATGTATGGCGAACGCTATATGGACACTCCGGAAACAAATCCAGAAGGCTACAAGAAGACATCACTCCTCGAAAAAGCAAAGAATCTCAAAGGCAGACTCCAGATAATAACAGGAATGAACGATCCAACGGTTGTTCCGCAGCATTGCCTTATGTTCCTTAACGCCTGCAGCGAGGCTGGCACACAACCCGATTTCTTCGCCTACCCTGGCGAGGGGCATAACATGAGAGGGCATAAGAGCGTGCATCTGCATGAGAGGATAACAAGGTATTTTGAGGATTACTTAAAGTAGGAACCAGAATATCTAGAGAACCTGGAAATTCCAGAAAAGCAAGAGAAAACAGAGAAAAAAAACAAAGAAAATCTTATATGAAAATATTACTATTAGGTTCAGGCGGCCGCGAGCATGCCTTGGCATGGAAGATTGCGCAGAGCGCAAAGTGTGAGAAACTTTTCATCGCTCCTGGAAACGCAGGAACTGGTGAGGTTGGTGAAAACGTAGCTATCAAGGCTGATGACTTCGAGGCTATCAAGGCTTTCGTTGTTGAGAATGGCGTAAATATGGTAGTTGTAGGTCCTGAAGATCCATTGGTAAAGGGTATCTACGACAATCTCCTGAATGACGAGCGTACAAAGAACATTCCTGTTATCGGCCCTTCAAAGGCAGGTGCTGTTCTCGAAGGCTCTAAGGACTTCGCAAAGGCATTCATGAAGCGCCACAACATCCCTACTGCTGCCTACGAGACATTCGACGGCAATCACGTAGAGGAGGGTTGTAAGTTCCTTGAGACTCTGAAGGCTCCTTACGTTCTGAAGGCAGACGGTCTTTGCGCAGGTAAGGGAGTTCTTATCATTGACAATCTTGAGGAGGCAAAGAAAGAGCTACGCGAAATGCTTGGCGGTATGTTCGGCAACGCTTCTTCACGTGTTGTTATCGAGGAGTTTCTCTCAGGTATCGAGTGCTCAGTATTCGTTCTTACCGACGGCAAGAACTACAAGATTCTTCCAGAGGCAAAGGACTACAAGCGTATCGGAGAGCATGACACAGGTCTCAACACAGGCGGTATGGGTAGCGTGACACCTGTTCCTTTTGCTACAAAGGAATGGATGAAGAAGGTTAACGAGCGCATCATCCGTCCAACCGTAGAAGGTCTTGCAAAGGAAGGTATCGTATATAAGGGATTTATCTTCTTCGGTCTTATCAACGTGAATGGTGAGCCTATGGTAATTGAGTACAACTGCCGTATGGGAGACCCTGAGACTGAGAGCGTTATGCTTCGTCTTAAGAGTGATATCGTCGATCTCTTCGAGGGTGTTGCTAACGAGGATCTCGACAAGCGTACTATAGAATTTGACGAGCGTGCCGCTGTTTGTGTAATGCTCGTTAGTGGTGGCTATCCACAGGAATATGTAAAGGGCTACCCAATCACAGGCATCAAGGATGTTGAGGGCAGTATCGTGTTCCATGCAGGTACAGCGACCAAGGACGGTCAGGTTGTAACAGCCGGCGGTCGTGTGATTGCTGTTAGCTCTTACGGCAAGAACAAGGAAGAGGCTCTCCAGAAGAGCTTTGCCGAGGCACAGAAGATTCAGTTCACGGACAAGTATTTCCGTTCTGATATAGGACAGGATCTTTAAAATTGACAATTGAAAATTGATAATTGAAAATTATACCACACAACCATTTTCAATTTTTCAATTTTCAACTTTCAATTTTCAACATGAAACGTTTTCAGAATAGAGTAGCAGAAAGTTCATTATCCCTACCAGTATCGGCTATCATCAGCATACTGATATGGTTTGCAGCAGGATTGGTTTCCAGAAAGCTTTGGATTCCACTCTTGCTGACAGGCTTTTCTACCTATCTCATAGCCGAGATGAACACTCGCAACACTCTTCTGAGAATACGTTCAAGAATGATGTCATGCGTTTTTCTATGGCTTGCCACAATGCAGGCGACCATAGCCGTACGCTGGCAGACAACAGTTATTCAGACACTTACAGGACTGTGCATATACCTCCTTCTTTTCTGCTATAAGGACAAGAAAGAGGTGCCAAGCATATTCTGCATAGCACTCATTATAAGCATAGGAAGCATAATCTGGACTCCGTTCCTGTATTTCCTTCCCATAGTGATCTTTTTGCTATGCGTGCCACTCTACGCCATATCTTTCAAGGCTGTGAGTGCTATAATTATGGGTATCGTACTACCCTACTGGACCTTAATCCCATATTTTGTATATAAGGAAAACACCGATTGGATAAAGCTCCACATCGCACCTCTGCATGATGCTTCCGTTCTGTTTGATTATTCTAGCGTAAAAGTCGGGCATCTTGTATGCTATGCCATTCTGATAATCCTAATGCTTATCGGATGGATTCATTTCGTGCGCACGGCATACAAGGACAAGATAAAGACAAGAAACCTATACGACGTTATCATAACATTGTCAATATTCTTTGCTCTAATCATACCAATAGCACCTGCATACGCAGACTACACTCTTACGATGCTTGCTGTTGTGGTTAGCCCATTGGCTGCCCATTACTTCTCATTGACAAATACAAAACTGACAAACATCGTATTCATCATAACTCTGATAATAATAGCAATGGTATCAATCATGGCTATATACACCCCATATTTAGAAACTCCAATCCTATAGCACCATGCTTGATTTCCTTATACAATACGGTCCTATAGGAATGTTGATTGCAGCATTCATTGCAGGAAGCGTGTTCCCATTCTCTTCAGAGGCTGTAATGCTGGCTATGCTTGCTGCCGGCGTTGATCCTTGGGAAATGGTGATATATGCTTCAATAGGCAATACCGCCGGTTCTATGTTCAACTATGGTGTTGGAAGAATGGGAAGAATTGACTGGATTGAGAAATATCTCCATGTAAAGAAGGAAAGTCTCGACAAAGCCCAACGATTCATGGGAGGAAGAGGTGCATGGATGGGTTTCTTTGCCTTCCTTCCTCTTCTCGGAAGTGCAATTTCGATATTACTCGGACTCATGAGAGCCAATGTTTTCATAACCCTCATAAGCATAAGCATAGGCAAGGTAATGAGGTATATGATTATTGCTTGGCCGTTTATCTAAAGAACACCTTCAAAACAGAGAAGAAGTTATTACTTGATATAATTCCAGCAAAAATTACCTTTAGGAAAATAGCAAATAAAAATAGCCAGAGGACAATCCCTTTGGCTATTTTTATATTATGCATCATAAAAAACACAAATATAATTCCGTAATAATTACGTGAGTTCGACGAAATTCAAAATTCTTACCCAGAAAATTTAAATTTTCTGGTAATTTTCTAAAAATTTTTGTTCCGTCAACAGCAGCTTGCTGCTAAAACAACATAGTTTTAATTCGTCGAACTGACGTTAATAATTCCTAACCAACTCACTTATTCCTTCGATGATAATACCATTATAATACCATTATATTACCATAATAATACCATAATATTACCATTAAATATGGTATTTTAATGGTATCTTTATGGTATCTTAATGGTTTTTATATGGTATTTACTTACCACCAAGAACGAACTATTCTTGGAATTTCAGGCAAGTTACTTTTCCACCCTCAAAAAGTTAAAGAAAACAAAATCAAGCCTTATTTCGCATTTTTTTGAATTTTCATTCTTTTTTCTACACTATATTTAGTAATTTTGCACGGAATTGGGTAATCAGGAATTAACAAACCCTACTAACCCCATCACAGGGGAACTTAAAATTACAAATATAAAAAAATCAATCAATAAATGAAACAGTACAGACTGATAGACAACGTACTCGGCTGGGTAACATTCCTTATTGCAGCCTTTGTATATTGCTCTACCATTGAACCTACAGCCTCTTTCTGGGACTGTCCTGAATTTATAACTACCGGCTATAAGCTCGAAGTTGGTCACCCGCCTGGCGCACCATTCTTTATGCTCACTGCCAACCTTTTCACCCAATTCGTTAGCGACCCATCAGACGTAGCACGTATGGTAAATACCATGAGTGCTCTATTGTCGGCTACGTGTATCTTGTTCCTTTTCTGGACAATAACACACCTTGTTCGCCGTCTTCTCATAGACAATTGGGACGAGCTAACAACATCAAAGACAATAGCAATAGAAGCTTCCGGCTTGGTCGGAGCACTCATTTATACATTCTCAGATACATTCTGGTTCTCTGCCGTTGAGGGTGAGGTTTATGCATATTCAAGTGCCTTTACAGCAGTTGTGTTCTGGATGATTCTGAAATGGGAGGACAATGCAGATGCCCCTCACTCAGACCGTTGGCTGGTGCTTATCACCTATATGACAGGTCTGTCAATAGGCGTTCACCTCTTGAATTTGCTTTGTATTCCAGCTATCGTACTTGTATATTACTACAAGCGTTATCCAGATGCAGACCTCAAGGGCTCGCTCATAGCCTTGGCAATAAGTGTTGTTATCGTAGCAGCTGTGCTCTATGGCGTTGTACCAGGTATCATAACCGTAGGCGGTTGGTTCGAGTTGTTCTTCGTGAACACCCTCGGAATGCCATTCAACACAGGTGAGATTATCTATATTGTATTGCTCATTGGCGCTGTGGTATGGGCTATCTACGAGAGCTATGTTGATAGGAACTTCAAGAAGACAAATATCTCATTCCTTCTTGCTGTTGCCATGCTCGGCATTCCGTTCTACGGATTTGGATGGTCAGCATTCTTTATCGGCATCGTAGTCCTTGCTCTGCTCTATGTGGCTCTCCAGCTCAAGAACAAGAAGACAAAGGCATACTATGTGACTTCTCGCATCAAGAATACTGCTCTCTGCTGTATGCTGATGCTGATGATCGGCTATTCTACATACGCCCTTATCGTGGTTCGTTCAAGTGCCAACCCACCAATGGATCAGAACTCACCAGAGGATATCTTCACTCTCGGTAGCTATCTCAGCCGTGACCAGTATGGTGATCGTCCTTTGCTCTATGGTCAGTCATACGCTTCACAGGTGGCTCTCAAGGTTGATGGCGATATGTGCCGTCCTGAGATGAAAAAGGGAGCTCCTGTAATCCAGCGTGTAGAAAAGAAATCAGCTGACGAGAAGGACTCATACTTCACAGTCCGTACAAAAGACTCATACGTATATGCACAGAACATGCTCTTCCCACGTATGCACAGTTCAGAGCATGCAAAGGCCTACGAGGACTGGATGGGTGGAGTTGACACATATCCTATAGATTATGACCGTTGCGGTCAGATGATGACCGTAAATATGCCAACTATGTTTGAGAACATCAGGTTCTTCCTCTCATACCAATGCAACTTCATGTACTGGCGCTATTTCATGTGGAATTTCGCTGGTCGTCAGAACGATATTCAGGGACATGGAGAACTTGAACATGGAAACTGGATCACAGGTATTCCATTCATTGACAACGCGATGTACGGTGACCAGAGCCTTCTCCCTGACGAGCTGAAGGAGAACAAGGGACACAACGTGTTCTATTGTCTGCCTCTTCTCCTCGGTCTTATCGGACTTTTCTGGCAGGCATACCGTGGCAAGAAGGGTATCCAGCAGTTCTGGGTAGTATTCTTCCTGTTCTTTATGACAGGTCTCGCTATCGTACTCTATCTTAACCAGACACCTTTGCAGCCTCGTGAGCGTGACTATGCCTACGCAGGTTCATTCTATGCATTCTCTATCTGGTGCGGTATGGGTATCGCTGCTATCATCGACCTTATTGCTCGCAAGACAAAGAAGGAGAACGTAGTTCTTGCCGGTTTCATCGGAGGTGCAGGCTTGCTTGTTCCTATCCAGATGGCTTCACAGACATGGGATGATCACGATCGTTCAGGTCGTTATTGCTGTCGTGATTTCGGTCAGAACTATCTGAACTCAATGCAGGAAGGCACACATCCTATCATCTATACAAATGGTGATAACGACACCTTCCCTCTCTGGTATAATCAGGACGTCGAGGGCATAGGTACAGATGCACGTGTCTGCAACCTGTCATATCTCCAGACCGACTGGTACATCGACCAGATGATGCGTCCGGCATACGATTCACCTGCACTTCCTATCACTTGGTCACGTCTTGATTATTGCTCAGGTACAAATGAGTATATCGAGGTTGCACCAGAGCTGAAGAATCAGATAAAGGAGTTCTATGCACAGAACCCAGAGGCTGCTCGTCAGCAGTATGGTGATGATCCATTCGACATTCACAATGTGATGAAATACTGGGTTCGTGGTGGTAAGGGCGAGATGCACGTCATCCCAACAGATACCCTCTATCTCACTATCGATGCTAACGCAGTAAGGAAGAGCGGAATGATGATTCCACGCGATACAGCTGGCAATGAGATTCAGATTCCTGAGAAGATGGCAATCTCACTTAAGGGCAAGCGCGCGCTCTACAAGAACGACCTTATGATGCTTGAGATGATAAGCAACGCCAATTGGACACGTCCACTCTACGTTGCCCTCACCGTTGGTGCTGACAACTTCATGAACCTCGGCGACAACTTCATCCAGGAAGGTCTTGTGAACCGTATCACTCCGTTTGCCACAAACGAGCAGACCAACTTCGATACAGAGAAGACATACAACAATGTCATGAACAAGTTCAAGTTCGGCGGTCTTGAGAAGAAGGGACTTTACCTCGACGAGACAGTAATGCGTATGTGCCTTACACATCGTCGTCTATTCGGTATGCTCATCTCTCACCTCCTTCAGGAAGGCAAGGATGATAAGGCAAAGAAGGTTCTTGAAAAGGCTGAGAAGGTTCTGCCTACATACAATGTTCCAATGTCATACCTGAGCGGTGGTTTAGACTTCCTTCAGGGTTACTATGCCGTTGGAAACAAGAAGAAGGCAGAAGAGGTGTTCAACGATATGTGGAAGAACAGCCAGCAGTATCTCACTTGGTATCTTTCATTGAACGACAACCGCTTCAGACAGTCTCAGCGTGAATGTATGCTCCACTTCTATACCATGCAGCGCATACTTGAGATTACGAAAAAGTATGATGCTGCATTGGCTCAGAAGAAGAACAAAGAACTTGAAAAGCTCTCGTCCATATACTTTGGTCGTGGAGGCAACTTCAACGGTGAATAATGATTATTGAACAACCTACTATATGGCTCCGTTGGATCTATCCCAAAGCATTTTGGCGAATGGATCCAAGGGAGCATTCGGTTTATCTCACCTTTGACGACGGACCGATTCCAGAAGCCACCCCCTTTATCCTTGACACTTTGGCAAAGTATGGGATAAAGGCAACTTTCTTCATGGTAGGTGACAATGTCCGCAAGTACCCTCATCTCTATGAACGCATAAAGGCAGAGGGACATCAAGTTGGAAATCACACATACAATCACATGGGTAGCGTTCGCCATACCCTGAAGACGTATGTGAAGAACACCAACAAGGCAAATGACCTGATTCACTCAAAGTATTTCCGTCCTCCACACGGGTGGATGAGACCAGCAGCTTATATCTGGCTCAAGCGCAAATACAAAGTTGTGATGTGGGATGTCGTGACGCGCGACTATTCAAGGCTCCTTACAGCCGAGGATGTAGTCAACAATATCAAGACATATACCCGCAACGGTTCAATCATAACCTTCCACGATTCTCTGAAGAGTATAGACAAACTCTATACCGCACTTCCAGAATCCCTGGAATGGCTTATATCACAGGGCTATCAATTCAAGATATTTCAATGAACTCTCCAAGAATAATACCGGCAATAGTCAGGGCTTTCTTTTCTTCTTTCGTAGAAGGCATAGTAGAAGGAAGTCTGCCTGAAGCCAATGGTCCGCAGAGCGTAGAGCCTCGTCAGATGAAGCAATTATTGCTCGACCATTATGAGGAAATGGCGCAGTTCCTATACGAAAGTGTCTTTGATGCTATTGCCATTGTGAACTATCCGTCGCACGAAATGCTTGAACAGCGTCTTCGTGAAGCAGATCCAGTATCGCTCAATGCCATGTCGCTTATGCAACATGCCTGTCGCACGGACAAACTCTTCAACCTTATGGCTGACGAGTATCGCAGGAATTTCTACGCAGTATTGCAAGGCCATGTGATGAGCATTGAAGAATACTTCGAGGTAATCAATGAGGATATGGCTCCTCTCGAGGCTGGTAAGGTGAAACCCGAAACTGCTATCCAAGCTGTTGTGATAGCAGTAATAAGAGGATACCAATCTGGAAGAAAGGCAGTAAAGGCACATACAAAGCCTGCTAATGTGGTTTGTATATACCGTCTCTTGGCAGACAATATGCAGACTTTATTACATAACTCACCGGTTAATACTCCGGATGACATTGACCTCAACGAGCTCTTCCTTGCAGTCTGCAAGACGCCAGAGAACATGAATACTATGCTCGAAAATATGCAAAGGGTGATGCAATCATTGGCCGAAGAGTAATTTTTTCGGTTATTTCAATGGTTTATCAGAAAAAATTATTACCTTTGCATCCAAACAGAAATATTAGGTCGCATCGGTTCGATAGGGATACTCATCAAATAATTCTGAAAACCGAGATAGCTTCTTTTGTCAATGGCGGGCCATTATTCCTGATGGCATAAACACTTCGGGTGACATCACATCAGGAAAGCTGAAAAGCCGATGGATTACAAAGACGGGGAGTCCTCAAATCCTTTTTAAACGGAGTTTTCATCACATCATCGATGCGACCACTTTTTTAAATAATTGAAAATTGACAATTGATAATTGACAATTCCCCATAGCCCACCGTGTTAATTTTTGATTGTTAATTATTAATTGTTACTTTCAATGTTCTCATCCAAGGAAAATATCAACATACTAACCTCGCTGCTTATCGACTACGGAGTTGAGCACATTGTTGTGTGCCCTGGCAGTCGAAATGCTCCTATCGTACATAACTTTAACGAATCCCCCAAATTCATCTGCCATCCCGTTACAGATGAACGCTCTGCAGCTTTTGTTGCTTTAGGCATAGCAAATCAGACAGGTGAGATGGTTGCTGTCTGCGTAACTTCCGGATCAGCTCTTCTCAACACCCTCCCAGGCGTTGCCGAGGCTTCTTATCAGAACCGAGGAATCATCGTCATTTCTGCCGACAGACCACAGGCTTGGATAGGTCAGCTTGACGGACAGACCATGCCACAGCCAAATGCATTAGGTTCTTTCGTTGAGAAAAGCGTAAACTTACCGGAATGTAAAGACGAGATAGAGAAATGGCATTGTCGCAGACTTGTCTGTGAGGCTATCCTTACGTTGATGACGACAAAGAAGTCTGTGCATATCAACGTACCAATTTCTGAACCTCTATTTGATTTCACGACAAATGAACTTCCTGACCTTCAGGGCATCTATCCTCTCCGTTGGACGTACGAGATAGAAAGGAATTTCTTCCTTGATATGCTTTCACGTTCACAGCGCCCTATGATTGTCATAGGACAGAGCCAACGCTATGAGATTCCGAGAAAGGCAATAACAAAGCTCCGCGAAGGCATAACAATCCTTTCAGAACCACTTTCTTCCGATGATCCTTCTGCAAGTCTCGATGATACATTTAAGAAGATAGGCCCTAATACGGAGGAATATAAGCCCGATTTCCTTTTATATATAGGTAGCACGACCATCAGCAAGCGTCTGCGACAGTTCATGCGCACTCTTGACGACTGCACAATAGTGATGCTCAACGAGCAAATGCAGATTGAGGACATTACACAGCACGCAAGCTATATACTTCAAGGTACAGCCACAACCGTTCTTGAGGATTTATCCTCAATCCTCCAATTAGAGAAGAACGCATTCGGCATGAGCTGGGACAGACTTCTCTCTTTCGTCATGGAAGATTCGAAGAAACAGCCTGTCACAATCACGGAACAAGCCGTTCAAGAATTGGAAAAACGCATGACGAAAGAGTCTGATGTATATTATGCCAACTCAACCGCCATACGCCTTGCTGCACGTCATGCCAATCATTTCGTATTCTGCAACCGAGGTCTCAACGGAATAGAAGGCTCTCTCTCCACAGCCGTAGGTGCTTCTCTCGTAAGCGAAGGAAACGTATATTGCGTAATAGGAGACCTCAGTTTCTTCTATGATCAGAATGCTCTTTGGAACATGCACCTGAAACCTAATCTTCGAATACTTCTTCTGAATAATGGAGGTGGCGAGATCTTCAGACAGATACCTGGATTGGAAAACTCCCCAGCACGCGATGAATACGTAATGGCATCACACCACACAACAGCCGTTGGTGCCTGTCATCAATATGGCATTTCAAGAAAGGCGATAAGCAAGGCTGAAGATATAAAAGCAGCAATAGATTGGCTGACGGAAGAAGGTGGAAATGCGCCAAGACTGGTGGAGGTGGCCTCTCCCCCCGCCCTCCCCCGTAGGGAGGGAGCCTGCCCCCCCAACAACAACAATTGAATAATAAACATGCCATCGCCTTCCAGCTCCCTCCCTACGGAGGGAAGTCCGATGTTGATAACATCGGAGTATGTGCAAAGCAGGGGGAGAGGCCGTAAAAAATATAAATATATGAACTGGACAATCCTACATCCTTTTAAGGAGATTATCCTTGAATATGCTGAGGGCATAGCAAAGATATCAATCAACCGCCCTCGCTATCGTAATGCTTTCACGCCACTCACAACGAAGGAACTATCCGAGGCTTTCGCTATCTGCCGAGAGAATCAGGATATCAGAGTTGTTCTCCTCACAGGTGCCGAGACACCTCGCAAGGAAGGACAGACAGACGAGGAATATCTTCGTCAGCAGGCTTTCTGTGCAGGAGGAGATATGAACGTGAAAGGCCGTGGCGGCTATGTGGATGATGAGGGAGTACCTCGTCTCAGCGTTCTCGATGTGCAGATGCAGATTCGTCGTTTGCCAAAGCCTGTAATAGCTATGGTAAACGGATTTGCTGTTGGAGGTGGTCATGTGCTTCATCTCGTATGCGACCTGACCATAGCTGCTGAGAATGCTAAGTTCGGTCAGACAGGGCCAAAGGTTGGAAGTTTCGATGCAGGTTTCGGAAGCTCATACCTTGCACGTATCGTTGGACAGAAAAAAGCACGTGAAATATGGTTTATGTGCCGTCTCTACACAGCCAAAGAAGCTGAAGAAATGGGTATGGTGAACAAGGTTGTGCCTTACGACCAACTTGAGGAAGAATGTATATCATGGGCAAAAACCATGATGGAACGCTCTCCTATGGCTCTCCGTATGATAAAGGCTGGTCTTAACGCCGAACTTGATGGACAGGCTGGCATTCAGCAACTTGCAGGTGATGCCACCTTGCTCTATTACTTCATGGACGAGGCTCAGGAAGGTGGTCGCGCATTCCTTGAGAAGCGCAAGCCTAACTGGGGGAAACCATTGCCATAGGCAATTGAGGACCATTCAACTTTCGCAAATTTCAACATGCTCAATGAAGAGTGAAAAGTGAAGAATGAAAAATTTGAATTACCTTTTGTTGCGGATGGTCAATTAACGATTTTGAGCTGCATACAAACTTAAATTCTTCACTCTTCACTTTTCACTATTCACTTGAAGTTGAGTATACGAAACTTCAGTAAAATTTACCTATGGAGATAAGCATTACAAAAGAAACACTTCATTTCAAGAAACCGGCACGCACATCTCGTGGAGAATATTCTCTTCACGAGATGTACCTCATTACGCTCACAGATAAAGCGACAGGTAAGAAGGGTACAGGCGAGCTTGCTCCCCTCCCCGACCTGTCTTGTGATCGTAATGCCTATCCTAATATCTCTGAGGTAAGACGACTTGCAGAAAAGGCCATTCCATCGGTACTCAATGGCACTTGGCTAGACGATATGCTCTCCTACCCAGCCCTCCGTTTTGCCCTTGAATCTGCAGTAGCAGAGGCAAGAAGCGAATTTCCAATTTTCAAGGACAAAGTATCAATACCAATCAATGGACTTGTCTGGATGTCCTCTTTCGAGGATATGCTTGAGCAAGTAAAAGTCAAGATGGCGATTGGATTTCGTTGCATCAAACTCAAGATTGGTGCTATCGACTGGCAGAAAGAGATAGAACTGATACGCTATGTCCGCTCTTGTTTTCCAAAGGAAGACCTGCAACTACGTGTTGATGCCAATGGGGCATTCTCTCCCGAATGGGCTATGGACAGACTCGAAGAACTGGCTAAATATGATATCCATTCCATTGAGCAGCCAATCCGTCAGGGACAATGGGACGAGATGGCACGTCTTTGCAAGGAATCTCCTCTTGCCATTGCCCTTGATGAAGAAATGATAGGCGTAAATGATCCAAAGGAGAAGGCAAGACTCCTTGATACCATCCGTCCTCAATACATAGTATTGAAACCAACTATGCACGGAGGAATTTCAGGCACTCGTGAATGGATTGACCTTGCTAATAAGCGTGGCATTAACTCATGGATTACCTCTGCCCTTGAGAGCAACATAGGTCTTCGTTCCATTGCCCTCTTAGCCGAATCTGTATATGGTCCTAACATCACATTCCCACAAGGATTAGGCACAGGACAGCTATTCACAGACAACATAGAGAACAATATCCACATAGAAGGCGCGAACCTAGTTGTTAGGTGATAGGTGTTGGGTGTTGGCGGTTTGTATTTCTGCTAACCACCAACCCCCAACACCTAACACCCATCACCCAAACAAAAACATGACTTTAGAAGAATTCACATCCGATTTTCTGTCGTCCTCACCCCTCATCGAGGTAAAGACAAGTGGTAGTACGGGCACACCAAAGCGTATGCTCGTAGAGAAATCTCGTATGCGTGCTTCTGCAAGGATGACGTGCAACTTCCTAAATCTGAAAGAAGGCGACACAGCTCTTCTCTGTATGCCTCTCGACTATATCGCAGGTAAGATGATGGTAGTAAGGGCGATAGAAAGAGGACTTCATATCATAAACATTCCACCAAGCGGACACCCGTTTGCAGATATTGCCATTCAACAAAATCCCCCTACCTTTGCCGCTATCGTGCCTCTCCAGCTATACAACACCCTTCTTGTTGAGAAGGAAAGAGAGGCTCTCGCCAATACAAAGCATGTCATAGTGGGAGGAGGAGCTATAAGCGAGGAAGTGGAGAAGCAAATCCGCACATTCCCAAACGCGATATGGAGCACTTACGGAATGACCGAGACGCTATCTCATATCGCTATGCGAAGGCTTTCAGGCAAGGACGCATCCGAATGGTACACGCCTATGCCGGGCGTTACTCTCTCTCAGGATGCAGATGGCTGTTTGATAATCAACGCGCCTGCCTTGAATCCGGAAACGCTGATAACCAATGACATAGTAGTCCTAAGACAAGACGGGACTTTCCGCATTATAGGCAGACGCGACAATGTAATCTGCTCTGGTGGGGTAAAACTACAGATTGAGGAGATTGAACGCGAACTTCACCCTTTACTATCTTCTCCATTTATGATAACGAAAAAGAAAGACCCAAAGTTCGGTGAAATCGTGGTTTTACTTACCGAAGGAGACACAGAACTGGCTCAAAAAGAACTTAGCGAAATGAATAATAAGTTCAGCAAGCCAAAACTCATCATCCATATAGATAAACTTCCTCTTACGGAAACAGGAAAGCCTGCCAGAGCAAAGGCGATGGAATTCGCATTAAAGTCATCGGATTCTCGCTAATAACTTCCTTGAAACTCTTAGGATACTCCATCGCTTGTCCATCGTTAGTCCATCGATCCTCCATCGAAACGATGGACCATCGATGGAGTATCGATGGAGTATCGATGGAGTATCTACGGAGGAAGAACGGAAAAACAGCGGAGTTTCTTACAAGGGAAAGCCCTTGTTCTTAGGGGGAAAAAAGAGAAAAGAAAAATCCCAAACCATCAAGGAATACATGAAGGTATGGGAATAATGTTATTTATTGATAATTATTAGTACCTGTTGGATACTCCTTCCACCATTTGACGGGGAAAAACTTCGTTTTCCTCCCAAATGATTATTGCAAAGACGTATCGTAGAAAACGCAAATAAAGATCGAACGCACCCAAAATATTAATCTGAAACAAACGTAATTGTCAGGTTATCAATACCACCTGGTTTTAAGACCAATTTATTTGACGTTAATGACTCAATCGTCCAAGTATGCGCTACTTTATTTGAATTACCAGGTTCACCCACTATAATATATTTTCCATTCTTATTCTTCCCGACCTTTGTTCTGTCAAAAAATGTATACTTCATGTCGCTAAGGTAATAATTCTCATCTATGACATAAGAGGATTTACTGTCCTTCTTCTGTTTAATAGTAAAATGTGCATATGTATTATAGAAATAAATACTATAATCCACCATATCACTGCCATTATAACCAGAGACTGCTCTCCAAGTCTTGCCTACTAAAGAATTAATGCTGAAGGTCTGTGCGCTCAAAGAAGAGCTTAACCCTAACATTAAAAATACGATAAATAAAAAACTTTTTTTTTCATATTTTCCTTATTTTTTTTGACCCCAATTACGTAAACAGGATTAATTTGATCTTCAGTTAAATTCTGTAAATTCATAAAATTCCTCTACACGATTTGGCTTCATCCATTTCAAATTAAGACAATCTTTCTTTGACAGAATACGAAATGAATGATCAAAACACAAATCAGGAAATCTTTTTTGAAGTTTTTCTGCAATCTGAACGGTATCCCATTCTGAGTCAAGATGATTTTTATTTGTCTGTACTTGTGGGATTGTATTTCCATGCGATGGAGTATATGTGCTTGCGAGTAAATCTGCACATATAGCCCCCATAAACACAAGTGACAGGATAAATACGTATTTCATTTTGTTGATTTTTAAATGTATCATATTCTGTAATATTTCTATTTCCCGACATATTCAACAATCTTTGCGCCTTCAAAATTATATTCCACCCACATTCTATCACCTATGCAAAATACCACATATCCTATTTTCTTGTCGTATTTGTAAATATATGGCCACTCATAACGATATACTTTACTATCTTTTCCTTTTATCGAAAATACTAATACATCTTCATATCCTTTCTTGAAGATATGACCTTTGTATTTCCACATATGTTTAGACACATGCATATTGCTATTGTTATAAACAACAATACCAATTAGAATAAATACAATCGAGAGCGTCAATATCTTTTTCATATTTGATTGTTATTTCACAACAGAAATTTCATTTGTCGAGGGCAAAAATAAACAAAAATTACAATATCTCCAAGGAAATCAAGAAAAAGTTGTTGAACCTTCCGAAACTATTTTTCGGGAAATTATTTGGATGATTGAAAACTTATTTGTAATTTTGCACTCGATAATCAGAGACGTGCACCAACCTTAAGGGTTGACAAGCACTATTATCTTCGTGCGAGGATGCTACACACGTTGCACTCGATAATCAGAGACGTGCGCCAGCCTTAAGGGTTGACAAGCACTATTATCTTCGTGCGAGGATGCCATGCACGTTGCACTCGATAATCAGAGACGTGCGCCAACCTTGAGGGTTGACAAGCACTATTTTCTTCGTGCGAGGATGCTGTGCACGTTGCAACATATTTTGCAAAATACAACTTTTTTATGAAATACGATAGCGATATCAACATAGTAGTGGAGCGTCCTGACGTTCTGGAATGTGATGTAGTGCGTTTCCAGAACAACAAGGAGAAATGGGTGGCCTTTGTCGGGTTGCTCGACGGACGTCCCTACGAGATTTTCACAGGCATTCAGGATGACGAGGAAGGCATAGTATTACCTAAGAATGTTGTCAACGGCAAGATTATCCGCCAGACAAATCCTGATGGCTCACACCGCTATGACTTCCAGTTTGAGAACCGCAAAGGCTATAAGACAACCGTTGAGGGACTCTCAGAAAAGTTCAATCCTGATTGCTGGAACTATGCGAAGCTGTTCTCAGGAGTTCTTCGCTACCACATGCCTATCCCATTGGTGGTAAAGCTAATTGAGTCGCTTACCTTCAAGGAGGAGATGCTCAATATGTGGAAGAACGGTGTTGCCCGTGCCCTGAAGAAATATATTCCAGGGGAGCAAGTTGATAATTAAATAGTTTAGGGCTTAGAGTTTAGAGCTTAGGGCTTAGAGTTTAGTGTTTAGAGCTTAGTGTTTAGAGTTGGGAAGATGTCACGCAGGTCTTTAATCTCATTCATATTAATACTTTGTGCCGCAGTCGCTATGGCTGCCGGCAAGCGCAAGTTCACGCTTGTGATTGACCCCGGACACGGAGGACATGACGCAGGTGCTATTGGTAAATTCTCAAAGGAGAAGGACATCAATCTGCGAACAGCCCTTGCCTTCGGAAAATATGTAGAGCGCAACTGTAGCGATGTGAAAGTGATTTACACGCGTAAGAATGACGTCTTCGTAAAACTTGATGAGCGTGCAGAGATAGCCAACAGGGCAAAGGCCGACCTTTTTATCTCCATCCATACCAACTCACTCCCTGGCAAGAAGATCTCACGAGGTCTTGAGACATACACACTCGGTATGCACCGTGCTGCCGACAACCTTGAAGTGGCTAAGCGAGAGAACTCAGTTATTCTCATGGAGAAGGACTACAAGAAGCACTATGAAGGCTTTGATCCTAACTCTTCCGAGAGCTATATCATCTTCGAGTTCCTGCAAGATAACAATATGGCAAAGAGTGTTGAACTCGCAAAACTCGTACAGTCAAACGTATGCTCAACAGCCAATCGTCCAAACAAGGGTGTTAAACAGGCAGGATTCCTTGTACTGCGTAAGACTTCCATGCCAAGCTGTCTGATAGAGCTTGGATACATCTCCACAAGCGATGAGGAGAGATTTCTCAACAATGAAACTCATGTTGACGAAATGGCACGAGGCATCTACCAGGCTTTCATAAAGTACAAGAGCCATTACGGTAGTGGATCGTCTTCCTCGACAAAGGCTCCAAGTCAAGCGGAAGAGCCTTGGCAACAGGAGCCCGAGTTAGAGATAAGGGAGGTAGTAAACATGAAACCGCAGCCAGCTCCAAGCGAACTGGAAATAAGTCAACTGCAAGTAGCCCTTCCAACACCAAACGAACCTCAAAGACAAAATCCAAGGCCAAATCCAAGTCAGGCACAGGCTCTAAGTCAAAATCAGCAGCTAAGACCAAGTCAAGGTCAGGCTCAAAGTCAAAATCAGGCTCTAAAGCCAAGTCAAGGTCAGGCTCAAAGTCAAAATCAGCCTCTAAAGCCAAGTCAAGGTCAGGCTCAAAGTCAAAATCAGCCGCTAAGGCCAAGTCAAGGTCAGGCTCAAAGTCAAAATCAGCCGCTAAGGCCAAGTCAAGGTCAGGCTCAAAGTCAAAATCAGGCTTCAAGGCCAAGTCAAAGTCAGGCTCAAAATCAAAATCAGGCTCTAAAGCCAAGTCAAAGTCAGGCTCAAAGTCAAAGTCTGCAGGTAAGAAAAGAACCAGAACTTCCTAAGGCTCAGACTTTGCCACAGCAACAACAGCCAAAGCCTGCACAGCAACCACAGGTTAAGCCTACTCCACAGGAACAGCCACAAGCTACTGTTCAGAAACCTAAGGTAGAGCCTACTCCTGCATCAAAGGCAGAGCCAAAGCCAATAGCCAAGGCAGAACCGGCACAACAGGTTCCTGCTACCAAGCCAAGGACAGCAACAAAGCCGACTACCAATAATGCTCCTGTCGGTGCACCTGTATTCAAGATACAGATATTCATTTCCGAGAAAGTTCTCGACCCAAGCGACTCACGTCTCAAAGGTGAAGAGCCAAACTACTACAAGGAAGGAAAGATATTCAAATATACATTGGGAGCTTCAACCGACTATGAGGAAATAGTTCAGTTGCGCAAGGACGTTGCTGGTAAGTTCCCGGGATGCTTCATCGTTGCATTCAAGAATGGCGAGAAAGTGCCAAACATCAATGACGCAATCATTGAGTATAAGGTGAATAAAAGAAGATAAAAAAGAAAAAGAAATACAACAGTGAAATATTTTACAAAAGAAGTAAGGATCGCCCTTGTGGCAATCGTCGGTTTGGTTCTTCTGTACTTTGGAATGAACTTCCTCAAGGGCCAATCGCTCTTCGCATCAGATAACATCTACATAGTTGAATTTGATAATGCAGAAGGTCTTTCCGGAGCTGCTCCTATCTATGCCGACGGCTATCGCATAGGTACGGTACTGGATACAAAATACGATTATCAGCGTCATGTCATCGTGGCAAGAGCCGATGTTGACAAGGCCCTGCACCTTCCAGTAGGAACGACAGCAGAGATAAGTACCGATCTTATGGGTAACTCAAGAGTAAACCTTCTTCTTGCAGGATCACCCGACAATCTGCTCAAACCAGGAGATATTATCAAGGGAGCTGTTTCTGAAGGCGCCTTAGGACAGGTAAAGGCAATGGTTCCTGCTATTGAGAAGATGCTACCAAAGCTCGATAGCATCCTCGCATCAATCAATATGCTATTGGCTGATCCGGCCCTTGCCAACACGCTCCACAACGCGCAGAAGATAACCGACAATCTCACGGTATCATCAAGGGAACTGAACAAGATGCTTGCAGATCTCAACCAGCGCGTTCCGGGTATTGCAGAAAAAGCTGACGCTACTCTTGCCAACACAGAAAAGCTCACAGGCAATCTCGCAGCCCTTGACCTTGCAGGCACAATGGCAAAGGTTGACAAGACTCTTGCAAATGTTGAGAACCTCACAAAGACACTCAACTCACGCGAAGGTACCGTCGGTCTTCTGCTCCACGACCAAGGACTCTACAACAACATGACAGCCACTATGGCAGCAGCAGACTCCCTGCTTGTTGACCTCAAGGCTCACCCAAAGAGATACGTACATTTTTCCCTCTTCGGCAAGAAAGATAAATAATTGACATTACCTTTTCTCGCTTTTAATTTTCAATATCACGCCCCAAACCAGCGGCTATACTAACATATCCCTCGCCCAACGGGAGAGGGTGTCCGCAGGACGGGTGAGGGGCCTTTAATTAAATCCTAACGTGCAAAATCCACGAGCCCTATGGGCAAGCTGCCAAAATTACTTTCAGCAGAATATAGAGGCTAGCGAATACGAGAAATGGTTCACACAGGTGGAATTTGAATCATATAGTCCTGCTACATGCACTCTCATTCTAAGCATCCCTAGCAACTATGTGGCTCAATACATTGAGGAGAACTACATACAGCACCTCCGTATTGCAATAAGTAACACATTCGGCAAGATTCAATTAAAATGGCATACTATCATCGTAAAGAAAGATGATAGTACGACCACGAATACCTCTATGTCTCAGTCGAAGCGTAGTGGTAAGGATATTGGATATACATACGAAGGGGCTGTTGATACAAAGACGCCTGACGGAGCTGCCAAAGCGGCTCTTGCCACCAACAACACTCAGGAACTCATTCTTGCTCCTGGCTCAGTTACACACCTCCAAGAAATAGACTCACAGCTAAACCTGCATCAAACATTCGACAACTATGTGGAAGGCGAATCCAACAAGTTCTGCCGTTCTATCGGACTTACCATTGCCGAGCACCCGCAAGGCACACAGTTCAATCCAATGTTTGTTCATGGTCCCTCTGGATGTGGCAAGACTCACCTTGTCAACGCAATCGGTTTGAGATGCAAGGAGATATACAAGAACAAACGAGTGCTGTATGTCAGCGCGCGAGAGTTCCAGATGCAATACACCAATGCCAACATGCAAGGCAAAATCAACGATTTCATCGGCTTCTACCAGACCATTGACATGCTTATCGTTGACGATGTGCAGGAATGGCTTAATTCTGCAAAGACACAGGAGACATTCTTCCATATCTTCAACCACCTCTTCCGTACTGACAAACGCATCATACTCGTAAGCGACCGTCCGCCTGTTCAGCTAAGCGGAATGATGGATCGCCTCATAACACGTTTCTCATGCGGTGTATTGGCAGAAATGGAGAAGCCAAACGTGCAGCTTTGCCTGGATATCCTGAAACGAAAGATTCAGCGTGACGGTCTCCACATATCGGAACCCGTCATCAAATACATAGCCGAGAATGTCAACGGCAGCATACGCGAGATACAAGGCATCATCAACTCGCTCATGGCTTACAGCATCACCTACAACTGCAACATTGACATGAATTTTGTGGAGCGAATGGTCACGAGAGCAATGAAGACCGACAACCAGGCTTTGACGATTGATGATATCATCCGTATCGTGAGTACCCACTATGATGTCACAGAACAGCAGGTAAAAGGACGTCTGCGCAAGCGTGAGATTGTTCTCCCTCGTCAGGTGATAATGTATCTTGCCGACAAGCACATCCGTATGCCGGCATCCCGCATAGGCAGATGTGTAGGCGGCAGAGACCATTCCACGGTCATCCACAGCATACGTCTCATAACGGAAAAGATACAACAAGACAAGGATTTCTGTTGCGAGATACAAGCATTAGAACAGGAATTAGGCATTAAGTGATAAAATTGACTTTTCAGTTTTATCACTTTTTTTTCTATATAATTGCCCTCTATATACCTCCCAAGCAAGTCCCTTGCAAATCCGTTGTAAGTCCCATTCATTCACCTCCCATTCTAAGGAGCGGTTTAGAAACGGTTCAGAAGCGAAGGAGAAGCGGACCTGAAGTAAGTGAAAATTTAAAAATAAAACCACAGATATTCGGGATCTTAGGGATTCTAATCACGAGCGTAAGCGAGACACTTGCGTAACTTGTTGAGCCTTGCGAAAAATCCCTTTAATCTTTGCTATCTGTGTTCAAGAAAAAAATTAATGTCAGAATTTCCCTTTCCTTAGTGTTTTCATCACATTTATGCTCCAATATTTGCAAATTTCGAAATAATATTGTAATTTCGCAGCAGAAATACAAAAGAAAATAATATGGAACCAAAGATTGGAGACAGAATGAAAGTGAGTCCGCAGCTGACAGATCAGGCAGACTGGATTGAGGGCGAGGTTATTGACGTCGAGCACAATCCATTTACAGGACTTGTTATATCAATCAAGGATAAGCTCGGTCGAATATTCTTCGGTCAGAGCCGTTATTTCGTAACACTATAATCCCAATGTTCGCAATAGCTTTCGATATGGATATTAAGGAACTCCGTAGCACATACGGAGAGCCATATAATAATGCCTATTACGAAATAAAGATTATTCTCCGCAGATACGATTTCTATAATACGCAAGGTAGTGTTTATCTGACAGATAAGGATGACATGGCAAATCTTTTTGCTGCTATCTATGCCCTAAAGAAGATTCCTTGGTTCAAGAAAGCGGTAAGAGATATCCGTGCCTTTAAGGTTGAAAACTGGTCGGATTTCACACAGATTGTTAAAGAAGAAGATTAATCATAGTTTCTACCCCATAGCACCTAACGGTGCTATTTTTTTTATATACTTTCCTTGTCCCCCCAAAAAACTTCTAAACGCTGAGGCACAAAGACGCTGAGATTATTTGAACACGGAAAACTCAGAATACACAAAGATATGTTTTCAGCAAAAATATTAATGTCAGAATTAACGTTTTAATTTATGTCATAATTAGTGTTTCGATGTAAAGCTTTTTCTTGCAACATTAATTGGACGTTAATTGAGACATTAATTAAAACATTAATTTTCGTTTTTTTGAGGTCAAAGATATTAACGCGACATTAACGTGAGATTAGTGGTCATTAATGTTTCCTCACGGAGTGAGACATATAATATCGCATTAATAACACATTAATACCGCATTAATTTCAAGCACCGCAAGGTGCGACTTCTGTTCCTTCCGTGTTTTCCGTGGTCAATATATTTTTTGAGAAAGATTGTGTATAGAGGGTTTCACCTGTATGGTTTTGTGGGTATAACGGATTGATAATCAGTTAATAAAGAGAGATGAAACCCTCTGTAAAAACAAGGTATTTTTTAGAGGGGGTTCACCCTGTGTAAGTTATTGACAATCAATACATAAAAGCCGGAAAATCGCAAAGGTGAAACCCTCCTGTCTAAAAACTTTTGATTTTTTTATTCTAAGGGTATTACACCAGTCAAAAAAGAATAGCAAAAGGGGCACCCTCGATGTGAGAGTGCCCCTATAGTCTTTGAGCTAATTGCGAATTATAATGTTAGTCCTCATCCTCGTCAAAGTAGAAAGAACCGAAGCCCTTTGCAAGATCCTCATCGTCATGACCTTGTTTCGCTTCTTCTTGTGTTGTACTTGCGAGCATTGAAGACTTTCCTCTTAACATGTGAAACTTCATCTCAGGGGAATAATAAAATCTTTTTTCCATGTCTTTTGTTTTCCTATTTTTTATAAGGTTTTGAGGTTAGAAGGTTAGAGGTTAGGAGGTCGAAAGACAAAAGGCAAAAGACTTTAGACATTAGCCTTTAGACATTTAATATCGTTCCGACCTAAGAACCTAAAACCTATAAACCTCAAAAACCATAACTTAAATTACTTCTTAAACACTTTCTTTCCATTAATGATATAGATACCGCTTGGGAGGGTCTCATAGTCTGTTACCTGACGACCGTCAAGAGTGTAAATTTTGTCATTCTTTGGATCAGAAGCCTTGTCCTGAAGAGCAACTATGCCAGTAGTATCTTCCTCACCGTCAATGACAATCTGGATAGGACGAGCATAGTTCTCCAGATCACCACCCTTTCCTGTACGGCTTGTTACAGACATATACCAACGGTATGAGCCAAGATTTGTATCCTTTGTATAGTAACTGAAATTACCCTTGGCACTCATTGTATAATATCCCTTGATATTCTTTGATTCGTTGATGCCAGTCAAAGTATATTCATTCTCTGTAGTAGCGCAAGACACTGTACCATTTTCTGCAGCATAGAGCTTTGTGTCATAAGAAGTCACAGTAAGAGTACTTTCTGCCTTTGGCTTGATATAGTATGGCGTATTAGCCTTTAGGATATGCCCTGCAGGTACCTTGGTGAGAAGCATTACCAAAGGCTCGTCTTCTTCAATCTCGCCATTTCCATTTTCATCCTTCTGGCTTACCATATAGAGTTTGTAGAATGTGAAGTCCTCAAGAAGCTCATCTGTAACCTCTACATCGAATGGCACATAGAAGCATTGCAGGTGATTTGCATATTTCTCGGCATAAGTGCGGGTATAGCTAATCTGCTTTGGCTCGAATTCCTTGGTGTTCATATACGCATTACCATCAGTAAGCTCTACCTTTCGTGGATATGCAGAAACGTTATACACTAACACATCACCCTCTTCAAGGTACAATTTGATAACAACGGACTTATAAGGAATGGTTGTAGTTCCATCGTATACAGGAAGAGTGCCAACCTTTATTGTAATCATATTAGCGGAAACTGTCGAAGAAGCAATAGAATAATCGGTTGAAGTCTTCAATACTACTTCCTGATCATTAAGCATGTCATTGACAAACGTCGAGCTCTGATTGCCACGCATTGTCCTAGAGTAGTTATATATTCTACCTTCCTCAATATCAAACTCCTTCCAAACATTTGTAGCCTTATATGTTGCAGTCTTGCCAGTCGGGACTTTCAGCGTAATCTCGCTTGGATTTGATGCTATACTGTTAGTTGCCACAGGAGGTGTAGTTGCTTGACAAAAGATGCGCTTAAGGTTTGTGCAGCCGCTAAACGCATCACTTCCTACAGAAGTGACAGTTGAAGGCAATGTTATCTTTTTGAGATAAGTATGATCTTTAAAGTTATTAGCTGCAATCTCGGTCATTGTTGACGGTAGCTTTATCTTCGTCACATTCTTGAAATAGCGGAAAGCATCATTCGGAATCACTGTTACCCCTTCTGGGATTACAAGTTCGTTTGAGGAATCATGTGTCGTGCCGTTTACCATCAGAGTCTT
>OMXX01000069.1 GCA_900315105.1 uncultured Prevotellaceae bacterium | reverse complement strand
GAGAAGCTGAAGAAACAGAACTGGACCTTCACACTCATCGGCACCGACAACCTCGACGTAGAGACCATGGCCCACTCCTTCGCCATCGACGAGCACTTGAAGTTCCAACAGGACGATTCCGGCACCAAGGCTATGTTCGCCCGTGAGCGCCGTAGCCGCGAACGCTACAACTGCTGTGTTGCCGAAGATGCCGCCATGCCCACAGGTTCGTTCTTTGAAGAGGATTAAGCACATCCTACGCATCCTGATAGGATTTCGTTACTATCAGGATGCTTTCCAAAATGTCATACACAGAATCTTATCACTCATCTTCAAGTATCTCAGGAAACAGCATCATGTGTTCGAGTGGTGCAGAATTTCCAAACATAAACTCACTGTATCTGGTTATGTTATCGTATGTGGCTAGGAAACAGAAATCATTAATTGCATAGATGTCTTTGGGGTTTCTCATTATCTGTCTAAGGATAGTTCTAAGACATTGATATCGCATCTCGTTATACTCCAGATTAAGAATCATGCCGTCACGTGATGGACTTAGGGCTATTTGTTTAAGACAACGCCAAGTTCGCCAAACCTCATGCAGATAACGTGAGTATTTGCCAGACTCCATGAGTTTTTCCAACATTGGTATGGCCTTATGCGGCTCTTCGTGTCGTCTTTGATGGGCATATTCGACTGTGTATAAACATTCCCTATCAAAATTTGGAGTCTGTTCTGCCATTAGCAATAGATACTTTTCGTTTTCTTCAGATTGTTTATAACGCAAGCTAAAGATAGAGTCATAGTTGGGAATAAACTGCTCAATGTCCATATATCGGGCAACGTCCTTCTCTGTGATTTTTCCATAGTGATTTAAGGCAAACCGTTTCGATAGCTTATCTGCGTAAGTCGTGTAGGCTCTCCAAACCTTATCCCATAAAACGGAATCGGACTGGTTCCACAGAGCTGTATCTCTTGGTAAGATGTCAACAAGCGTATTAACATATTTCTTCGCATCAGCCTGCATTTTATCATCCCATGCCGGCCATATTTCGATTTTGCGGATGGAGTCATTAACAATCATGCCAAACCGAAACCACAACTCTGCATCACAATATGCAGCTCTTAAGATGGCATAGCCATTTGCCAATTTTACCATATCATCGTATAGTTTCCTCGTTTCTTGTGATGCATAGGTTAAACATACAGCTGGCCCATGGAAGTATATGTCCTTGTCAGACAACGTTTCTATACAGAAGTAATCAGAATCATCAAGAGTATCTTTTCCTATACTGTCTTTGGGAATTTGCTCATCCTTTTCATCTTTTGAAAATGGAAAAGAGACAACAATGATACCTGCAATAATAATGGCAATAAAGCCTACGATAAACTTTTTCATTATTTCACTTCTTTATTTGTTATACATTCGGGTTTGTGGTGAAGAAGTCCTCATGGCAAGAACTATGGCTTCCCCGACCAGTGCCAGGTCGGCCAACAGATAATGGCTCTTACCAAACCAAGTTACCGTACTGCCTCCAATTTCTGCTGTTTTAAGCAGACGGTTTCTGAACTCCATATCATCAAGACTTGTTGCACATCCAATGGTAAACGCTGTTCCAGACGGACTAATATTGAAGATAATAGGGCCTGCATCAATATCCATACCAAACAGACAAGTCCTGTCGTGGTACTCCTTTATGCCAGCAAATGGGAATCCTTGTTTATAGTTCTTCATCAGACAATCATATTGCTCCTTTGCGAACTCTGGATCCACCAATGACAGATAGTAGCAGTTTAAGGCAGAATATGAGCCTTTCACTGGGAGTACAATCTGTGCTTTTCCATGATTCTCTTCTAAGAATGATGCCAGCAGCCCTGTTTCCTGGTCAATCCACTCTGAACTTGCTTTTTTTATCCATTTGTCGACAGTTGACTGGTATTTCCCACTATATTGATGGGCATAGTTTGACAAGGCGACAATTGATACGAGCATGTCTGGTATGTAGATACATTCCCCTGGATATGTTGGAGCATTGAAGATCGGACTTTGGCAAATTCTATTGTTCATAGCTTTGCAAAGTGAATGATACGTATCATCATATTTGTTATCACCGCCGATTTGCTTATATCGACTTATCATCCATGCCACATGACTGTAATAGGATATATGGCTACGATTGCCATATATACCATCCATTGGGTCTTCCCCCCAACGCATTCTGTCGTATTCTTTAATTTCCTCAGACAGCGCAATATCGATGATTTCTCCAATGAACTTGATTGAAAGCTCCCTGTTCTTAGGATATAGGATTGCTATGTTGGCCAAAGCCGCACATGTCATCGAGCATGAATAGATAGCCCATTCTCCTTGGAATTGCTCCCCAATACCACTTGGCATCTCTTCCAACAGCTTTTGGGGTGTAGTGGCAACCTTTGAGGTGAGGTAGTTCGCTCGTCGAATGATGTCTTTCTTCTCCGTCTCAAAAGAGCCAATACCATTTATTGAACAACTAACCCAAATAGCCTTAACAGCTATCAATGCAATTATAACAACAATAAAAAAAGCCATTCCTTTCCGATTTCTTTTCATTGTTTTTTTTGCCTTATTGAAATATCCCGCATATCAGCTCCATATATATAAGAATAGGTATAATCACACAGATAATTACTGAACTGACCACATAGTTCCAGCCTATCTTCTTAAACCATAAGAGGAAATCCACAGATTTTATGAAAACCCAGTTACAGCGGTCTCGAAATTTCATAGGATCTTTCCATAAGAATACAATCCATGCTATAACATACATGATAGAGAGAAAAGGCATCTTTGTGATGTAGTCAATCATCGCAGCCCATGACAGAGGAATCAACAAGTAGTAAACGATGATATTTACCTCATTGTATGTTGCTCCTGTCAGTTTCGCAATAACATGCTCCATCCCAGCTACAACAGCAAAGATGGGTAGCATAACCACCATAACCACCTTACCCAATCTTGAAAGGCTTTCCCATTCAATTATTCTTCTCTTTTCTGAACCCATATTTCACTTTATCAACCCAATCATTCCATTAACAACTTCATCGAGTTGTTCTTTGTATATAAGTCCCTCTACATATTCCTGTGGTATAGAACTATAGCCATATTTCGCTCCTAAAATAGCACAGGCAACAGCTGCATTGGTATCAGCATCCCCGCCTGCAAGAACCACAGCAAGAAGTCCTTCCTCAAATGAACTAGCATTCCAATATGCCCATAACCCAGCGGCAAGAGTTCTCAATGTATAACCGACAGAATCATCGTCTTGTAATTCTAATGCCCTAATATCAGTATTCATTGACAAATCGATAAACTCTCGAATACGTTCATCGTATCTCTGAGCAATATCAATCATTTGGTGATAAGTCAACCCTTTATTATCATATACCAAAGAATGGATTAACTGAGATGCTATGACACATGACCCAACACAGCGAGGATCGTAATGAGTCAATCTGCATATATTAGCAGCACACTCCTCAACTGCTTTAGGAAAGAGACCAACTATAGATGTTCGCATCAGTCCTCCATTGGCTGCAGCCTGTCTGTTGCTCATTTCCCATACCTTTTTAGATACTTCAAGGGGCTTTTCCACATAATCCCCAATCATCAAGACCTTATAGGTATTCTCGCCAATGCCCATAGGTTCCCCATCTGCCCACTCTTTGAATTTTTTTGCAATACTGGTAAGATTCACCCCTCTGTCTTTGATGACTGCGTTTGCAATGCAAAGCATCATATCAGTATCATCCGTCCAATCGCCTATCTTCCAGCGTTTACGATGCCTGTCTTGGAAGATCTCACTATAATGCCTGATACCATTAGGATACTTCCATGCCATATCTTCATCTGTCATACCCTCTGTTCCAAGACCGAGGGCATCGCCAATGGCTTGACCATATATGATTCCTTTAATCTTGTCAATTTGTTTTTCCATATTTCAAAACATAATGCCACACTGATATTCGTAGATGACCTTTTCTTCAAACACAAACAATCCTTCAAATCGGTTGTCCTTTATAGATACTTCTACATACTCGCGTTTTAGCCCACCAAAATCTGTCCAGAAACAACAACTTATATAGTATTTCCCATCATTTCCATATATTTCTGGATTTACATTAAAATCTTTGAGGACATCCACATTGAATCCTCTGTCGATAAAATGAGTAATATTAAGATAGTCTTCACGGGAGTATATATAGTCTCGCTTGTCATAGTTGGCATGCCACCATAAGGGCAGATAATGCCACATTTGGCATAACAAGTATGCCTGCCATGCTCCCATTGGTGAGTCTTCGAATTTGAGATAGTTGAAAATGTTATCCTCACTTACATTCTTTGCTGTTTCAATAATGAGCCGACTTCCAGAACCAGCCCCCTTATGTTCACATTCTCGCACTCCCAATTTCATTGCTGCTGGCAAGGATGTTTTATCTAAAAGATTAATAGTTTCTTGATAAGATTTCTTGTCAACAAGTTTCTTCAATGACTTTGCGATTCGTATATAATCATCCCCACATTGGTTTTGTTTCTCACTTACCAATACTGAATAATTCGTAGCGCAAACGGCAATGTGTTCTTTCTCCTCTCTTTCTGAGCGTTCCCTTTCTTCCTCTCTAATTCGGGTCTGTTTCTTAGTTTTCATATTCCTGATAAGAATGTATGGAATGACAAAAACTACAAGAGGAGCAAACACAATCATAATGACATAGACTAATTTGTCCAAAATCTTTTCCTTCGTACTTTTGTGCTTATTCAGAAATTTCTCAAAAGCACCATCCTTTTTCTTGGACTTCTTGTTTTGAAACAGGCTGATTATATACACAAAAAGTAAAATCAGCCATGAAGCAGCATATACAATTAATATAGTTTTCATCTTATGATCTGATTGAAATAATGCTAGTAAACGAATAGATTATCCTTTTCGCTTCTCAATGAATTCGCAGAATCTATCCTTAATCTCTCTCAAGTCCTCTGTTAGGATGGAGTCACATCTTTCTGCTATTTCATCTGGAATAGGATACATACATGCAGCTATCGCTCCAGCCATAGCGCCAATTGTATCAGAATCACCTCCAAGAGAAATAGCCAAACGAATCACCTCCTCAAATGAATTAGCCTCTAAGAATGCAATGATGGCTTCAGGGACACTGCCTTGACACGACACATCGAATTCATATCTTGGACGAATATCTGCAATAGAACGATTCAAGTTGTAGCCAAAGGTTTTCTCGACATATTCCTTGATTTCTTGTTTCGACTTCCCTTGCTTGCAGAGAAAAACACTTGTGGCAATTGCCTGTGCACCTTTCACCCCTTCAGGATGATTATGACTTACTGATGCAGTAACAGCGGCTAAAGCCAACGCTTCATCAAGTGTTTTAGCATACAGCCCAACAGGACTTACACGCATCCCAGCCCCATTACCCCAACTATTGTATGGCTGAGGATTATCTTCACAGAGCCAACCTGCAAACCGTCCACCATAACCTGCATTGGGATGATGGTCGCCAAGTTCCTGCATACAATAGATTAAATAGTGAATTGTGTGTGAAGAATCTTCCAATAGCCATTTAGCCACAGCCAACGTCATTACGGAATCATCCGTAAAGTTACTTGCCCCACAAAACAAATCAAAATCCGTAGACTTCGTATTGCAAAACTCATACACTGAGCCTATAATATCTCCGGCCAGTGCCCCTAACATCTTTATTTTACCCATCGTTTTTCTTTTTGATGCAAAGTTAATTATAAAATCAAAATTATCGCTCACATTCCTGCATTTTTATTTTCTCTATTTCCAAATCCAGTTTCCTTACTGCTCTGAAGAATTCTTCAAGCATCATTCGCAGATAGTCCTCTATGCCAGGTATCTGCTGAATAAACAAGAAATTCTTCTTGACATGTACTGCCACGTCGTCAGAATCAGTAACTCCATAAAACACAGAAACAACACCATACGCATTAATGTCATTCACCACCTGACGGACTCTGGCAAACTCGTCGATGTCAAATTTGGAGAAACTATGACACCAAGGCCATATCAGATTCACAAACATACAGTCATCAGCAGTTTCCATCAGAAATGTTATTCCTTGATACTCGAATTGGATGCGCCCTTCTTCGGTGAACTTGGGTTCGCTACCAATCTTTTCAATAGTTTTTAAAGCTAATTGCTTAGTGCTAATTGTTTCTTCCATACTCGTTTCCTCAACCTTATTATATGAACTAACATCGTCTGGAGCAGAACTATAGTCATTGTTATTGTCCTCATGATAGTAGCGATATAGATTGTATATCACTACTGCAGCTAAAATCCCTATTATATGCCATTCCATATATACTCCTCTTTAAATTACAATTACACCGAATCTTTTTCTACTGTGAGTTTAAATTTATCAATAAGATTTCCTACGATTTCTCCCCCAGACTTTTTTATGTTCTCCAATAGTTGTTGTTTCCTTTTCTCATAATCGCGATAATAAAGGTAATCTTTAGGAATATAATGTGACTTCTTCTCTATTTTTCCTCGATATTTCAGAATTTCGACACCGATCATATCATGTAAATCAAATCCTCGGTCATCCATAAAGATCCTATTTTGCTCGTAATTAGTGAAACCAATGACAACATCAAGGCCATGCAAGTAAGTTCGTCTGCTAATATCAGTCAGCCAAGGTCGAATACCTTCTATTCCCTCCCTGTCATTCCATATATAGCAGCTCACTACAACAGGAATGTTTTTCTTGATAGCTATAGATCCAATGCTACTAAATTCTGTAGTAACATCGCGGCTAAGGTCTAAATACACTTCATCGACAAAAACAATCTCAATATTCTTCATGTCGATGAATTCTTCTATACCATCCAAGGTCTTCTTATCTTCATACCAGCTGGCCCTCATAATATACAAAGGAGCATCTTTCAGTTTACTTAAGAACTCCTCAACTAACTCTTTATACTGCTTTGATACTAATATGTCATGCATATTATTGGGCTCAATATTACAATAGTAAGCTATCATTGATGATATGAAATTACGCTCAGAGATGTAATCAAGCAACACCAAAGTCGGTATTTTTTGATCAATTGCAATGTGACATACTTGTTGAATGATAAACGCAGTCTTACAACAACAATCCTCTCCGCAAATGGTAGTCACCTCTCCAGGGTAATAACCACCAATCGTAGAATCAAAATACTTAATACCTGTTTCTATTGGTGTTATCACTTGCCGAGAAATCTTGTCTAATACTTTACTGATGTGTTCCATATTAATATAGTCTTTTAAATGCATCACCTATCTGGTCCCAAAAAATACGTGAGAAGGAATGCCCGTTTACACTCATAATTCTGCTAATTCTGAACGTTCGTTCTTCACCCATGTCTATTCGATAAGCTTGAATGTATCCTCCTCCATAATAACGTGAGTATTTTATGTCGGAAATCATGCAGTTAAAAACTCTACCATTCCGGGTACAGTATTCAATCTCTATAGTCTGTTGAGACATAATAGCCCTGTCAATGACCTCTTCAATACTCATGCTACAATTATCTTTTTCAATTATGTGGACTTCAATCTTACATATATATTTTATTATACTTTACCCTTTTGTTCTCCATACAACTCTTTCCGCTCTTGATGTTCTATCCACGTCTGATCACCAACTGAAGAGTTTTTAAATGCAATAGAAATCTTAATTCTATCGTCACCAACATTTTCTTTATAACGATATTTCATTTCGTTTCTTATCAGCGATACGTTGCCACTCTTTTTGTCCTTGAATTCTTCTAGCAGATCATCAGTTGACATGTTTTTTATACGTTCTTCCCTTTTCCCGAGTTTGTCCATATACATACATTTGAACACCTCTTCTCTCATCACTTTATCACCTTTTAGCCACTTAGATGTGTAAAGAGAAAATAGTTGCTCGTGTGTCAATCCAATTAGCATATCTACACACTTTCTTAGCTCTTCATCATTCCATTTCGAATAATGCGCCTTCTTGACTTGTTGATAAATGTACTCAAAATCATTCATAATATAGTCTATTTTTCGGTTTAACGTTCTTTTTTAGAAGGGTAAATTGCATTTCCCCCCACTAACCATTTTCTCAAATTTATCCTCCATTCCTTTTGGGAAGATAAAGTTTTGTAGATAATCACTATGTTCAAATGCATTATATGCAATATTTTTTAGAGTTGATGGCAAAGTCATTGTCTTTAGGTTCCAACAGAAACTGAAAGACTCAATACCTATTGATTCCGTTCCCTCTGGTAATACAACATTATCGATAATACGACATCCACTAAACGCATCCTTACATACAGTTCTTAATGAAGTTGGCAAAATGACTTCCTCCATTCTGTCTCTGCCGCAGAATGCACCTTGTGCTATTATTTTAATGCCATCTTTTACAACGACTCTATTATTATCATTAACACACCTGAATAAAATTATGCCATCAGAACTCATTAGCATTCCATCTTCAACTTTGAAGTTTGGGTTTGAGTTCTTAATAACAGATAAATTTTTTGTATAATAGAAAGGGTTGTTTTCCAACCAGGAGTGTTCCCATCTAAAATCGCCATTTATAACCAATTTTACTAGCTTTTCGCAACCATAAAAAGCATTCTCTCCAAGATTGTGCAAGTGTTTGGGCAGTACAATTTCTTTTAGTCCTTTACCGAATCCTCCACAAAACTGAAAAGCATATCGATCTATTTTAATTATGGAATCTGGAAGATTAATGCTTTCCAAATAATGTGCCCTTAGGAGAGCATTGGACTTTAATATTTTGACAGTATCTGGTAGCTTGACATGTGTAACCCTAGTGCTGTCAAATGCTTCACTCGCGATGACCTCAACACCTTTTCTAACTTTTACTCTCTTGCAATTATCCGCAACCTTCAAGAGTTTTTTTCCATCATTACTATAGATTATTTCTCCATCATATTCCTTTAGTATACAAGGTAACTTGAAAAGGAAAACTATAGGCATCACAAGAATAAATAGCAATAGAAACGGCCAGATAAGCCAATTTATCAGAAGTCGAATCTTTACTGCCTTATTATTACCTGTAACCTTCTTGAATAATACATATTCACGTTCAGTCCAGGGGGTCCATGAATATACATCCAATACTTCATCCCTATAAACAGGATAAAGAAGAAAAATCACATGTACGATTGTTATTAAAATAATGATATAGACAAATTCCATAATTCCAATATAGTAAAATTAAACTTGGTTGCAAAGATAGGGAAATCCTTCTCTGCAACCAAGAAATATTGTTCCACAAGGCTTGTGGAATCTTGATTTTATTTCCAGACTACTAAATCACGAGGCAACGTGATTTTTTTTACTTCACCACTCTTACCCACTATGATATATTGTTCCAACAACGTGGAGTCAACCACAGGTAAAAATGCAGCTCTAATTCGAGAACATTTCTCATTGATGGAATTCAGAAGAGGATTAGTCACATCTTCAATACAACGGATAGCTCTTTCGTTAAGTCCAAAGGGTTTAATTTTCTGATAGATGTCTGCTAGTTCTTTCCTGTAATCAGACAAATACTTAAATGCTATTCCTTCTGGATGATTCAAAAACAACAGATAGATCGCCTTAACGATTGGTTCCATCTTTACCTCTTGTTGATAGTCTGAAAGGGTGAGGGTGCAGTCTTTGGCAATAGTCAGCCGACTGAGTTTTATTGCATTCTTGTTTTTCTCGTCACGAATACCTAAACGCCTTACAGTTTTCTCGCATCGTTTTCCCTCATAGTATTTGTCAAGAACATCATTAAAGACGTCATTGGGAGAAACAATATCAAATAGGGTCATACACGATTGTACCTTCAGTACATCGGGAAATCCTAATACATTAAATGCAGAAGGGTTGTTACAATTGAGGAAAGCCAGAGTAATATCCCTTAATCGCGTATTGAGTACTGAGTGTCCCAAATATGCCTTTGCCTCTTCAGTGCTTGATATACCGTAGAATTCCGATTTATAGCTATGCCCAAGTCCTTTTATCTGCGGGAACACATACCATATCCAGTGGCCTTGCTTGTGACCTTCCTTGATTTCATTCAAGGCATCGGCATAAGTATACATCTCAGAATCTTGCGCTTTGACGAATCTATCCAAGTCAAAATTGACTTCACCACCTTTTAAGGCATCAACAAAGCTTTTGGGCAAACAGATATTCTTGACATCCAAAGCATTCTTGAAGAACTGAGCCATTTCATCGTCTCTATATCCTCCTAAACCACAGCCTATCCTAGTTACAAAAAAGAACAACTTCTCATTCTGTTTTGCAAAGGCTATGAACTTCTCCACGGAAGACTTAACTTCTGTATCTTTGCGTATACCCTTTCCAAAATCCACAGGAATCGCATAACTCTGTCCTTGCAGGCCCTCCGCTTGTCCCCAAATGGCTCCAAACTTCTTACGAGCAGTACCAGAAGCACCTCCTGTATGGTATCCCAACGTGTTACTACCAAACACAAAGATTTGGTTTGGCAATAGTCTGTCTATATAATCTGGAGTAAACCCTTTATAATCGTTATCTGCCATAGCTAACCAATTTCAATAAATGGTACACAATCATTAAACGCTTCCTCATTGTAATCCATGACTGCCAATGAATAGTCATCATCGGCAACAAGTTTAAGTCTTTCCCGATGATTTGCCATTCCGCTTCGAAAAATCATATTATTCCTTGATAACTTTAGCAAGTATCTCATCTTTGTATCGAAATCAGAATTCAAATTCAATGCTAACTTGATGTATTGACTATTTCTCGTTTCGGCATTTATTGCTTCTTCTATTTCTGTATCGTACTCATGGCTACCAAGTTTTTGTAGCCCAGTTTCGTATAACATAAGAATTAGGTGAGCTAACGCATCACTTGTACAAAATACCACGGAAGTATCAGTGATTCTAAAAGTTCCAGTCCTAAACCCTTTTTCATCAAGAGGGTCCTTACAGCTAATAAGATAGGGCGGATTATTAAAATCAGCCAACTTAGTAAAAGAGTGCTTTAATTCTCCTTTTGATCTTTCGTAACAAAAGGCCACACTATCTCCATAACTTATCCATTGGCATTCAACTTCAGATTTTTTCCAAACAGCAACCAATGTTGCAAATGAACCTTCATCGTAGAACTTATTAAGAAATAGTCCACCCTTTAATTTCGCTAATTCCTCATGCTCATTGTAGAACCTTTCCCAAATAGCATCTATCCATGAATCAAACTCAACATAATTTTGTATTGGACTATCTGGCAAGTTTGAAACTAGATAACTTGACCATTGATCAGCATAGACACCACCTCCACCAGCACCATCAGAAACAGCAATGAAGCCATCTCTAGCGAAAACGGCATCCTCGCTAATCTTTTCTCCAAACTTCGGAATTGAAACACTTTTCGCTTTCATTATTTCTGACTAATATTTGTAGGTGTACCAATATCCATTAACTGAATCAAAGTAGACATATCCGTATTTGTAGCCATTGCCACATGTCTTGTATCGACAGCATCACCACGGATATCAGAAATAGCCTGATTATAGCGAGTCGGCAATAGACTTGACATATCGTAAAGCAGCTCAGAATACTTGTCTCCCTTCAGTTCTTCTTTCCCGATAGGCAACAATACCTGCTCCATATTATTGGGAGTTATATGAATATTCCATAGCAGAACGTTTCCGTCATTAGTGAACATAGCCTTTAATTCATTTGCTTGCTGCACGATTTGTTCTCTTGTAGCATGATTAAACTGACCGTCTGTTATATTGATAATAGTTGGAGGATAGCAGTCCTTCTCATGATGATCTTGCATCCATTGATCCAGCAGAGTCTTTGCTTTATCAAAGGCTTGATGTACATGTGTCCAATGCCCATCACATCGTGCACTTAGCCATTGTACTTTCTCAATCTCCTTAATCATCGTTCCTTTTCTTGTACGTTTCTCTTCTTTCACAATGATTTTCTTATATGGATTGTTTTTCAATTCTTCTGGAGATACGAAATCGCGTCCTGCAAGAGTTCCGTTCCATCCACAATAAACTTCATGGCCGTATCCAATTATAGCAATGTCGTAATAATGTCTTACCTCTGTTGTCTTAATGCAGCGGTATACAAGTTCGTTAATCTGGTTATTTACAATTCTGGCCACCGCTTCTGCCAAGGACATTTGCTCTCCGTTTAAGGTGGTAATTCGTTTCATAGAAACAGATTGATCTACCAAGAAAATGAATGCAGTAGGAGTGTTTCGTGTAATTTGGGCAGTATATGGATTCTTGATTTGGAGAGTTTTTGGTTTTGAAGGAACAGGTATACCAAAATTGCCGATGTTTCTGATATACTCAATCGGAATAAAGTTCTTAACCAACACCTCTGCCTGGAAGTATGGTTGTTCTTCTTCCGGTAAATCAAAGTGTTTTCGAGCCTTTATCGATTGAAAATGGATACTTTTGAAGTCATCTATAGTGCTGCCTTTGTGTGCCCCGCTTCTAGTGGCGTTGACATTGGCATATTTACTTTCATTCCAATAAACGACCTCTGGATCTATTTCAAGAATCACAGGATTAGATAGTCTTCCGTCTTGCATAGCAACAAACATCATCGGGTGCTGAGTCGTAAAACTTACTCTCACATAATGTTGAAGATGGTCTCTCCTGTCAAGATCACGGGACAAAAGTCCACCTCCGGGTTTAGCTATTGTTATCCCCTTGTCTTCACAATCACCCCATGAATAAAGACCGCCGTTCTTGATAATCGACTCCAAATTGTCTCTGTCGGTGAAGTGATACAACTTCGTTATTTTGTGCTCATCAAGCACAGCCTTGAATTCTTTCCAATTACTCTTTTTCTCCATATTTATAATTCTTTATTCGTTAAATAACTCTAGTTCCTGAATATTGCCTTTCTCTCTCGATTTTGAGGGAGATTCTGTTTCTGTGGGGTCATCAGGTATATTTTCCCCATATGGATATGTCCCTTCAACATACGCTTTAATGAGGGATGCATGAGATAAAGGCTTCTTGGCATTCTCCACATCCGCATTGGTATCATAATCAAGAAGTATGATAGTCTTACCTTCATTATTTGCAGTTCTCAGTCGCTCAATAATATTAGCAACTTTGTTTTCTAATACCCATTTATATGTAGGGATATATATCTGTTTTCTTGCTTCAATGTACCCAAGAAGTTCAGTCCCGTAAACACCTTTCCGATGGCCAAGAGGCTTTCCAAAACGTCTTACAGTCCTTTTGATATTCTTCATCGTATCATTTTTGAACATCTGTATATCCACATCGCAACTCTCAAACACTTTTAGTCCCTGCCAGATGGCTTCTACGCAAGTTGCAGTAAAACCTTCGCTAAATGGTACAGGGATACCACCATGCGGATAGAATGGACTCAGTTTCACCAGACCATCCGTAGCAGCACTTGTGACATCAGCAGGTATCGCACCTGGATATTTCTTTAATATCGTTTGCAGTTTCTTTCTTTTTGATTCAATTATAATCATATTCTACGCCCTCCATTCTTTAAACATATTAATGCACATACATATGCAACTATAAATACCATAATAAAACGTTATTGGAAGTAGTATAAATGCAAATAGACAATTACCAAATGAGCCATCACGTTTTATATAATCAAAAAAGCAAAAATACCATGTCGGTAATCCAAGACATAATCCCCATCCTACTGCAGGTAAAATCTCACTTCCTCGACTATTAACAATATCGAATATGACAAGCAATATGATAGTTATATTTATCAATAAGGCTGCCTGCCATTTCGTTGCTTTCTCTCTTTTCTTTTGCTCCAAAATTTTTCTTTGATATTCCGCGATATCTGAATCAGTATGAACTTTCGTTCTGTGGTTCCAATGCCTGTAATCGTAAGCATTGGCAATATCATCAATCCCTGTTCTTATTGCACAAAATGTCACCTCAATATCATTAACGGTTCCCGTTTCAGTTCCTTTCTTAAGTTTTTCTTTAGATTCTTCTTGGAGAGTTATTGCTGTAAACAACTTGCTTATAGGCGTAAGTGTTTTTATATTCAAATAGAAATTTGAATCTTTACAAGCTTTTACAAATAATGACTTATAATTGGTAGATGTTTCTATAACAGATGGAATATCCCTGAAAGCATCTGACTTATCGATGTCAATATAATCATTTTTGGAAAATAGCAGTCTGTCTTCTGCTCCATATTTTTTAAAAAAACTTGGTTTTATAAAGAATACACATAATGACAATAAAATGGAAAGAATGGAGAAGTCATCAATATGCTCATCAAATTTGTTCTCATTTCGTTGAGGATGACAAAAATCAGGAGATCCCACTTCTCTTGATTTCTGCCCCTTCATGGCTGGTACATACATGCCGTCATAATCAACAAGAACTAGATTTCCATCATTTTTCACAAGGATATTATCAGGTTTCAAATCGCCATGAGCAAAAGGCTGAGCAATAAGCCATTTCACTAGTTGATAGAAATTACTAAGAAATTTTTCCAAAGTCTTTTTCTTTTTTAGATTTTGACGCAAATATTTGTCAAGAGGCTTTCCTTCAACCCAATCCATCAATAAGATTGGAAATTCATTTTCATTGGAATTGGTTGTGTCAACAAATAGTTCGTTCTCTAAATATTTTATTGGTATAAGATAGGGTGAAGAAATGCCATTCAACTCTTCTGCTATTTGCTTATAGCTTTTAGCTCTTCCCTCTTGTTCTTTAGTAAAACACTTAACAGCATATAGTTTACCACTCTGTTCGTCTTTCATCTTAAAGACTACAGCAAAGTTGCCACTTGTCATAACGGGTAGTCCATCGTCACCCAATACTGGCCTAAGATAATTTAGTTCCTCAAAATTATCTTCTGCCGACTTGATGGCCTCGACGTATTCTGATATTAATGGATAGTTCATTCTGTACCGTTTAATGATTTTACTTCTTTATACAACCGCTTAAGATGTTCAGACGACATATCTATAATTGGTTCAAACATCTGCTGCATTGTGATTCTCTTCTGCGCACAAAAAAGTTTTTGCCAATGAAGTTTTCATTGTACCGTTGTGGGCATATATTAATACAAAATTTCCTCTTGACAAATCAAAAGAATTATCAAGCTTTCTTATTCCGAAGCAATTTAATAGATTGATATTAAATTTCATTTTATTTGAATCTTTATCTTCTTGCATATATTACTAATGATAATTAAATCTCAACTAACATTTCTTTGTAATTTGGAAGTAGAACTTCAAATTTTCTGCGTTTCCCTAAGGGAATTAATACACTCTTAATGTCGGAATAAAAATAAATTTTCCCAATACTTGTCACCGAGTCGCCAATTGTTATACTCTTTAAATTACATTGTTGATCGAATGCTTCTTCATTTATCTTCGTCACAAAATTGGGTATCGCATATACCTTACTGTCATTTAAAAATGAGAGTAGTTCATGATTATAGATATCGTACAAAACATGATCAATAAATTTAAATTTGGGGGAATAAGAGATAACGTTTATATTATGATTGCAATTAAAAAATATATTAAGACCTAACGTTTCTAAAGATTTAGGAAGTCGTATTTCTCGTAATGATTCGCATAGACTAAATGCGCCCTCTCCTATAAACAAAACAGAATCTGGAATTGATATAGTTTGGAGAGATTTACAATTAGAAAAAGCATAATCTGCAATTTTAGTGATATTATCTGGTATTATAATCTCATTTAGGCTAGTACAATGCGTAAATAGATTATCATTTATTGCACTTAAATTCTTAGATAATTTTATTCTCTGTAACGAATAACATTTTAGGAAAGCACCAGAGCCTATGTTAGTTGTGCTCTCTGGAATAATTATTTCCTTCAGCTGCATACATTGATAAAATGCATTATCCTCAATTATTTTTAAATTATCTGAGAGAATTACAGAATTCAATTTAAAACAATCCCAAAAGGCTCTCTTGCCTATATACTCTACAGAGTTTGGCATATCTAACTTGTGTAATAGTTTGCATTCACGAAAAGAACTATCACATATTATCTTCGTTCCTTCTTTTATTTTGTAGCAAATAATGTCTGGCGAAGCCTTTAATAGTTTCCTGCCATCTTTGCTATATGTAACTCCAAATTCATCTTTTATGCCATTAGCTATCTCTTTTTTTATAACTTGACTTAAGTCAAATGTCAATATATAATAACCGGTATTCATCAAAGATACTCGAAGCATATCTATACTCGAATATAATTGCTTTTCAGTAAGTTTATGCAAATTAAATACTACTATGTCTTTTCCATCATTCCTTTTAAAGTAGCACGCATTCTCCATATCTCTTTTTGCCGGATAGTATGCATAATTAAATTCCATATCCGTACACTTCTTGGCAAATTCTATATACGACCAGGATTGCACAACTTTGTGGCTAAGAAGTTCATCTTCATATGCTGCAATATACGCATCCGCTTCCTCATCTGGCATTTCTGGCTCATGAAGTAATAGGAAATCGAAAGGACGGCCAAACATATGTATAAAGTTCTTTTGTTCGAGAACATATGTGAACATCGTTAATAACAAGTTCAGATCATTGTCTTTAGAGGGAAAGATGTTTTTTAACGTCTCGCAGGCACTTATATCACGATAGTCAATATCAGAAAACACTAAATGAGTAGAATCCCTGCATGGTGCCCACAATTTGGAGTCTATAGACAACAGTTTAAGGGAAAGGAGAATTGAAACAAGTGGAAAATCATCAATATGCTCATCAAAATCATTCTCGGTCCTCAGAGGATGACGAAAATCTGGAGAACCAAGTTCTCTCGCTTTTTGGCCCTTCATAGTTGGAACATACATTCCGTCATAGTCAACAAGGACGAGAGCACCATCTTCTCGGACAAGGATATTGTCAGGTTTTAGATCGCCATGAGCAAAGGGCTGGGGAATGAGCCACTGAGCCAGTTGGCTGAAACGATAGGCCAACATCTCAAGTGCATATTTGTTATCAAGGTTCTCACGAAGGTACTTATCCAGCGTCTTTCCTTCCACCCAGTCCATCAGCAGCACCGGGAATTCTGTCTCATCAGTCTGCTCCGTATCCACAAACAACTCCTTCTCCAAATAACGAAGCGAAACGAGATAGGGCGAGTCCACATTCTTCAATTCCTCTGCAATCTGAAGATATGCCTCTTCACGTCCTTGCTGTTCCTTGGTAAAACACTTCAAAGCATACAACTTCCCCATTGTCTCATCCTTCATCTTAAAGACCACAGCAAAATTGCCACTCGTCATTATTGGCAAGCCATCATCATCCAATACTGGCCTTAGATAACTTAGTTCTTCAAAGTTATCCTCTGCCGATTTGATGGCTTCTATATATTCTGATATAAGCGGATAGTTCATATTACTATTTTAAAAAGGTAAATCATCTTCATTATAATAAACAACAGGCTTCTCAAGCTCATTTATAGCGTAAATAAGTTCGTCAACATGTGCTGCAAAAAGATCAACTATACCCATTTCTGATAAAATGTAGTACAACAAATCGACCATATCACTCACATCGCGTTTTAACCATCCCTCAATTTGGTTATTCCAATCAATTCTGGTAATTTTGGTAAACCTATCTTTTATACCAAATATTATTCCATCAAGATTACCTATTGTATTATTCCATGAAGTAAATTGGATAATACACTTATCCCTAAGACTCTCTGGAAGCCAAATTCTCTTAATCTCTTCATTGAACAATTCGGAAAGGAGTTTTGACTCTGATTGGACTATATTCCAATTAATACCTATTAAGAAATCCCTTATCTTATCTGTTAATATCATTTTGTTATAGAACTTCTCAAAATCTAAGGCTTTTTTGTTCACCAAATAATAATCAAGCATTAGTTGTATGTCATTGTTAAATTGCAAATCTTTCTGACGATGCAATTTATACTTTTCTCTAAAAATGGAAAGGGCTTTATTTACCTTTATATCACGCCCCATAATATTCATTTTACAATAGTCCTTTCTTTCGAAAACCTTGTTAACGTCAACGAATGCATTGATTTCTAATTTATTCCTGCCCAGGTAAAATATAAACATATCTGATGCATCATAATATGCATATTCAGGTCTGTCACCGCCACTATATTGACAAAACAAATCTAGAATCATCTGATTTGTCAAAAATGGATGTTTGTTTTTATTATTTGAAATGATAATATCAATATCATGCGGAATATAAGAAAACGGAACCAAACCATGCATGTAAAGCCCTAAAGAACCAGTCAGTACATAGTCAATACCATTTACCGTCATTAAGTCGTTTAATTGTACTATTCCTTCTAATACTTTATCTATAGATAGGGGAGATTGGGACTTCTGAATAGAAAACTTACTTAATAATTCTGCTCCAGGTATAAGATAGCCTTCGACTTCTCCTATTTTAAATGGCTTCTCAAGGGATGGTATTGCAATCGGGAATCTTTGATGGCATAGAGACACAAAAATGCATGTAAGTGTTCTTAGAGTTTCATCATCGATTAAGAGCAAATCTTTTATGATATTCTGTTGGTCGATATTAGCGTAATCTGTTTTAGAAAACAAAAGTCTATCAGGAGCACCATATTTAGACAAAAGATCTGGAGATTTTGAAATTCCAATAAGCGAGATTAGAATAGACATGACAGGAAAATCATCAATGCCTTGATCAAATTCATTCTCATTCCTAAGAGGATGCCGAAAATCTGGAGAACCAAGTTCACGCGCCATTTGCCCTCTCATATCAGGAACAAACATGCCATCATAGTCAACCAATACAAGAGTTCCGTCTTCACGGACAATAATATTGTCTGGTTTTAAATCACCATGTGCAAAAGGCTGTGGCAGAAGCCACTGGGCCAACTGGCTGAAACGGTAGGCCAACATTTCGAGAGCATACTGATTACCAAGATTCTCACGAAGGTATTTATCCAGCGTCTTGCCATCAACCCAATCCATCAACAGTACTGGAAACTCCATCTCCCTTGTCTGGTCTGTATCTACAAACAATTCTTTTTCCAGATATTGAACAGTTGTAAGATACGGTGAAGAAACATTCTTTAATTCTTCAGAAATCTGTCTATAAGCCTCCGCACGACCTTTCTGCTCTTTAGTAAAGCATTTAACAGCATAGAACTTTCCAGTCTTCACATCTTTCATCTTGAATACCTCTGCGAAGTTTCCACCAGTCATAACTGGGAGTCCGTCAGCACCTAAAACTGGACGTAGATAACTCAATTCCTCAAAGTTATCTTCAGCCGACTTAATAGCCTCAATGTATTCTGAAATCAATGGATAGTTCATAATGTTGCCACTTTATTTACGATGTCGTCAAATCTTTCACTTACGTCAACCATCCAATCAGGTAATTTCTTCAACGCTTGGTAAACAAGGGCATCTGGCATCTTTTTATAAAAGGCATAGGCCATTGGACCTGCAATAGCAGCGAGGGTGTCGGCATCGCCCCCAAGGGAAATGGCGAGTTTGATACAATCAACATAATCTTTGGATTCTATGAAACAGATGATAGCAGGGCCTACAGTACCTGCACAAGTGGAGTTGAATGCATACGAGTCATGGAAATCTGCATACTTCTTATTTGACCAGTCCGGATAGTATCTATCAAGGATTTGCTCGCGAACGAACTCCTTGTCTTTACCATTCTTCAGATGAAAGATTGCGA
>OMXX01000116.1 GCA_900315105.1 uncultured Prevotellaceae bacterium | reverse complement strand
GGGGATAGAGTGACCTTCGGTTGCCCAGGTGCGGATCACCTCGCCAGCAGCATCCCAAGCCGCCTTGATCACACCAGATGAGATACCTGAGTGGGTAGCAGCCTCCTGGAACACCTTCTTTTCGGTGATGGGCACGTAGAGGTCGGGACGCATCACGAACTTCTTACCCGGATTCTTACCAATTTTCACTTCACGCAGTTGTGCAATTACTTTAATAGCCATAATTCATTTGTGTGTTCGAATAGTTTAATGTTAAAGTTTTTCTTTGTCGCTTTCAAGCGCTTTTAGAGGCACTATTAAATTAAAATCTTGCTACCATTAATGCGCGCAAAATCTAGATTTAAATCTAGCAAAATTTCTCCTTAATCATGCATCTGTGCGTCTTTCATAATGACAGTGCAAAGGTACAAAAAATTCCAATACAAACCAAATTTTTTTCGAATTATTTTTCGATTATTTTTGAGCAGTTTTCGAGGTGAAACGAGCAACTTAGCAACACGCAACATTTCGAAAACGTCAAAATCAGGAGGAAGTCTTTATATTATATATTATATTATATATATTATAATATATATAATATAATATATAATAAAATTGAAATTCACCTTTCTCCCCCAAATTCACAATTCTCAAATGGTGCATGTTGCAATGGTGCGCGTTGCGCTAATCTTATCAAGGACTTGGTGCGTTGATGCTGACATTGATCTCTGAAGATCTTGTGGTTCTTATATTCTATCAACATACGCTTTATTTGATAACGTTTAAAAACAGCATCATTTCCACTTCCTTCTTCATCGTCTCTTTCGTGCCTAAGCCGATTTTGATAGGAATTGCTTTCAGACGTTCAGGCAACCCTGCCAACAGCTTCTCTTTCTCAGCCTCTGTTACAGGATACTCAGACGACGCACGCAGACAGATAATCGCATCATTATATGGCGAGAAGTCTACATCCTGGTACTTGTTGATGGATTCCAAAATATAGTCAATACGCTTGCTAACATCCCGTGTGCGAGAGTCGTAAGGGAAATACTGGCCCTCATCCACCTGATGCAGATAATCCACATCTTCTCGCTGAAAGGCGCCACAATGGGTTAGCTTCAGAATGAAGTTCTCTCGCTGACTATGCATCTCCAAATATTTTTCCCTGCATTCCACACGATAGTCGCGCTTGCGTTTGCTGCGATTTTTGTTTTCTCTTTCACGATAGTCAATATCAGTACAGAGTGGATGCCCCTTCCATCTATATCTGCGTGGTGTAGTATGTTTCCAATGGCTGAGTTGCAATTTGTACAGCGCCTTATCATATTTGTTTTTAGGTTCTTTTGGAATAGAGAAGCAAATCTCCACCTCCTCATCAGGCATATTACTAAAACCATAGAAGGTCATCTCCCATAAACAACCTGCTAATACATAACGACCATCCAGAGGGTAATCATTATCAATTACCACACGTTTGGCAAGACATTCGTCCCAAGAGTAACCAAGATTCCAACAAACAGGATTAGCCAGTATATTACCATCATTATCCAAAAACTCTTTTATCAAGATATCGTCGCAGTCTTCATCCGATGGTTTCATCATCCGCAACTCGTCAAATGCCATTCTAAAGTCGGGCAACGAGTTGGGATTATCAGTAATAATCTCTTTGAGATAAGGTACAATATCATCAAACGTGTACTTGTCAAAAAGTTCTTTCAATTTCATATTCTATGTGTTTTATTCATAACTGATAACCGTCATTCTCATTCTACTGCCTAAGCTTTCGTCATAATTGATGTCCCAATTCAATCTGTAACTATCATCATACAAAGTAAATATTTCGTTGATAGAATACATTTCTTCCATTGTTGGTTCATGCTCAGAAGATACAGTAAAGCAGAAGATGGCATTGTGATAGAAACCTCTTTTGAAAGCTTCGTATTTCTCAATCAATTCCTTGAACCATCCGGCCCTATTACTTCCCTCATCCGTATATGATTCGTACTTGTATGTTTCGAAGTGATTGGCATCAAACAGCTCTCTAATAGAGTCTTTGGAGATAGCATATTCCTTTTTTTCAAATTCTTTTATCACATCACATAAGTCCAACACTCTTTCCCAATATTGGTTATGAATGACTCTTCTTTTTATTCGTCTCCAGTTATGACGATGGGACATGTGATAATGAAGATTCCTGACCTTATCAATCCTTTTTTTGATTTCATTTTTAAATGCAGGAACCTTCAGCATCTCTTTTACTGATGGGACGTGGAATCCTTTACTTTCTACGATTTCCTTTGCCCGTTTTGCCCTTATCTTGGTAATATCATAATCGAGCATATTCTTTCCATAATAATGAAGCCTCTCATTGGTCTCGTCTCTCTGGGCTTGTGTAAAACCATAGTAGGAGGTGTGCCAAAGGCAGCATGCAGCTATTTCTGCCCAAGTGGCATTTACATCTTCATTAACATTCAACTCTTTAGCCAAACAAGACTCCCACAAGGCACCCTCCATCGGATATGCATCAAGATGAGGTTCCTCCCAATCGTATTCGAGTTCAGCATTACTAATGGTTGCCGTTCCCTCGTCATCTTCATCTAAATGAGGTTCTAACTGACGAAGCATATCGTAGTGGATCTTATACCAAACCAAGCTACAACCCTTGCTACCATATTTTCTAATATATGGGGCAATCTCGTCAAACGACACCTGATGTAACAATTCACTATACGTCATTGTATATACTTATTAGTTCATGCTGCAAAGATAAGATAAAGGTGTGCAAGAGCGAGGCATACCTTGCGGCAAATAATCAAAATGAGCTTTTTAGCCTTCTGAGACATAGTCGTAGGAGCACAAATAAAGAGCTTCCCATACAACTTATGATGTCTGTAAAAGACATTCCTCTCCCTTCTTTCTTTCCCAGAATTTCTTTTAAGTGCTGTTGCCTTACAACTTCTTGACTATTCATAACCATCATCATATATTTATTAGTTCACGCTGCAAAGATAAGAGAAAGGTGCGCCGGATTGGGGCACACCTCATAGAAGATTATTAAATCAGAAGAAAAAATCTAACTATTCAGAATCCAGATGGCATTCTGGGCTTTTCGATCGGTTAATCCTTCTTTATCGTCAGTCAACACCAGATGATCCTGCTGGTTGGGGAAGAAAGAATCCTCATCGTCGAGGATGACATAACTATAATCCCTACCTGCATTCTGATCTAGCCAGGCATTGATCTCCAATGCTTTTGCCTCGCGCAATGGCATACCCATCATATCACCAGTCATGGCATCTTAGAAAGAGCTGCTGAGTAGGATAGGGGTCATGGAGTAAATTTCGCCAGGCAAACCACGCTCCTTCCAAAGCTCCCTCATTCGCATGATTCCTTCATTACGCCATGTCGAAGAGAGGATGATCTTACAGCCCGTCAACTCTACGATATGCTTCAGATTGGCTATTGCCTCTGGGTCGAACATCGCCCCAAACTCATCAAAGGGATCAATGCCCTCGCGTTTCATCTGCCTGGCATATTTACCAGTATTCAGCACCCCATCAAAATCCAGAAACAGATATTTCTCCATGTTAATGGCATTTTCAGCAGGCTGTAACTTTCTGGCTAAATCATCGATGGCCTCTTGTGCTGTATCGCCTTTACCAATGGCATACTCCTTTGCTTCCTCATCCCAAAAACAAATACAATCGACATCGCTCCCATTGACGTCCTCGGGTATCTCCCAAGCTTCCAGATTGAAGGCAAGATAATGCCCTTTAGAATAACCACCACCATACCTGTCCTTAACAATAGTCAGCGGATAAATATGTTCTATTTCTTTCTTTCCCATAATTACAATTTTCTGCAAAGATACAAAATTTATCTAATTACACAAACAAATGCCTCTCAATAAAATCCGATGCAGGTCCATAGTTTTCTTCCTGAACCATGACAATCACGCTCTTTCCATACTCAATTGCATCTTCATGAATAGCCAGATAGTTTTCCTTTAGATCCTTCTCATCTTCAAATGGCAAGTAGTCAATCCCCTCAACAATTACGATTTTGGAAGGGTAATCAAAGATGCTTAAATTTGAATCATCTCCCAAAGAAACATCTTCTTTCCAGAAAGATCCATTTTCAACGTAATCATTCATCTCTTCAGGATAAAAGAAGAATCCATGTTCATAATATTCCGACATTTCTCGCTCTAACCAGTTCCTTTCGTTCTCATCTGAAGCCTCATCAAGGCGATCTTTCATCGCCTTCACTATAACCTCTCTCTGTATCTCTTTCTGATATTGAGTATTTACAAAGAGGTGAGCACAACCTTTTACAGTCAATTCATAAATCAGATTACTGATGTCTGTAATTGGCTTACTCGACTTCATGAACCAAAGTCCTGGCTCTGATATCTTCTGCATCATTGATTCTGTTACTATCATACGCAATTCGTTTTAGTCCAACTTCACAAAATCAAAATCAAATTTGGAACAGTTGGCTTGCTTGTAGTCGAATTGAAACATGCGCATGTATTGCTCCTTGATCTCCATAAAAAGTAGATGTATAAGGTGATTAACTCTTTTCCTCTGATGTATCATCAGGAGTGGGTGAATAGAATTTCTCAATGCAGATATCCACCAAAGCCATCCTTGAGATCTCTGGCTCACTCTTAACCTTTTCATAAGTTTTATAATACCAAGAATAACGTTTGGTTATAAAATGAGCAGCATCCTCGTACAGTTTTTGCTCTTTCTTATTGACTGTTACTGTTAAAATTTCATCAAATACAGGTAATTCTATCGTTACTTTCTCTTCATCCTTACTCCAATAATTTATAAACGGGTGTACTGATATGTCAAGCATCGTCATGAGTGCAATCTGATGCTCTGTTTTACAATCCTTATAATACTGATTATACAGCCTGTATCTATCCCAAGCATGATAAGCCGCTTTTTCATACTCAGCGATGCGACTCTTTTTAATATCCACACTGAGTAACCAATTGAACACGCGTAAATCTAACGAAACCTTCATATTTCTTTGATGATATTGATGAATGCCGCAAAGGTAAAAGAAAGGTGTGCCGAATTGGGGCACACCTAATAAGGAAGTGAATGGAATCTATAAATTTCGTCTGTTTCTACAAATCCTTTATTAATTCTTATTATAACCAAACTCACCTCTCGTAAGCAAAACATTCTTCCAATGAGATTCTCTATTTATGATTGTCTCGTCATCTGTGCGCATAGGCCATATTTCCAATAATGACAATTGGAAGAATTTGCGTGCATAATCAAAGCCCTCTTTCTCTATCAAATCAAAAAGCTGATCATTTCCACCATGAGCTGTTCCTGCATAGGTACACCATCTGGACCATATTCCGTATTCTCCATATGCGGAACCTACATACTTTTTGCCGTTATTCTTGTCAGCAATAAGATATACACCTTTCATATTTTCCAGTGCAACTCTCCAGTCTGTCTTTTCATTATGAGCAAGTACTTCTAAAGTGGAAAAGTCCAGTAGTACATTATCATATCCAGGGAAATCAATTCCTTCATAACACTTTTCTGCAATTTCGCAAACGCTACACGAATCAATGTAATTCTCCAACAAGAAGGCGCGCCCCCTCATTCCTTGATAACTCTCGAAATGTATTACAAGACGACCAATCAAAGGCTTTAGCTTATCTGATAGTTCCACCTCATATCCAACGCTGGTTTCGTTATAATCTTCTAAGCGATTCTTTACCTCGAAGATTCCTCCGAATATGTATTTGTTAGTTCTATGATAGTCATGGATTAGCCCCAAAATGTATTTACGATTAAAGACATCTTTAGTACCCTTACCTCTCCACTCATTCCAATATTTCCATTCTTCGAAATCACGTGCGAACACATCAAGGGGCTGCGTCTCACCATTATACTTAGCAAGATGTAATTTATATTCTCGCATCTCTTCTGCGGAAAGTCCCAGAAGGTCATTTAACTTATATTCTTCCATATAATCTTATTTATAATTCCTCGAAATACAGATCCTTGATATCAGCCGCCCCAATCCACAAAGACTCCTTCACATGCAAAACACGTGAAAGCACTTCTTTGTAATGAACGGAGTTGGAGATGTAGGTAATCATTGTGAGATTTTGATTTTATCCTCTATTTCCGTTTTTATTTTTCGTATTTCATTGATTATTTCATCTTCAGATAGGTTACTACCATCTCTCCAATAGTACCACCAGCCATTATTAGTTTCTTGTTGATAAGAATCCAAAACAAGATCTTTTATAGCATCTCTTCTTTCTTGAGTTACATGGCTTGTTGGGGCCTTTCTAATTCCAATTTCTACATTCTTCCGATTACCATTCTCATCTTTTACCGCTTCCCATTCCAAGCATGCATAGTAGTCTCCAAGAACAATACCTACACCAATCCAATCGCGAGCCCAATCTTGCTCACGTATTACCTCATATTCATTTCCTCCTTCTGTAGCAAAGTATGCTTTAGCACCTGTAGACTCTATTATTTTGGTAAATAGTCGCTTACGTTCTAGGAGATTCTTGGATAATTTAATCCTATTAAATAGACAACCGACTAGCTCATATATTTGCTTATAGATTTTTATAAATCTATCAAAAGTAACACTTGCAAATATGGCACTTTGTTCTTTGTGTTTTGTCAAATCTGAACTAATCCCCTTTGCCCTCTGATCAAACAATAAAGATTTCTGGTTATTTTCATATTCTTCAAAATTGTCTCTATTCCCCTTTCCACGATTTATCTCATAAGAGATAGCAGCTATATTTCCAATACAATTTAACCATATCTGATCAAAAGCACGGTATTCTTGACGTTTATTATTTACCCAATCCTGTGGGATTATATGGTCAAAGTCCCAGGGACGATTATAATCCTCCCAAAGATCCGAACGTGCAGGATCATAGTTGCAGAAATGAGTATTAATATATTGACGTTGAGCATATAGAAGCATTTCTCGTGCCTCAGATGAACCATACCAAAATATTCTGTTGAAGAAATGAATCCAAGCGTCAGTTTCCTCGAAATTCCATTTAGGATCGCATTGATTCGAATACCAATTTCTTACCTCCTCAACAGAATAAACATGTAGGATATTGCAATCGTGAAAAGATTGTGAAAGTCCCTCTAAAACAGAATTAATATCTATTGTGTCTTTGCATCTCTTGTAAATGTCTTCAGCAACGGCTTTCTTGTTATTACCGAACCAGTGAAGAGCAAAAGCCAAAGCCTTTATCTCTGCAGGATTAATTGTGATCCCATTGTCAAAAGACCTTTTAGCAAAATACATTATTAATAGGTATACGTCTGGAGATTTGTATGCAATTGATGTTCTCAATATTGCAGGAACTCCATCAGTTTGATTTACGCCAAGCCACTCATCAACCTTCTTAAGAACACTTTCTATTCCACTAATCTCGTCATTGTATAAATCCTCTATTGCCGTTTTCTCATTTGATTTTGCAAGATTGCGAATTTGCTTGATTGAATAATCCGGCACCCATTTTTCGTTGTCTTTATTTAGTAAGACTGCCAACCTAAAACTAAGCATCACAAGTTTAGATGGGTTCATATAGCTTCTAGCCAACTCATCATTTTTGTTTTTTATAGTGGGCCAATAAGCTTTAATTGCAGAATAGTTTAGGTCATCTTGAGAGATCCTAGTACCTCCTGTATTGATTCTATTGAACAACACTTCCAAAGCGGTCTGCTCAGTCCTGTCTTCTTCTGTCTCGTTCTTCATGACATCTAATGGCAGATGACAACAACCTACCTTATAATCCTTAAGACGTTTAAAGGCATAATAAAGTTTGTCTTTAATCATTTTTTCCTCATTATCCCCTAAATGAACTTGCTTCTTGTATTCAGGACTTGGGCAAAAAGAATCTAAGCCATTCTTTATATCACGCATAAAATCCTCTACAGTCTCTGTTGATGCCGATAGAACAATAGATAAAGGAATGGGGCATTTTGCAAAATACGGCCATGTTTGTTGAATGGATATCTTATCATTATAGATGTTCTTGTTGTCAAATCCGAATTTAGACATCGCTGCTCTTTTCTCTGATGTATTCAGAACAGAACAATCATCATTATTGTGGAATCCCCAAGGATGAGCATCTGTTGTTGCTTTTACCCAATAGGTACGTGTAGATCCCTTGACTTCAGATGGATTAATATCAATCCACAACATTGCATTTGCTTTTTCATCGTTGTTGAAACCAAGACTAATCGCATTAAATCGTTGTTGTCCATCCATCAAGTAATACTTGGCATTACTCTGCCCATCAACTACATCGGAAAGCATAAACGAGCCTATGGGGAACCCTCTTAGAAGAGAGTCCCATAATAATTCTACCTGTTTTGGTTTCCAAACCAATCCTCTCTGTAATGCTGGAATGTCAACCAGACTATCAGGTTTTACCCATTCTGATATTTCCTTCAACGTAAATACAAGATCCTCTTTCATATGCTATTTTATTTAGTCCAACTTCACGAAATAAAAATCAAATTTGGAGCAGTTGGCGCGCTTGTAGTCGAATTGGTACATGCGCATGTATTGCTCCTGGATCTCCTAATCTTCCCCTACAAGATTGAAACAATTACTGCCACATCTCTTTTCCCAATAACCTGGAGAGTCTTCTTCCAGATGTTTTAGGGCCTTGAACAACTCTGTTCTATCGATAGAATGGTCTATAGAATTTGCAGGATGATACATATCCAAAAACGGATATATTCTATCTTTGATTTTCAATTGATAGATATTGATAAAACGTGATTCTGAGATATATAAATTCTCACCCCACTCAAGATCATTTTCAATAATGCCTTCTACAACATTTCCTCCAACAATAAGAGTTGGATTATAAAATGAGATTTGTTCTTCTAATATCTTTTTATTCCTTAAAAAGCACTTTTTTAAGTTTCTTTTATTTGATCTTCCAAATCCATCTGATTTCTTAATATTGCAATAAGCCGTCTTTAGTAAGTCTTTATAGAAGTCGTTTTCAGAATAGTTACAAAAATCATCATCTTGAAGCCTTGAGAAATCTGATCTGCCAAGAAATCTCAGCACTGACATTCTGTTTTTGATGTTATACTTTATTGGGTAGTTCTTGAAGATAGGCTTATTTGATTCCAATTCTTCTTTTAAGGCTTTACTTAAATCATAAGAATCTTCATCATATGCTTCTTTATTTAAAAACAATATCTTGACTGGTGCTTTGTAGTAATCTGCTGGAGAGATTACACCATCCCATATATGATATTTCGCTTCAGGCCACATTTTCTCATACTTAATCCGAAGATTTTCATTCCAAAAGTTATATTTGTCGAGTATATCCATACATGTATTTCTATTTCGTTCAACTTTACAAAATTATCTTTTCATGCAAGTAACTTGCTGATTATATCATCATATTCCCCTTTAGCTATATATGATGGTCTTTCACCATTGTTATAATACGCTGCTCTATATTCTTCTGCGAATTTCTCTGGGGAATCAATGCCATTAACGATTGCATACTCAAAGCCTTGAATATAAACATCAATGAACTTCTTCCCTTCTAAGTCATTATCTTGTGGGTAATGAAGATCATAACAATCTTCATACTCTTCTGCAATAGTATATGCATTACCAGTATCTATACCCTTATTGATACATTCTTCGAATTTGGAAGCGAACAGATGGCAATAATCATCATCAGGAGTGCTATTATGGTGTAGGGCATATTCCCTAGCATAAACTTCGCTCTTTCCTTTTTCTATCAACGAGTTCTTAATCCTAATGAATTCTTTTACATCTTCTATTGTCCATTTATAGATGAAGAAGTATGCATAGTTCTCGACAAAACTTGGGTCGTCATCAAGGAAACGTGCAAAAGGAACCAATTCTTTTTTAGCCTGTTCATAACCTTGCGATTTTGAAACAGCCTTATAAGCCTCCCATGCGCTATCATCTACATTTTCCCTTAAACGCTGATTGGCATAAGCCTCTGCCCAGGTTTCAGACAGACCAGCATCTATCTGGCCTACATAGATATTCATGAAATCCGTTGCTATTTCCAAACTACCATCTATGTCATCTTGTTCAGGATCATAACCAATGGCAATTTCATTGAGGGCCTTTGTAGCTTTCTCGACAAATAGGGGATAGTATTTGGCATCTATCTCCAATTTGCCAAATGCCACCTTTAGGGTCTCTTCCGGTATAGCCCATTTTTGTTCAGTCATATCTAAATTGTTTTAAGTTTCGATTGCAAATATAAGGATTATTATTGAAAGGCGCAAGAAAATACCCATATTTATAATGATCCGATTATTATTCGATGTTCGTCCTTCATATAGATCCCTGCATCCTTGCATTCTTCTATCAATTCGCTTGCTGCCCAACTGATGTGATAAATACTGTAGGCTATTGCTTCGCATGTACGAGGTATGTTTTTATCTAATTCTTCTGAGAATTCCAGAGCGTATCTCGTTTGAATTTCTATTGATTTCTGCTTAACCTCAGATGCCCAGAGAATGATTTCCCTGAGCATCTGTTCTTTGAATGTGGTGTCTTCTACATACATATATCTGCTGCGAGTTGCTTTGATCTCTGCTGGACAATGCTGGACCAGAGGTTTGTGTTCTGAAGTTTGGAAACAGGGATGTAATCCTTGAACTTCTCGTAGAACTCAATAGCATACTTTTCATAGATGCTATGTCTGTAACTGTCGATGATGACTTCCCAATCCCAATAGTCGGCATACTTCTCGAG
>OMXX01000070.1 GCA_900315105.1 uncultured Prevotellaceae bacterium | reverse complement strand
GCTGTCTCTCCATGCCGACATCTTGGATCAGAGCACTTTGGCCGGTCCGCCCATGCAGACAACCTATAATCTGGGTGTGACGCTCTACATCGTGGATGCTGTCGGCAAGAAGAAGTTTGCCACCACCTATATGGAGGTCAACGGTGTGGGCCAGGGTCAGACCAAGGCCTACATGGATGCCTTCCGCCGTCTTAATGCGAACAACCAAAGCGTTAGAGCCTTTATATCAACCGGCAAGCAGAAGATGATAGCCTACTACGACACACAGTATCCGCAGATTATTGAGGAGTCACGTCGTCTGTGTGCCATGCAGCAGTATGAGGAGGCCATCGCCATGCTGATATCTGTGCCGTTGTGTTCGGCCGGCGGTGACGCTTGCACGAGCGAGGCCGTTAAGGTGTACAAGATTATTCGCGACCGCTACAATCTGGCACTTCTCAACAAGGCGAGAGTCCTTTGGGCCAGCATGCCCACCATCGACGGTGCCCGCCTTGTGGCGCCCATCATTGCCCAGATTGATCCGGAGAGCAGTTGCTACGGAGACACTCAGAAACTTCTGGCAGAAATCAAGGCTCAGGTGCGTTCCGACATCGACTTTGAGGTGCGTGAGAAGTATCACGATCAGATTGCCATCCAAAAGCAGACAATCGAGTGCGCCCGTGCTGTCGGCGTCGCCTTCGGTAAAGGCCAGCAACCCCAGACCACCAATATTCTTTGGGCCAGATAAATTATCTATTTTTACAGTATGAAAACGTTTGATTCTGCTATCAAGATCCTACCCGTCTTGTTGCTTTTAATAGGATTGCAGTCAATCTATGCGGAGACGCTGTATTATCGTACCAAAGGCAAGAAGATCGGCATGGCGGATAAAGACGGGAATATTTTGATTCCTGTGTCCTATGATTTGGTTGAACCGTGGGGTAATGATTACTACAGAGTTCAGAAAGGAAAAAAGTATGGTCTCTACAACAAGCGTGGACAGATAGTTGTCCCTATTTCGTACTCTTATATTTCCAAGCTCAACGACAAGGGAAGAGCTCTGATTGTCAAAGGAGGCGCTTTGGCACGTAAGTCTATCGGTGAGTGGCTGCATAACGGTCGCTGTGGCGTTTTGGACGGTGAGGCGCACTTCATCGTTCCCTGTGAGCACAAAGGACTGCATGAGTTCGTCTTCGATACTTCGCAAGTGACCGCATATGGAGAGGGCACAAGCCTTGAAAAGGACGAAGCCCATTCCCTTATGAGTGATCAGTACTACCGTCTTGCTCATTTCTTGGGAGATACATTGGTCACAGATTGCCAATATTTGGGTGTTTCAGATAATCAATATAAAACGGAGAACTCCGGTTTGCTGGAAGTGTCGACCGGCAGGATGCTGATTCCCAAAAAGCAGTTCGATATCATCTTTAAACCCGCCTCTGGCATGTCGCGATACTATGCCACCAAGCGTTCCAATACGACATACGGTTATGTCAACATCGAAACGGGCGAGAGTTTTGAGGTGGGTAGTGTAGACGAGAAGTTGGATAAGCTTACCTATATGACACATAGTGATTTCCATGGCAATGTCGCAGCTGTTAACGATGGAAAAGCATGGCATATCATCAACCGTTCCGGGCAAACCCTGAGGAATGGTTATAATAAAATTCATTTTGACCTTGCCATGCATATGTGGGTAGGATATCGTGAAGACGGTTCCTTGGATGTATTTGATGAAGATGGCCGTGACAAGACCGGATTCCAAGGTTATGCGGATATTATATTTCCTGACGAGATGGGTGGCAGTAAAGTGTTCCCCGTAAAAAATAAAGAAAATAATTGGGGCTTGCTGAATAACGAGGGTTCTGTGGTCGCTCCTTTTGACTATCAGGAAGTGAAGATTGGCAGCAGTGATGTTCTTTGTGTGAAGAAAGGTGAGTTGTGGGGATTTATGAACTCTCAGGGAAAGCATCTCACCGAGTGTAAATATGTTGCTGTAGAACAGCCTGTGGAGCATAATCCTGCTTACGTTTGGTGTAAGAATCACAAAGGAATCTGGTGCAGACTCAATTTGAATAACAAGAAAGAGGTTCCTACCGACTATCTGTGTACGGAACCCTTTAGAGACGGGTTGGCGTGGGTCAAGCCCAAGCAGTTAAATATTGAAGGCGGAGTGCTTAATGCAACGCTTACGACGGAAAAGACCGATTCTGTCTCCGAAGACAAATTAGGCATCATCATTAGCGAACAGGGCGAAGTGATGTTTCCCGAAGCTGTCACCTCACAATTTATGCCTGAGGTGAAGGCTGCCATTACGAAGAAAGGTAAAGCCTTGAGCCGCGCGGAGGCACACAGCCTGCTGCTCAGACTGAGTGCAGATAAAAGAATGTATCCGTTGAATGCAAAAATTGACGACAATGACTGGGACTTTTAAAACATTTGTTCTTCTGGCACTATTGTGTCTCAATGTATGCGTTATGGCTCAAGACGGGAAACGCTACAGACGCAGTTCCATATATTCATTGATGATTAACCATACGAATCAGAAATTTTCGGAGGATATTCGCAATGTATTTCTCAAGATACCTGTGCCTGATAAATATAATGACCATAACCTTTCGGTGAAGGTCGTGACTATGGACAAGAAATTGTCCGGAGCATCGTCCAATGAGGAAAACGAAAAAATAACGGAGTTCTTGGACTCCAATCTTGTGGCAAGTCGCCTGGTGGCCAAGTGGTTCAACAGAGACCTCTATACCGGAACGTGCAACATGAATCTGGTGAAGGAGCGCGGCCTCTATGATGCCACTGAGTTCGACCGTCAGATGGCAGAACGCTCTGCACGTGGAAAGGCGATGTTGGAGGATGCCGGCGAGGATCTCATCGGCAACACCTTTGTGCTTGTCAATGATATTCGTTATGTGGACAAGAGTAAAACAACCATGTGGGTAGGTATCGGTTTGTCGCTTCTCAGCGCGGGAGCGGGCGCAGCGATGGCGGCCAACGGCGCCACAGTAAGCCAACTCAGCAGTTTTAATCAGTCTACGCAGAATCTTTCTGCCATGATTCAAAACATTAAGGGTTTCAAGGTGAAGATCAACACTTTCCTCTACCAGTTGGTGTGGGATGATGATGTGGCAGCCACCTTTTATGAGAAGCAGTATTCTGATGTACCGGATGAAGCAAGGCGTTTGGCTTTTGAGGCAGCACGTGCAGGATATCGTTTGAAGTATGTGGGCAAGGTGGAGAGCCGTGCTAGTGAGACAAGTTATGTCGGTGTGAACCTTTATGACCCTCAAGCAATGGTGCGTAAAGTCTGTCAGCGTGCTCTTGATGAGAATATCGTGGACCTGCAGACAGAATTTGAAGCGTTTCGCACCCGCACGCCCATCCTCACTTCCGAGCCCATTACAGCAGGCATAGGACTGAAGGAAGGTGTAAATGCCAAGAGCAAGTTTGAAGTTTTGGAGCAAATTCAGGAAGAGGACGGCTCAATCACCTATAAGCGTGTAGGTGTTATTGCTCCCGACCCGAATATGATTTGGGACAACAGGTATATGGCAGTTGAGGAGGGTGCTCCAAACTCCTTATTGGGTAAGACCACTTTTCGTCAAATCAGCGGAGCAGCACCATTGCCCGGTATGCTTATCCGTGAACTCTAATAGGTTAGCGCAGTCTTGTAATAACTATTCTTTGGGCCATTCGTAATATGATAGAATAAGTTGTCATGAAAAGAATTTTCAGTATTGTCTTACTGTTTCTCTCCGTTGCTTTCTGTGCCTCTGCACAGAAGGAACTTGGAGAATATATAGAGATTGACGGCGTGCCGTCTTGCGTCATTCACTATGACGAGGATGGTGTTCACGGTGTGGCGATTTCGATTCCCGGCTTTTGGGTTAAGGAAGCGAAGAAGGTTGATAAATATGTCAGCAAGGGACTCATGACCGAAGCGCAAGGTAAGATTTTCAGGGAAAACCTCATCGGTTCGGGCCTTACTAAGAAAAAAGAAAAGATTGATGTTTCCGATTTGATGAATCAACTTTCTGATGACGGAAAAAAGAATCAGGAGAAGATTGAGGCTTATTGTGAGAAGAATGGTATTTCTTTGCAAGAAAGATTTCCTCTGCAATATTGGGCAAAATCTCTCGGTGAAGGCTGGTTTATTCCCGGCGATCAGGAGTTGACCTATTTTGCCAACATGTATTTTGGCGGCTTGGGAAGATCGAATTCTCTGGGAACTAAAACTATGTCCCACGCAAAGGAGCTCTGCAGCAATGAGTTGGTTCAGGAAATGCTGGCTAGGATGGTGTTTTCTGGCATATATTCCTCTTCTTGTCATAATGCGGAATGGGGCTTCAGGGCACTGCGTCCGCAGTTTGTAAAACTTACGGGCAAATGGTATATGGAGATTTTAGACACCTTCTCCGGAAGAACTCCAGAGGTTTGCGCTGCACACTATTTCTAACTCATATATTAAAATCCAATTACAAGAAAACGTACAACGTTGTTTATAATTAGATAATATCTTTTAGATGATATAAACCTTTAAATATATTTACTATGAAGAAGAACTTTTTTTCATTCTTGCTGACAGGAATTATATCGTGTGTGTCAATGATTTGCTATGCGGATGTAAATCAAAATGTGCTGTCACCGGAGCAGCCGTTTGAGGGAGAAATTGTATATGAAACCTTTGAACATTGGTCTGATGCAATAAAGAAGCAAGCAAATTTCTCATATTTTAACGGTGTTCACAAGATTCGACTTATTCTTAAGGGAGAAAAGATGCACATGATTGATGAAACAACTAAGATTCATTACGTGGCAGATGGCGCAGCGCCTTCCTATACAGAATACTGTGAGTGGACACAGAAAGGTTATATTCAAGACCATAGAAATGTAGAAATACAAGAAGTGTTGGCTCCTCGTGATATATATTGTTTTGGAGAAACATACAGACTTGTTTCTAATACATTCTCTGAAAAAAGCGAAGAGAAAACGGTACTTGATTATCCCTGCAAATTATATGAAGGTGACATTTGCAGAAAAATACTCAATAAACAAAACTACTCAATCAAGGCTTATGTTTCAAATCTTGTTGCACCTGCTGGGTACAAATGGAGTTTGCTTGGGTTGAACATACCGGGAATAGCACTGAAATGGAGAATGAAGTTAAATCTTGGACATGTTAATGGTCTTGGGATTGTTAAGAGTGGAGAATTCAGTTGTTATAAAGAAGCTGACGTAGTTGAAATTATACCAAGAACGGTGTCAGATGAGGAACTTGTAGTTCCATCCAACTATAAGATTGTGAGCGGAATGAATGGCTTCGCTACTATACGATATCAAAAGGAGGTTAAAAAAGCACTAAAAGAACATGGTATTATAGGAGAGAACGGTGATGTCGTAGGTGATAATAGCAACAAAACTACAGGCGTTCATTATCAAACAGATGAAGAATGGGATTTCTGAATATAAGATTTACATGCTTTCTGGCTTTTGCTACGATATCTTTGTCTGCACAAGAGACAAATGATTATGAGTACGAGAGAAGTTCGATGCATATTATGATGCTCAGACATCTTAATAGTACTTATTCAGATGACGTTGAGTGGGTTTTCAAGCACACTCCCTTCCCAGAGCGGTTTAACAATCATAATTTGGGCGTTAGAATAATTGCCCTCTCAGGTGACAGCGAAGATCAAAGTTCAAATATTTTGGCCTTTACAGAGCAAGTTAATCTGGGAAAAAAAATGGTTGCCAAATGGTTTAATAGGGAAAAGACCACAGGATCTTTCAATATGGATTTAGTGAGAGAACGCGGCCTTTATAACGCATCAATTACGGAAGTAAATATAGCAAGAGCGTCTTTGCGTGGTATGAAATTATTGGAGGATGCCGGAGAATTGCTTATTAAAAACACTTATTTATTAGTCAACGATATAAAATATGAAACTAAAGGAACGACTTGGGGCATCTCCATATCTAATAAAGTAGCAGGCTTCAATGTAACGGTAACCAGTTATCTTTATCGTTTGAACTGGAATGATAGTTTAGCAAACGTTTTCTACTCTAAATACTATACGGAGAATGGAGTTGAAGAACAGGAAAAGGTAAAGGCTTTTAATAAAGATAACAATCTGTTTTATGTGGAATATGTAGGCAAAACAGAAACGCAAAGTTCAGAAAGACATTTTACTAAATCAAAAGATCCTGGTCTGCTGCTTAAGAAGGTTTGTATTCAAGCTATAGATCAAAATATTGCTAAACTCCAGCATAATTGTCCTGATTTTCGTATTAAAGCACCGTTAATTAGCACGAACCCGCTAAAAGCTTATGTTGGAATGAAAGAAGATATAAAGCCTGATTCACGATTCGAGGTTTTGGAACGTGTTATTGACATTGATGGGCGGCTGAGCTATAAACGGGTCGGTGTTGTGAAGCCTCAAGTTGGCCGCCCCATATGGGATAATCGATACATGGCTGATGACGAAGATGCCAATGCAAAGTTAGGGTTCACGGAGTTTGAGAAAGTCAGCGGCGGAGATTTCTTTCCCGGAATGTTAATTAGGGAAATAGAAAGCAATTAATCAGGCTGTGTTTGTAGTACCTTAGGGCAGTATTAAGGAGAAAATCACATTCTATCGTCGAAAAGTGTGCGTATTTACACATTTTTCTGCGATAGAATGTGAAATAGGGTAGTAGTTGTCTCGCGATACCGTTTGGTACATTTCCTTGGATTTTGTTTTTTACTTTGAAATGAGGTAGGGTAGTAGTTATTTAGCTATTACGTATCGGATGAGATCGCCGCATGAGGCGGTGACTTCTTCAACGAGCTCTCTGCAGCGCCGTTCGCTCATCTTCACCTTGTTGCCGACGGCACAGAAGTCGCTGAGGGTGGGGCGTCCTGTGCCGTTGACCGATGTGGCATGCTCGCCGTTGTATCCCTCCGTGCACAGCGTCAGGTCGTAGGCCGGTGCGAGATGCCAGCGATAGCCGCTCTCGCCACGCTTGACGAGGAAGCTGAAGTTCTTGCAATGGTCATCCTTGTTGTCGGTGAGATAGTTGAACACCATGCGTCGGAACATTTCCTCCACATCGCGTGGATTCTGTGTCAGGAATCCGGTCAGTGCTAGCAGATTGCCATAGTCGAGAACCGGGCTTGATAGCGGGATGCACAGCAGTCCGCCGGCCGTCGCCGTGTGTAGCCTGCGGCCGTCGGCGTCGATGTCGAAGCGGCGCGAAGCAAAATATTTGTCGTGGATCAGGCGGAAGTCGGGCACTGTGATGCCGCACTTGCGCGCCGTCTCGTTGTAGTGATACTCCTGGGGGCCGATATCTTTCGGGTTGTAGGTGTGGCGAAACTTCACCAGCCAGTGGCCCCTCTCGTCCGTGAACACCGCTTTGGGGCGTGCGCCGCCGCTGTTGCCGCTGTTATACAGAAGGAGGCCGGCATCGTTGTCCTGCTTCTCCCGGAGCACCTCCAGGGCTTTATCCTGCAGCAGATCGAAGTCCTTCAGCTCCTCTCCCCGCTGTATGACGGTGGCGGGCTCGAAGGTGAGCGCGCCCATGCCTCCGGCCCCGACGAGACTCAAACGGTCAAGCGCCGACAGCTTGGTGTCGTCGATGCCTTCCTTCAGCAGTATTTTGTGGAGCAGATAGCGTCCGTAGCCGTCGGGCAGGCAGTCCTCGAAGATGCCGAAGTTGCCGTAGTAAGGGGTGGGCTTCGCCAGAAACAGACCGGGCTGCAGCGGCAGTTCCAAAGGCGAGATGCTGAAGCCTTCGGCCAGCCACGAGGGGGCGTATTCGAAGGCGCACAACTTGTTGTCGGGCGTCAGCGAGAGTGTCCCCACAGCCCGGTTGTGATACTTCACGGTGAGCAGGTCTGCCTTCTTCATGCCTTATGTGCCTTTTTCTTGTTGCTGTTTCTGCGAATCTGTGTGAGCTCCTCCATTGTGGAGTATTTGGGCTGGGCGAAGAGCGTCCTCACTTCGGAGGTATAGCCCAGCGTCATGGCGATGTTGATGAGATGTTTGAGCGAGATGAGTCCTTTCTGCTCAAAGCGTGCGATGTTGCTGGCGGCCACACCGGAGCGCAACGCCACCTCTTCTCGCGTCAGATTCTTCTCTATGCGACGCTTGCGGAAGCTGTCGGCTATCTCCCGTGCGATATCCTCTGCGCTGTCCAGCGTATAGTTGTCGAGAACAGACAATATATTGTTAGTATCTTCCATAATATCAACAATACGGATAATATTTTATCACTTGCAAAGGTACGAAAAAACTTTTTGTTGAGCAAATTTTCTGCAAAAAAATTGCTCAATATCGAATGCCATTCACTAAAAATCACTATCTTTGCACCGTTATTGAATTGTAATTCTATGACTCAAACTCAAAACAACCCCAAGATGGGGGAGCAGACCGCGAAGGAAAAGGTCGCCGTGCATCATCTTCTGGGGGCTGCCTTGGCACCGCGTTTCTCATCGTCATCCTTATCGTAGCGTTGTTGATATGGGTACTGATGTAAAGCGGAAGATGAAAGAAGAGATTCACAAGATCCTTGAAGTCATGGTGAAGCAGGTTAAGGATCATGTGCCGGACTACGGGGATTTCGCTCCAGTCATGGAGTTCTTCGATAATCCCGATCCGTTGACCACAGAGTTTGTGGGAACGTACGGCCTGAAGGTGTATAAGATGCCCAAGGATGTCGTGCCCGACCCCAGGATGCGCTATATAGAGGCTGCGGCATACATCCCTTCTGGAAGATATAAGTCCGACTGCAACGTTGCCTCAGGCACGAAGGATGAGATCCTCGCCACCATGCAGACAGAGGAATTCGCAGAAAAGCTGCGCGAAACCTACAGAGAGCTCGAGGAACTTTTCGAACACTATGATTAAATGAAGTGGGGTTGTTATCTCGCGAAATTTTTATGCTTTTTTTATGCTATTTAGCACTTTAATTCAGATAAAGGAGTGTCTTTTTTCTGAAATCTTAATTTATTTTAATAAATTGGTGCCGATTTTGATTTAGATATTAATGAAATACCATCTAAAAACGTATAATTGATCAACAGATTATTAAAAACAAACCTTACATACAACACCATGAAACCATCAGATTTTATTCATCCGGAGGATGCTGCGGCGTTGCGGCAAATGGAAAGTATTCCCGGATTTAGCGCTTTGGTAAAAAAAGTCCTTGCCATCGGACTAGAGAATCTGCAGTACGGAATGAATATGGCATCCTCAATACGCTTGTCAGAGAAACAGCTGCCGCACATTTATCGTCACTTACCGCCTATATGTGAGCGGCTGGGTATCCCCGAACCGGAATTTTATCTGAAGATGGATCCTTATCCTAATGCCTGGACATTTGGTGACACACGTATCTATATTACCGTTACTTCCAGTCTGATAGAAATGATGAATGATGAAGAGTTGGATGCCATCATTGCTCATGAGTGCGGACATATTCTGTGTCGCCATGTCCTTTATCATACTGTAGCAAATTGGATAAGCCGCGGATTGGCCAATTTGGGAATATTGGGCGCTCTTTCTGTTCCTGTACAGTTTGCCATGCTCTATTGGCAAAGAAAGAGCGAGTTGTCTGCCGACCGTGCGGCCAGTATTGTTATGTCTCCTGAGACCGTTGCCAGCACGATGGCCCGCTTCTCCGGAGGCCCGAACAGCATAACTTCGCAGATAGACCTGGCAGAGTGGGCAAAACAGGCTGATGAATATGATAAGATTCAGAACGACGGACTGTGGAATAAGACACTGCAGCTCGCAGTCATTGCAGGACTCGATCACCCGTTCACTGCTGTCAGAGTGCGGGAGATTCTCAAATGGGGCGAAAGTGAGCAATACCGTCATATAATGAATGGCGGTTTGCTGTCCGATTCTTCTGCACATGTATGTCCGAATTGTGGATCAGCCATAGAAGACGGTTGGAAATTCTGTCGCAACTGCGGAACAAAACTTTAACCTTTGACCCTTAACCCTTAACCAAAATACTATGTTATTCAACGAGCAAGGAATTTTGAACCTTGATGAAATGATTGTCAAGGAACCCTCTTTCCAAAAAATTATGGAAGACGGTATTGTGACTGATGAAGAATTGCAAAATCAGTCAGAGCGAGTGATTGAGTTGTTGAAGGAAGTGGAACAGCGCTTCAGCGCGGATGATCAGCAACTCATCAAACGTCTGTTTGCCGAGACCAATGTACTGTCGGCTATTTACCACTATTATCAGTTGAACGAATTCAGACATTAATTATTATGGCTATTTACAGTAAGAAAAAGCTGCTTGCTGCCACAGCATCGCAGATTCCCCAGATAGGCGAGTCCATCAAGCGCGAGTTTGAGTTAGATGATTTCGAAGTGAATATTGACCAGTTGATGAGTGGCGGTTTGGACATCAGCATCACTAAAGGCAATATGTTTAAAGCCGTTTTGGGTATGCGTTCGGCTTTAAAGATCAGTCTTGTCCCTCAGACTGGAGGTGTTCTCTTTGATGCCAATGTGGGTATTTATGGCCAGCAGGCCATTCCGTCGGTTATCTCGATGTTTTTCTTCTGGCCTGTGCTCATCACCCAGATTTGGGGTCTTGTAGAGCAGTCGCAGCTTGACGATCGTGCCCTCGAGGCAGCAGAAAGAGCATGTGGTGCCGGGCAAAGTGGCCAGTATGTTGCTATGTGTAACGCAGAGAGTCTTTCTGCAGACAAATTCTGCATTCATTGTGGCGCTAAAGTCAGTGGCTCTGCCAAATTCTGCCCGGAATGCGGAGAAAAATTATAAATAATACATCGTTATGGATACGTTTGTTTTGCATATCAGAAGGCAAGCCGGATTGGTTGCTTCTGCCATGAGTACTAAAGTGATTATTGACGGTTCGCAGCGTACGAGCCTCAGAGTCGGTGGCGTTGAGCATTTCACTTTGCCGAGAAGACCGGTCAATGTGATGTTGCTTAATCAAGTGCCGTTAGGAAAAGATATAGAAAAGCTGATAACTATTGATCCCCGTGATTCCACAGAGGTGACTTTGATGTTTACGTATAAATTCAACGTCAAATCAATGTTTTTCCTTAATGCGTTCACAAAGCCGACTGCTTTCATTGACACTGAAATCATCTACGGCCCCAGTATTTCCGGTCAACCTGCCCCTTCGTCCGTAGCAACGGACACTTCGTCGCAGCCTGTCACACCGGCCGGTGACGCCAAGTTTTGCACGGAATGCGGTGCCTCCAATCCCAAAGAAGCCAAATTCTGTCAGAATTGCGGCAACAAGTTTGGATAAACTTCTGTAGACAGAAGAAAATAGATAGAGAAGAATGCCTGAAAACAAATACGATGTATTCATAAGCTATTCACGTAAAGATTACGTGAATGATGTCGGTAATATTCTTGAGAATAATGTGCTTTCAAGAATTAAGGATACATTTAAGGCAAGTGGAATATCTTATTGGTTTGATGAAGAGGGTATATATAGTGGCCAAGAGTTTACAAGTGTTATCACCAGAGCAATCCGGACATCTGCGGTCTTTGTGTTTGTATCATCTAAAAACTCTAATGTTTCTTTATGGACCAGTAATGAAATAGCTATAGCAAAGCATTTAAACAAGCCCATCATTCCTTTCCGTATTGACGATTCTCCATACAACGATTCTGTGATGATGTTAATCGCAGCTCTTGATTATGTAGACGGAAGGGATAGTAAGGTTGCTTTCAACAAATTGATAAGAGCTATCCGACATTATATTAATGTTGATAATAATCCACTTGAGATAGATACAAATGACGATATAGACAAGGAAATACCAATAAGTAACATACCATGGTATGAAAGAATTGTGAATCCGTCGTCTTCGTTGCTGCAAAGATTTTTGGTGTATTTTCAATTATGTGTATACACACTCTCATTTCTATTTATTTCGTGGACGTCTCTCTTTGGTGCTTTAGCTGTATACAACCATTTTCATCTAAGCCAACTCTTCTTATTGTTGGCTTTGGGAATATCAATATTTGCAACAATAAAACTAAGGAGTGGAAAAATAATATGGTGGGCAATAATTGGAGTCTGCGACTTTTTGGAAGCTCTTTATGTAAGCGTTTTGGCTAAATATTTGTTTGTTCATTGGAGCTCATTCTCTAAGCTCGGACTACCCACTTCTATACGTTACGGTTGGCTGTATAGTATGGGAAAAGACATGGGAAATCAGCATTTCTTGCATCCGGCTCTAATTCTTCTTGCTTTTTTACATGTTATCTTGATATGCTTGTCATATTACAAATGCTCCAGTAAAAACTATTAGCATAAAATTGAAGTGTGATACAAAGCGAAATGAAAGAACGTAAATAATAAATAACTCTTAGATAATGGTAGAATCTTTTGATATCTTCATTAGCTATAAGCGGAAAAGCCTACCAACTGCAAACAACCTGTATTACAGGCTGACAACACGTGGATACTCCACATTCTTTGATTTGGAAGAAATGGGGAGAGACAACTTCAATGTGCAGTTATTAAACTATATTGAGAATGCCAAAGATGTATTTGTTATCTTAGAGGAGGGATCTCTTGATGGATGCAAGCAAGAGAACTGGGAAGAAAAAGATTGGTTCTGCCATGAGATTGCTTTCGCGTTGGAGAAGAAAAAGAATATCATTCCCATTCTGATAGGTGGATACAAGATGCCGTCACAGGATTTCTTCCCTGACAGGCTGAAGGAACTAAGCCTTAAGAATGCTCCCGAATTCAACTTTTCGTTCTTCGAGGCTTATCTTGACAAACTGATAGAGAAAGACTATCTCCTTTCCAAACCCAACATCCAAGATAAGGCAACATCCGTCTTTAAGTTCTATTCCAACGAGAACTGTCAGGTTTTCAAAGAGGGCAAATTGGTGTGCAGCCTTGAAGGCATGTCTGACGAACCTTATTATTTGCCTGTACAGAGGAAGGGAGATTATAGGTTCAAGGCAGTGAACAATACGGCAAATGAAATCGAAATCCGACTACTGAATGAATCAATAGATGTTGGGGAAGAAAAGAGTATAGAAATAAGTTGGAAAAATGGAATAGGAGTTAAAAATCCTTTTCATGGTAACCGCAAAGGTTGCAGCATAGCCATAAGTATTGCCTTGTTGATGGCAATTGTTTTTCTTCCGATGAGTCATTGGTTGACATCTTATGATGATAATTCTCCAATTGAGAATATGCAATCCGTAGAAAATGTGGCATCTGAACAACCGACATTCGATTCACAGATCAAAGATGAATGCCCTGATGTCGAAGAAGAAGATATTTATAACGGAAATGGGATTGAAAGTTCTGTTTCTTTAAGTATGGACGATTTTGTTGATTTGGGACTAAGTGTAAACTGGGCTAGTAAAAATGTTGGAGCGATTTCTCCAGAGGATGCTGGAGGATACTATGCATGGGGTGAGATAAAGCAGAAAGATGAATATACAAAAGAATCGTATGAATATAGGTATGTTGATAATGGTTATACTCAAACAAAAAAAATAGCATCAGACATTTCGGGTACGAAGTTTGATGTCGCGATGGCATTACTCGGTGGAAACTATCGTATGCCAACAAGGGAAGAAATGAAAGAATTGATGTTGAAGTGTGATTGGATGTATGGAGAAATAAAAGGAATCTCCGGTATGGTAGTAACAGGCAAAAACGGGAATTGTATTTTCATCCCCGCTGTTGGATCCAAGAGAAATATGTCAACGTATCGAGTTAGTTATTATTGGACAAGTACAGCAGGAGAGTATGGTTCTCCATATAGCTTACATATATCTGCCTTTCAAGACAATTCTAAGTGTGACTTAGTAAATCACGTTTCTGTTGAATGCGGCTTACCTGTCCGACCCGTTGTTTCAAAGTGAATATAAATATGTTGAATATAAAAGATTTTGATATGAATAAATTTCAATGTAAAAATAAGTTGCATCTTTGTACATCAGAATCAGTAATTTTGTTGTGTTTTCTTATTGTACCTTTCTTTTCCGTTTCGTGTGGGAATTCTTCTAAAAAGAATACCTCAAGTGATGACAATCAAATGGAGGCAAATTTGATTGGAACAGATGGTTTGGATGAAATAGCTGAAGAATCTATTGATATACCAATACCTATCAATTTGATTCATACAGAGGATGAGGACATGAAACAGCTAGTTGATGCAGAATATGAAGTAACACACGAAACGGATAAAGATGTCTTTATTGATATAAACTCCCGCTATTACAAGCATTACATGTCAGGAACCCGTTTTATGGCAGATAAAATTGCCGTATTTGAAAATAGTGAAAATGTTGAATATCTTACCATGAATTTAGATGTCGTCAATAATACCAGCGAGCGATTAAGCATCAAAGAACTTAATATAAAAGTTGATGAAAGCAAACCTGATACAACACCATTAATATATATTTGCACTACAGAAGAAGTAAGCAATAGTATATATTTTGTTAATGAAAGTTGGTTTAATTGGAAGGGGTTTACATTTTCATATTCACTTATGAAAAGTGGGGAGTCTTTTGATGGACAATACAAAAAGAAGCGACATATACCATATTTTGACTCTTATACTATCATAGATTTGCTTCCAGATATGATATCAATGGGATATGATTATGATGGACTAATTAAGAGTATTAAAACACTTTATCCACATAGTTCTGACGATGAGGATACTGATGATGTATCAGGCAAATGTGTAGAATTATACATTACAGAAGAAGATGATAATTTTGGTTACTTTCAAAACAAATTTGAGCCATTTAGACTAAAAAAAGACAATTTTGATGAATATGTTGGCTCAGCGACTCTTTATGGGTCTATAAAATTTGATGATAGCGATTTCAAGGTGGACTTTATTGCTGAAATAAGCCTATCTACTTCAGGTGGTTTTGGTGCTTTATCTTATGAGAATGACAAATTCGACGTAAAACTTCAATCATCTGGCAAAGATTACACGATTCGCCTTCCATATACTACAGTTCTAGAACCTTATGGTACAGAGATGATAAAACTCTCAATAAAAGCAGACAAGTCTTCGCTACATAGGTTCCATGTTGACATTAAAAACGATAATGGGTTGAAGATTAGAAGCAAAGATGTCCATTTTCACCATTATTACCCTAAAAACTAGCCAGAATAAGTATGAGGACTATTCAATTATTTCTAGGTGGAGGCGTAAAACTTTTGCATGGAGGAAACGAATTCTTAAAAGGATATCGTAATGACGTAATTGACCCCTTGATAAGCCAACTCAATTCCCGCGAATATGTCAAACTCTTTTATGTAGCCAAGGACTTTACGGACCTGACGAGAAACGTTGTTCCTGGAAAGCATCAAGACGTTTATAATACATTTATTGTGCGCGAAGCACAGATCGCATTATTTATTGTCGATGGTGAAATCGGCAATATCACGAAACACGAAATAGATGTAGCTGTTGCATCTACTAAGAAATCCCGTCATCCAATAGTTTTTGTGTATGGCAAGAATATTGATGACGAGGATGCAATTTTAGAGTATCTTAATCAAGAGGGGATATATTTCCAGCATTTCTTTGACAACAGAGACTTGTCTTCTAAAATTAAAGCGGATTTGGAATCTGCAACAAGAGCAATTGATAGAAGACGGAGTGTTCATATTGGGGTTTCATTACTTTTATCATTACTATTATGTGGTGGATTAATCTCATTGTTCAAAACATGTAGCTATCAAGAAGAAACGATTATTGACAATTGTACTGCTCAGCTATATTTGATGAGATATAAGGATGTGAATGCTTTGACAGGAAAAAGCATTTTTACAGACAGCCTTTTATCAATATTCAAATATGAAGATTCCATAATGACAGGAACGGACATTTCAGTTTTTCCAATCATAAATACAGATACTCTCACTACTACTAAACCTCCATTCTTCCGATTAAAATTGCATAATAAGCACAGGAATACTATTGTGTTTGTTGAAGCCAGATTGGAAGTAGACAATTATGTGGTAGATGTGACTACGAGGAAATCGTCTGTTGTCCCATTGGAAGAAGTTTCTGGTGTTGACATGATTAAAGTTGAAGAAAACAAAAAAGAGTATTATCTTAAGGGGTTCCGACAGAGTGTCGCTTATGGTGAGACGGATGACAGATATTACTTCTGTATCTCATCAGATAAGGATTGTCGGTTTCGTATGAGAGTACGAGCAAAATCACAATTAGGTGACTACCTGTATTCCAACTATATTTATGTAAATTACAAGCATTGATATTATATGAGAGAGGTGGATTATATATTTGGCGAGATTACAGACTATGAACATAAGTGTCTTTGTGTATTTGTTATAGATACATTCAGTCTAATGGATGACAAAGCAATAGACGAGGTTACATTAGGTATACAAAGAATCCTTGATGACATTGAATCAGATGATGTTTCTCGGGAACGAGTTGAAGTGGCCTTTATAACGCATGAAAGATTGTCAGATGAGATTCGTATTATCAAAGAGCCTGTTCCAATTAGGCAAGCAGTTATCCCGTTACTAACAACTACCACTGATGATACATCATTAATGGAATCTTTATATGTGGCTATGGATGTTGTTGAAACGTGGAAAGAACGGTATAAAAGTCTCGGAATTTCATATTATCGCCCATGGATATTTCTAATATCAAATGGTATGAGCCTTTTACCTTGTAACGTTGATGAAATAGCGAACAAAATAAAACAGGATACTAGTAACAAGAAATATGCTTTCTTGGCGATTTACACTAAAGATGCTAACGTGTCTTTATTGCAAAAAAATAAAAGTGATGTTCCAATAATGGCATTAGACACATTGAGCATTACTGATTGCTTCAAATGGCTTAGTTCTGAAATGGGTGAAATTTGTCCATCTAATTCGGTCAATCCCACTGTTAACTGTGATTGGATGGATGCATTTACAATTGGAGAATCATGTGGCAGTTCAAGATTTGCTTTGAATCGTCAGGTAGTATAGGTATAGGATTTGGAATCTATGATATTGATAATGAAAGCGATATTGATGATTGGACGGATAATCTTGGTAGTAGTGTTGGTTTCGACAGTGACAATAATGAACCTGACCATTCTTCTTTTGATTGGCTTGAAGGCTTGTTCAATGATTCAGACAATAATTCTCCAACGACATTTGAATCCAATCCGCTACATTTGCGCGATAGTGGAAGAATTCCAAAATACATATCAGTTGAAGAAGAATTGAAAAGGTTCCACAAAGATTATCATGATAAAGCAATTGAAAAAGATGTTTATTCCTCCCTCTTTGCTCCAGCAGAGGTAACCTCCAAGTCACACATGCTTGTGCAGGTGTATCTTCATTTGTATGGAGAGACTGAGGAGGTAAAGGCATTAGCTCAGGAATCAGATAAGAATGCAGAACGGCGGGATTATATTCCATTGCAATGTAAGTTGAAGAAAGGGTATAAGGTGGATGTGCTGTTGAACATCTATGGTGAGACGCTGCTGATGTCGGACAAAAAGAGTGTAATTTGGCAAGGTTCGTTCACGAAGTGTAGCTTCGACTATTTTGTACCAAAGGATATTGATGTGGATGAACTGAGTTGTGTGGCGATGCTGACCGTTAATGGGGTACCTGTAGGCGAGATGCGGTTTATCACAAGGATTGTGGATGCGCCACGACAACTGAATCCAGAGATTATTGCGCATAAATTTAATAAGGTGTTTATCTCATACTCTCATCAGGATGAATCGAAGGTGAAGTTTCTGCATGAAGGATTGGCGATGGGTGGAATACCGCACTTCTTTGACCGCAGTTACCTGAAGCCTGGGGATATTTTCCCTTTGGTTATTCAAGATTATATAAACTCGGCAGACTTGTTCATCCTTTGCTGGTCGGAGAATGCTGCGCAGAGTGAGTATGTACAGAAGGAACGCTTACAGGCACTCGAACGTGCCTTCCCACAGGTGAAGCCAGAGCAAGAGGCGAAGCTCAGGATATACCCCATGAGCATCGAACCGCGTGCAGAGTTGCCCGGTGACATGAAGGAGTATTATCATTTTGGAGAAATATAAACAAGGAACGAAACGTTATTGGAATATGTACAACGAATATACCCCGGAGAGAATCACGGAACTGAAAGAGAATGAAATCTTTGTGTTTGGCAGCAACCTGGCCGGTGCACACGGCGGCGGTGCCGCACGGTTGGCTCATGAGCGTTTTGGTGCCGTGTGGGGACAGGGCGTCGGACTGCAAGGACAGAGCTATGCCATCCCGACGATGCAGGGCGGTGTGGACACCATCAAGCCGTATGTGGATGAATTTTATGAGTTTGCTGTTAAACATCCGGAATACAAGTTCTTGGTTACTCGTATAGGCTGCGGCATCGCTGGATTCACACCAAAAGAGATTGCACCGCTCTTCACCAGTGCGATAGAGTTGAACAATGTCGTCCTGCCCAGGGATTTCGTGGAGATTATCCAGGAGAAGAACAGTTGGATTGACGGTTTCGACTACTGGGCAGACAGGAGTTCGGATAACTGGTGAGGACAGCTCAGTCCTTTCCCTTTCGAACGTGATGCTCTCGTAGAGGGCTTGGGTGCCTTCGGTGCTTTCGGGGATGAAGTGCAGCCTTGGCACGGCGCTCTTTATCATCATCCTCATCGTGGCGTTGTTGGTATGGGTGCTGATTTGACGTGAAGGGGGTAGTTGTCTCGCGAAATTGTTCGTGAGATTTTGAGACATTGATAAAATGAGAAATGGCCGCCGGATAGTTCCGACGGCCATCACTTTTCATTTTTAATTTTTAATTTTTCACTTGGATTCCATGTCCGCCTACAAGGCGACGTGAATCCAAGTCCCGTCATTTATGAGTTCCGTGTGCGGCAGATGGTCTCTGATGTACGCCAGCCAACCGGGGTGCATCGGGATATCGACGGCGCGGCCTTTCGTGTGGTAGCTGTTGTCCGCGCCCTTGACGGCATCGTTGAGTTCCCTGCAGCGGAAGCCGCTGTTGATGTGTATCGGTTGGTGGAAGTGGTCTCTCAGGGGCTCCAGCACCTTCTGGCAGAGCCTGACTAAATTATTTACTTCGGTTGCATTTATTCTGTTCTCGATATGCTTCCTTTCTGCCGTTTCACTATGAAGCATCTCTTCCAATGTAAAATGTTCGCTTAGTTTCATAATGGTAAAAGTTAATTCAAGGACCCTGAAAGGGTCGTATAAACTAGACCAGGGCCTTGGCCCTGTGTAAACGCGGTCCCCCCGTTTTAATCCGCCCCTGTAAGGGGCTAATAATTATGGATGGTGTGGGTCTCCTATTGATAGGGGCAAGCCCCTATCCTGTGTTATTCGACCTCCTTCGGGGTCTAACTTTTCACTTTTAATTTTTAATTTTTCATTAGTTCCCGCATCTTGTCGTAGTAGCCGTCCACGCCGAGGAGCGTGGCGCAGAGGACGAGGAGTTGTGCGGAGAGCATGAGCACGGAGCCGTCGATGACGCCGAGCGGAGGCAGTATCAGCCCCGCAGCAGCGAAA
>OMXX01000073.1 GCA_900315105.1 uncultured Prevotellaceae bacterium | reverse complement strand
CGTGCAGGATATTGTGAAAAACACGGGGATTCTGCAGTTGAGGTATTCTCGCCCTGTCCTGCCTTTATGCCCACGGTCTTACTCCGATGTGATTCCGCTATTCCTCCCAACCATACTCGATGATCCTCCGCTCCCCCACCGACTTTGCACCGACTTTGCACCGACTTTGGTACGGAGGAAGAGCGGAGGATGAGCGGAGGAAGAACGGAGGGAAAGTTGCACCAAGCATTCGTAAATGCTATAGCAATTCGGGGAGCTGGAAGAGCTTGATGCCGTTTGACCCCTTGATGAGAATATACTTATCCTTTGGAGGATTGGCAGAAATTTCAGCCTTTACCTGATCCACATTCTCAAACTTCCGATAGTCACAATCTGTCTTTGCAAACTCAGGACCGACAAGCCATACATTAGTAATGTCTGTCTGCTTGAGGAAATCTACAACCTTTTGGTGTTCCTCAGCACTTACCTCCCCTAGCTCACGCATATCTCCAAGAATAGCCATCTTAGGAGAAACCTTCATATCACGGAAGTTCAGCAAAGCCGCATTCATACTCGTAGGATTTGCGTTATAGGTATCAACGATGAGTTTGTTGGATGAGGTTATTGTGAGTTGAGAACGGTTGTTACTTGGAATATAGTTGGCGAGCGCATGATCAACCAGTTCCTCGGAAACTCCGAAATGCAATCCGATAGTGGCAGCCGCTAACATATTATATATATTATAGGAGCCGATAAGGTGAGTATTCACATTATGAACAGGAGCATTAGAGCCTGTACTTTGATTCTTCCAAGAGAAAGAAAGGAACGGAGCACATTCTGCTATCTCACCAAAGACGGCGAGATTAGAAGAGGGAGTTGTGCCATATTTCACAAGGTCAAGATTATTGGAGATGCCAAGAAGATGCTCGTTGTCGGCATGTATGAAAACCTTCGGGCATTCATACAACTGGCCATTTGACATAGAGACCGTATGTTTCTTTGCAGAACGAAGGAAATCATATAGCTCACCCTTAGTACGGATAACGCCCTCAAAAGAACCAAAACCTTCAAGATGAGCCTTACCTACATTGGTGATAATACCAAAATCAGGCTCTACAATATCAACAAGAGTCTTTATCTCACCTGGATGATTTGCTCCCATCTCAATAACAGCAATCTCATGCTCCTTAGTAAGACGGAGCAAGGTTTTAGGAACGCCGATATGATTATTGAAGTTGCCTTGAGTGAAAAGCACATTGTACTTTTCTGACAAGACAGCCGCAATAAGTTCCTTTGTCGTTGTCTTACCATTCGTTCCTGTTACTCCAATAATCGGAGTACCAAGAGCCTTGCGATGATAGTTGGCAAGAAGTTGAAGAGTTGTAAGAACATCATCAACAAGAATACAACGAGAATCAGTAGCATATTCTGTCTCATCAACAACGGCATAGGCACAACCAAGCTCAAGAGCCTTCTGCGCATAAGCATTACCATCAAAGGTCTCACCCTTTAGAGCAAAGAATATACTATCAGCAGGACAGTCACGACTATCGGTAGTAATGACAGGATGCTTAAGGAAAATATCGTATAAAGAAGATATTGACATAATAATATATAATGTATATTTAGAAAAGAGAACAAGGCGGTAATACCGCCTTGAACTATATAGAAGTCTGAAAGATTAAGGACGAATCTGACCGTTACCCTCGATAAGCCACTTATAGGTAGTAATCTCCTCAAGAGCCATAGGTCCACGAGGACCAAGTTTCTGTGTTGAGATACCAATCTCTGCACCAAGACCGAACTGAGCACCATCTGTGAAACTCGTAGGAGCATTAACATAGACACAAGCCGCATCTACCTGTGTCTGGAAAACAGAAGCAGTTTCCTTATTGTCAGTTATGATACACTCGCTATGGCCAGAACCATTCTCTGTAATATGAGAGATAGCAGCCTCCAGAGAATCTACAGTCTTGATTGCCATAGAATATGCCATGAACTCTGTGCCAAAGGATTCCTCCGTTGCACGGAAGAGAAGTTCATTGTTATATTTTCCTGAAAGAGCGGCATAAGCAGCCTCATCTGCATATATCTTCACATTACTATTCGCTAGAGGTTCACATAGAACAGGAAGATCAGCGATTCTCTCCTTATTTATAATAAGACAGTCAAGAGCGTTGCAGACACTAACACGACGAGTCTTGGCATTATTCACAATACGCTTACCCATCTCAAGGTCACCATCCTTATCAAAATAAGCATGAACGACACCTGCACCTGTCTCAATGACAGGAATCTTCGCTGTATCGCGCACAAAATTAATAAGACGGCTACTACCACGAGGTATGCAGACATCAATATAGCCAACGGCATTAAGCATCTCCGCTGTAGCTTCATGAGTAGAAGGCAATAAAGCTACAACGTCATTATCCACACCAAACTTATCAAGCACGCTATGGATAAGGGCGATGATAGCTCGATTTGAATCATCAGCATCCTTACCACCTTTCAGAATACATGCATTTCCACTCTTGAAACAAAGAGAGAATACATCAAATGACACGTTTGGGCGAGCCTCATATACCATACCAATTACTCCAAAAGGCACAGAAACACGACGAAGGCGCAAACCATTCTCGAGAGTCTTATCCTTCAAAACTCGGCCAAGAGGAGACGGGAGGGCTGCTACATGACGCATATCAGAAGCTATATCGGCAAGACGAGCCGGAGTAAGCTGCAGACGGTCATAAAGAGGGTTAGACTTATCCATTCGTGACAAGTCCTTTGCATTAGCCTCAAGAAGAGAAGCCTCATTTGCAAGAATGGCATCAGCCACCGCAAGAAGAATCTCATCACGACGAGCATCTGGGATTAAAGCGAGAGAACGACTCGCTACCTTAACTTTCGAGAAAATTTCAAGCATATTATTTTGTTTTATTTTGGTAGGAACTCTGTATGAACAGTCTCTTCAGGATTCTCCAACAAGAGGCGGAGGATATCAGGACGATTACCATTTGCAATGATAACCTTGATACCTGCTTCTGCTGTCTGACAAGCGGTATTGTACTTAGATTCCATACCGCCACGACCCGCAGAACTCTTTGAAGGAAGAATGTACTTGTCAAGACTTTCACCCGGAGCAACAGAACGGATAACCTTAGACTCTGGATCAGAAGGATTGCCCGTGTAAATACCATCTATATTAGAAAGAAGAATGAGAGCCTCTGCCTTCATCATCTGAGCAATAAGGCCGGAAAGCTCATCATTATCCGTGAACATCAACTCTGTGACGCACACGGTATCATTCTCATTCACAACAGGAATAACACCATTCTGAAGCATAACCTCCATACAAGCCTGCTGATTGCGATACTGCTCTGGAGTCTGGAAATTAGACTTCATCGTAAGTACCTGACCTATATGGATGTTATATTCGCGGAAGAGGTCATAATAGAGATTCACCAACTTTACCTGTCCCATAGCAGAGAAAAGCTGACGCTGCTCAACGGAGTCAAGGTGATGATCAACCTGAAGTTCACGACGGCCACAAGCCACCGCACCTGAGCTGACCAATATCACCTCATATCCATGCCAGCGAAGCCAGGCAATCTGGTCAACGAGCGACGACATACGAGTGATGTCGAGTTTGCCAGAATCTGTGGTGAGGACATTAGAGCCTACTTTTACTACAATTCTTTTCATATCATATAAGCGACAAAATCGCTCTAACAAGGCGAATGTTTATTTTAAGCCAGCCTTAAGGCTCTTGATAACAGCAGAGTTGAAGCCACAATGGTCAAGTTCGTTAAGTCCCTTGATTGTCACGCCACCAGGAGTTGTAACCTTATCAATAGCCTCCTCAGGATGCAAACCTGTTTCCTTGAGAAGAGAAACAGCTCCCTGCATTGTCTGCAAGGCAATCTGCTTTGCCTGCTGTGGATAGAAGCCCATCTCACAACCGCCCTCCATCTGAGCACGGATATAACGCATAACATAAGCTATACCGCAACTTGCCATCATCATACCAGGACCTACAAGGTTTTCTGCAACAACGAGCGTATCACCACAAAGGTCATAAAGAGCCTTTACCTTTGCAAGAGATTCATCAGATGTGACCTTACCCTTTGCTATGAAACTCATGCTTGCCCCGAATTCAGCAGCAATATTAGGAATAACATAGCAGAACTGACCAGAAGTGCCCAACTGCTCAGCGAGTTTGTCTGTGGTAAAGTTAGCAGCATCAGAAACGATAATCTGCTTGTCGAGATCCAATGCCGGCTTGATTTCATCAAGCACAACAGGCATAAGCCAAGGCTTAACCACAACCACAACAATATCAGCACCCTTCACAGCTGCCACATTGTCAGTTGTTATAATGATAGAAGGATATTTCTCCTTGAAACTTGCGAGAAGAGCCTCGTTCTTGTCAGAAATGGTGATAGAAGAAAGTTTTCCACTCTTTGCCCATCCATGAATCAAGGCACCACCCATGTTTCCAGCTCCGATAACTGTAATATTCATCTTTTATTCTTTAGTTTATGTTGTTTACGCAGACTTAGAGCACAGCCTTGAAGCGTGCGATGAAGTCGTCAGCATCTGCCTTTGAGATGCAGAGAGGTGGAAGGAGACGAATCACGTTCGTACCAGCACAACCAGTAAAGCAATGCTGCTCCTTAATGAGACGTGTACGAGGCTCCTTGTATGGAATATCAAGTTCTATGCCAATCATAAGACCTTCACCACGAACATCCACAACATGAGGAAGATTTCCAGCCTTCATTTCAGAAGTAAGAGCCTCAATGAGATAAGAACCTACCTTGTTGGCATTCTCCACGAGATTCTCCTTATCCATAATATCGAGCACAGCAATAGCACCAGCACAACCAAGGTGATTACCTCCGAATGTTGTTCCGAGCTGACCATATACAGGCTTGAACTTTGGAGAGATAAGAACACCTGCCATTGGGAATCCGTTACAGATACCCTTAGCAACAGTTATCATATCTGGCTTAACATCAAGCCATTGATGAGCGAAGAACTTACCAGAACGGCCATAACCACATTGTATCTCATCGCAGATAAGAACAGTATTGTATTTATCACAAAGAGCACGAATTCCCTGAATGAACTCCTTGCTGACCATTCGAATACCGCCAACTCCCTGAATACATTCAAGGATTACGGCACAAACATCATCCTTACTAAGCTCTGACTCCCAAGCAGGAAGGTCATTGATAGGAAGATAAGTCACATGACCATTAGCATTGATAGGAGCAATGATCTTTGGGTTGTTAGTTGCCTCAACTGCAAGAGATGTACGACCGTGGAAAGCCTTCTCAAGAGAGAGGATACGAGTACGACCATTATAGAAAGAAGAAAGCTTCAAGGCATTCTCGTTAGCCTCAGCACCAGAGTTGATGAGGAAAAGTTGATAGTCCTCATAACCGCAAGCCTTGCCAAGACGCTTTGCAAACTCCTTCTGAAGAGGATTCTGAACAGAGTTTGAATAGAAACCAAGCTTTGCAACCTGATTAGCGATAGCCTCAACATAGTGAGGATGCGCATGACCTACAGAGATAACGGCATGACCACCATAGAGATCAAGATATTCCTGACCTTCTTCATCCCATACATGACAACCCTTGCCATGATCTATTGCTATATCAAAAAGTGGATAAACGTCAAAGAGTTCCATTTACTTTTTATTGTTTTTAGTAAGTTTATTTTGATAGCTTCAAAGACCGATGAAAAGCCGATTCTACGGAACGGACTTACAACGGACTTATAACGGACCTGGAACGGACCTACTTCCTACCTTGAAAAACTCATTGTTTTATTAACTTAGAATGCAGCAGCCTTAAGGTTAAGACCAGCCTTCTCATCAAGACCGAACATGATGTTCATGTTCTGGACAGCCTGTCCAACTGCACCCTTCAGGAGATTGTCAATCATAGAGGTTACGACAATCTTACGACCAAACACCTCTACATGAAGCAAACACTTGTTTGTGTTCACAACCTGCTTAAGGTCGAGAGCCTTGTCTGAATAATGAGTGAAGGCTGCATTCTTGAAGAATTCCTTGTAAAGTGCAACGATAGCATCCTTATCCTGAGCTTTGTCACAAGTAATTACCTCTGTGCAGAAGATACCACGAGCAAAGTCACCACGGTAAGGGATGAAATCTACGGTTATACCATCACCCTCAAATCCCTCGTCAAGAGTATCAATAGCACGAGGAGCAGACGCAGGACGAAGTTCGTTCAATGTCTGGCAAATCTCATGCAGATGCTGATGGGTAAAGAGCTTATAGACTGAGAAGTTATTGTTACGCCAAGAGAAATGGGTTGTTGCACCCGGTTTCTGACCAGCTCCAGTAGAACCTGTGATAGCATTAACAGCAATATCATGAGTCAAGAGACCTGCCTTTGCAAGCGGAAGAAGACCTTCCTGAATGCAAGTAGCAAAGCAACCTGGGTTAGCCAGATGCTGGCACTTGGCAATCTCCTCGCGATGAGTCTCAGGCAAGCCATACACATAGTCGTGGTCGCCCTTGATGCGGAAGTCCTGAGCCAAGTCTATAATCTTCACATTTGCAGGAATGGTATGTTCCTTGAGGAAAGCCTCACTCTTTCCATGACCGAAACAGAAGAACACAACGTCAACCTTGTCAAAAGGCATCTCGCTTGTGAATTCCAGTTCTGTGTCACCGATAAGTCCCTCGTGAACATCATATACCTTATTGCCAGCATTTGACTCGCTATTAGCAAATACGATCTCAGCCTCAGGGTGATTAATCAATAATCTTATAAGTTCACCGCCAGTATAGCCGGCAGCTCCAAGAATACCTACTCTTACCATATTTATTTAATATATCCACCTACCCCAGGCTCCTTCGGAGCAAGAATCCAGACGATGATGTAAATCCAGAGACTTAAACCTCCAAAGAATACAGCAAGGAATATAACCAGTCGAACCATGAATGGATCAACATCGAAATACTCAGCGAGTCCACCACAGACACCACCGATTTTCTTGTCTTTCTGAGACAGATAGAATTTCTTTTGCATAGGAATTGTTATTAGAATCCCTCCACGAAAGGAGGTATATGTTATTGATTAATCTCTTTCACCTGGGTGAGCAAGATAGTAAGCACGAAGAGGAGTAGATGTAACCTTGATAAAGCCCTTGGCATCCTCTGATGTCCAAGCCTTAGCAGTCTCACCATACTCACCGAGCTTATTCTTTACAAGGTCGTTAGGAGAATCAACACCGACGGTCTGGAAACCGAGTGGACGAAGCTCAAGTTCTACGACACCTGTAACGTTACGCTGAGAAGAAGTAAGCATAGCCTCGATATCTGGCATAACTGGCTCAAGATACTGAGACTCGTGAAGGAACATGCCATACCAGTTGCTTACTTGATCCTTCCAATATTGCTGCCACTTAGAGAGTGTGAACTTCTCAAGGAATCTGTGAGCACCGATGATAAGCATTGGAGCAGCAGCCTCAAAGCCTACACGTCCCTTAATACCGATGATTGTATCACCTACGTGACAGTCACGTCCAATGCCATAAGCAGCACCAATCTTCTCTACAGCCTGAATAGCCTTGATCTTATCGTCATACTCTACCCCATTTACAGAGCAAAGCTCACCCTTATCAAAACCGAGTTTGAGAGTCTCTGGTCCTTCTTTTGTAACGTGCTTGAGATAAGCAGACTCAGGCAATCCCTGCTTTGAGTCAAGAATCTCACCACCACAGATAGAAGTTCCCCAGATACCTACATTATATGAATACTTCAACTTTGTGAAGTCTGCAAAATAGCCATTTGCGTTGAGGTAGTCAACCTCTTCCTGACGGCTCAGGTTACGGTCACGTGTGAGTGTGATAATCTCCACACCAGGAGCCATAACGAGGAAAGTCATGTCAAAACGGATCTGGTCGTTACCTGCACCTGTAGAACCATGAGCAATAGCATCAGCACCAATTTCCTTTGCATAACGAGCAATAGCGATAGCCTGGAAGATACGCTCAGAAGATACAGAGATAGGATAGCAGTTGTTACGGAGGACATTGCCATAGACCATATACTTCAGAGACTTCTCATAATACTCCTTGGTTACATCGAGAGTTACATACTTAACAGCACCGAGCTTATATGCATTTTCCTCGTTTGCCTTAAGCTGCTCCTCACTAAAACCACCTGTGTTTGCACATGCAGCATAAACCTCATACCCCATTTCCTTTGTGAGGTACATCACGTTGTAACTTGTGTCAAGGCCACCACTGAAGGCAACCACTACTTTCTTCTTAGCCATATTTATTTCTTTTTTTTTATTTTATCCTAAAATTGAATTCCTCTCAAAGTGAGAGTCTTTATAACATCCTGGAAAACCTCACTCGGAGTAGGCTCGCCAGTATGTTTCTCCGGATCATAGAGCATACCCGTGCAGATACAGAACTTTCTGTTCTTTGCTACCAAAATGTCATGATTGACACATCCCTCGCAACCACGCCAGAAAGCATCATCATCGGTAAGTTGATTGAAAGACACTGGAACATAACCCAGTTGAGTGTTCATCTTCATAACAGCATCTCCGCTTGTAAGGGAGAAAATCTTTGCATGAGGCCAGCGAACACGAGCCAAAGTGAATGTGTAGTTCTTAATACGCTTAGCAACACCCATGCCAAGATAGTCAGGATGAACAATAAGACCAGAGGTTGTGACATATGATTTGTTACCCCATGTCTCAATGTAGCTGAAACCGACAAACTTATCCCCCAACTCAGTCTGAATATCTGTATCAACGGCAAGTATCGCCTTGCCTTCCTTCATCTTGGTAGCAACGTACTCATGCGTACGCTCCGCAATACCCGTACCACGCTTCTTTGCAGCTGTACGGATAGTATCAAGTATGGTATCTACATACTTCTCATGACTTGCGTCAGCAACCAAAACCTTTATATTTGCCATCTTTAATCTTAAAGAATTATCTGTATAGTACTTTTTTACTGATTACTTTTCAATGCCTCGGTAATATTCTCAGATACCTGTTTTATGGGTATCTCCTGATTTATCACCACGAAAATCGTGTCATCCCCGGCTATTGTCCCAAGAACCCCCTCTGGCGATGCCGAATCCAGATGATATGCAATGCTGCCAGCATGTCCGGGCTTGGTCTTTATAACACCCATGTTTCCGGAGAACTGCATAGAAACAAAACCAGGAACAGGAGGATTGTCAACTAAGGTATATGCCTGATATACACGTTTGTAAAGAGTTTCCTCTGGCAAAAGGTATATAGATCTGCCATCAGATACCATTTTCTTTACAATCTTGAGTTTGTTCATATCTCGCGAAAGAGTTGACTGAGTAACAGTAAACCCTTCAAGAGCCATAGCCTGTATAACCTCCTCTTGCGAACTCAATTCCTTGCGAGCTATAACTGCCCTCAACGCCGCCATTCTGTCATTCTTTTTCATCAATATGCAGGAATTATTCTTTTTGGAAGTGCAAAATTACGAATATTCCTGCATATATCCAAATTTTATTCAGAAAATGTGAATATTTTCGTATATACAATGCATATTTATTGTTTTCTTCATGCATATTATTGCATAAAGCTGCATATTGCGATTTTATTTCAAAAAAATCTTCTCAATCCACCCTGAATACGTATTCATTCTTATGCAAATCCTATCTCCTACGTCATACTCTTTTAGCGGAACACTAAGATAAACCGTCTGGGTATAGTATTCAGGAATCGAGTTCTGATCATGATGAAGAGTTAGATAGTAGGTATTGCTGCCGTCAGCCTTTGTCTCCACCCCATCAACAGTAAGTCCTAACTTATGAATAGCATCATCATCCTCAGCATTGCCAACCATTAGTCCAAGCGACATATTAATGTAACTGCTATTCTGCGCTTTCCACACGCTAATCAGTTTTACTGGGTCATCATGAATAGTCAATGAAGACTGTTTGTCAGAAGGTTTCACTATATGAGCCCGTCTCAACGATTTCAATTCGATAGGTTTGTTTCCCTCCTTATTATAATATAACATCATGCGATATGTGGTATCCCGATGCTCCATTTTCTCAGGAAGCTGATACGAGGATGATATCGCAAGTTGTTCGTCTGCATCTGTCACAATACTCCTGACCTCCCTTCCTACGACATGCATATCCACCATCTCTGCCGTAAGATAAGAAAGGGAAGTATCGCCCGATTCGTATGGTTCAACAGTACATGAAACCACAAGCAGGAAAATGCCTACGAGCAAAAAGGAGCTATGCAACCACGAGTATTTCAATCTTTATCAGATATTGCATTAAGATAATTACGGGCAGGGTTCGAATACATGGTCAATAGCCTCTCACGGAGAAATGCCATATCCGGATTCGGAACACGAACCTTTGAAAGCCTCTCGGCTATATAAGCTTCGAACACCTTCACGTCTGCCTCTGTATATTTATCACTATGAGCCTTAGGAGTACCTTCTATCTTATCAAGAGCAATCCAGTTACCCGGACATAGTTTATAGCGTCTATGAATCTCCTCGTCAATATGCTTGGCAACAGCTGCAAAAACCTCTTGCTTCGGCATATCAGCAGGCAAAGTATCAAGCCATGCATCAATACATGGAGCAGCCTCATAATGCAAATGACCTTTCTTGCCGAAGATACCAGTCTTCATATTATCAAGGTCATCCTGCTTGCTCTTCTTCCAGCCAGCAACATCTCTCTTGAACTGGAATTCCTCTGCCTTGAGATAATCGCAAGGATCATACTCGTAAGATATGGCAAGCGGAACAATATGCAGATGCTTCAAACGGTCAATGACACTCCCCTCGCCTCCCATAGCAAACATCTTCAGCACAGCCTCTTGAGTCCTGTCATCAGAATCCTTGGCACGTCCCTCACGCTGGGCAATCCATACATTCTCGCCCTTCTCATTTACGGCGAAATGGATATACTGGCTCATAAGTATGCTGGAACGAAGCATCTCCTTTGGCGACAAACCTCTACGGACGGTGAACGCTTTGTTCAACCTTACGAGTTTCTTAATCCAAGGATAGATAAGAAGATTATCTCCGATACCGATCTCACAAGTACGTTCAAAATCATTCTTGATCAGCATCACATCAAGGAAAGCAGAGTCAAGAACTATATCACGATGGTTTGAAAGGAAGATATAGCTTCCTTTCCTGTCAAGGCTCTTGTCAAAGCCGCATCCACTTGACGTGGTTGTCTTGAAACGTATATAGTTGACAAGAGGCTTCATCAGTCTTATCTGAAAGTCCTGAGAGCTCTTCACCTTCCAGAGAAGCATTCGTATCATTCCATTACGAACCGACTTAGGCAGCCAAGGAACAAGCCCCTTCAGCACAAGCGAGAACTGCCTGTCCTTCAACAACTCGTCTATAACTACAGGAACTTCTTCCGGCTCGTATGGACGGATATCATCGAAATCGTGAATTGTCATCTTGTCTTTTTATGATTAGAACTGGTTCTCTACGATATCACTTAACACATCCTTTATGTCAAGACCAGCGGCACGCACCTGCTGTGGAATGAAAGATGTTGCGGTCATACCTGGGGTTGTATTTATTTCAAGCATATTTATCTTGTCCGTACCATCAGCCTGCTTTGAGATGATATAGTCAATACGAATGATACCATTGGCATGAAGGATGTCATAGATAGCAGACGTAATCTTTGCTACACGCTCTGATGTCTCAGAAGCCAGACGGGCAGGAGTAATTTCCTGCACCTGACCGTTATACTTGGCATCATAGTCGAAGAACTCATTCTCAGTAACAACCTCAGTAGCAGGAAGGACAACGGATTTTGTCTTTGTCTTATAGCATCCCTGCGAAATCTCCGTGCCCTCAAGATAGCTCTCAATCATCACGGTATCGCTCTCCATAAATGCCTTACGCAAGGCAGGAGCCAACTGGTCGAATTCCTTCACCTTGCTTACACCAAAGCTACTACCATCAGCAGCTGGCTTAACGAAACATGGGAAACCGACAGTCTTCTGAAGCTGTTCCTCTGTAAGTGATTCCTCATCACCACGACGAACGAGAACGCTCTCTGCAACCGAAACTCCGAAACCACGAAGATAGTTATTCAGCACGAACTTGTCAAAGGTAAGAGCCTCAACAAGCACACCACTTGTAGAGTATGGAAGATGAATCAAATCAAAGTAGCCTTGAAGCAGACCATTCTCACCCGGAGTACCATGTATAGTAATATATGCATAGTCAACAACTACTGTCTTACCATTATGACGGAAAGAGAAGTCATTACGGTCAATAGGAGCGATTGTGCCATCAGGGAAGTCCACATGCCAATCCTGTCCCTTGATATCTACGATATAAAGGTCATACTTGTCTTTGTCAAAGAAAGAATACAAGCCTTGAGCAGAGCGCATTGAAACATCATGCTCAGAAGAGTCGCCACCACAAACGATGGCTATTGTGCGTTTGATATTTGCCATTTTTATGTATTGTACTTTTTTATTATTTTCTATTTTTCGTTTAAGAAGGCATTAGCGCCATTCACATAGTTTCTCCATTTCTCAATGAGTGCAGAGAAATCCTCAGGCCACTCACTTGTGAAGTCCATCTGCTCACCTGTTATAGGATGCACAAAACCAAGAGTCTTTGCATGAAGAGCCTGACGCGGACAGAGTTTGAAACAATTCTGTATAAATGCCTTATATGTAGAAGACCGTGTGCCACGAAGAATCTCCGAACCGCCATATCTTTCATCACAGAACAGAGGATGACCGATATGCTTCATGTGAGCCCTGATCTGGTGGGTACGGCCAGTCTCAAGGATGCACTCTATCAGAGTAACATAGCCGAACTTCTCTATAACCTTCCAATGGGTAACGGCAGGCTTGCCTATTCCTGAGTCAGGAGCGGCAACCGTCATTCTCAGCCTGTCCTTAGGATCACGCGTGATATTGCCTTCAATCCTACCTTCATCTTCTGTGAAGTGTCCCCAGACAAGGGCATGATACGAGCGATGCGTAGTCTTATTGAAAAACTGCTTTCCGAGGGCAGACTTAGCTTCCGGTGTCTTGGCAACCACAAGCAATCCGCTTGTATCCTTGTCTATACGATGCACAAGTCCAACCTCCGGGGAGTTCGGATCAAACTCCGGCACATCCTTCATATGCCACGCCACAGCATTGATAAGCGTACCACTGAAGTTTCCTGCACCCGGATGAACCACCATACCCGCCTCCTTATTTATAACCATGAGATAATCATCCTCATACACAACATTGAGAGGGATGTCTTCCGGATATATGGTAGTATCGTGTTTCGGACGAGAGAGCATCAGCGTCACCACATCACCAGGACGAATCTTGTAGTTACTCTTCACCGGCTTGTCATTCACATGAATATAGCCAGCCTCAGCAGCAGCCTGAATGCGGTTGCGCGAGGAATGCTGCATGTGCTCGAAGAGGAACTTATCGATTCTCAGCTTTTCCTGACCTGCATCTGCCACGATACGGAAATGCTCATAGAGCTGTCCGTCTTCGGCCTGAGCCTCTTCAACTTCCTCGATATCTATATCGTCGAATATTTCTTCCTGTTCTTTCAAAATTCCTTATTGTTACCTGTTACTTGTTACCACTTGTGCTACTCAACAACCACGAAGTTGTCAACCTCACCACCATTGACATCTCCGCGCTCAGGCATATTGACATACACCGCATCGGTAACAACAACGGAATCGTTGGCATCACGCTGTCCGCTACCTATCTGAAGCACAATTTTGTCTTCAATAGAAACCCTGTCACCTGCCGCCAAACTCTTTCCATTGCACTCAACGCCATACACCCAGTCCTTCTCACCGGTAATATATTTCGGATCACCGACAAGGAAGCCCATAGCCGTAAGCTTTGCCTGTGCCTCACGATAAGAACAGTTGTCTATCACATCAGGCATAGTAAGTACAGGAGTATCGGCAGCGTTTATGGTAAGATAGATTGTACGGCCAGTCTTAACCTTCTGACCAACCTCTGGAGAAAGTTCAAGTACGGCATCAGCAGGCAATGTCTTCACATAGCCTGTATCGACAACCACAACATTAAAGCCGAGACTGTTGAGAATACGCTCAGCATCGTCAAACGTGCGACGACGCACATCCGGTACGGATATCGCCTCTCCATGATGAGTATAAGTATCAAGTCCGTACTTTACACCCATCACACAAAGAACTACGACCAGGGCCATCGCAAGAAGATTCGCCCACAGGAAACTGCTTTTGAACTTACCCAAGAATTCTTTTCCATTCATTGTCTATGTGCATATTTTGGTACAAAGTTAAGACAAACCGCCCAAATTACAAAATTTCTCGCGTACTTTTTTATTTATATAACAAAAAAGCAGTCTTCCATATCTGAAAGACTGCCTTTTTATGACTCAAGAGCCATAATTACTTACCGTGGTGCTCAGAGCTAACAGTAAGCTTCTTACGACCGTGTGCGCGACGAGATGCGAGTACGCGACGACCATTCTTAGTTGCCATGCGAGCACGGAAACCATGCTTGTTCACGCGACGGCGGTTGTGTGGCTGGAATGTTCTTTTCATTGTTATTCTATTTTATTTGTTATTTTTTGTTTCTTACCTAAACTTAAAAGCACTTTTGCGCAATTCAGGGTGCAAAAGTACTCATATTTTTTGAATTAACAAAGAAATTTAGCCATTTTAGCATCAAAAAAACGTATTTTTCTTTATTTCGAGTAGTTTTTTTGTAAAAAGTGGGCGTTTTTTGGCGAAAATATAGTAACTTTGCACTCACAAATCAGAAAATACAATTCATAACAACAATAAAAAAACAATGATTAATTCACAGGACATTAAGAAGGGTGTAGCAGTTCGTATGGACGGTGGCATCTGGGTGTGCATCGATTTCCAGCACCGCAAGCCAGGTAAGGGTAACACAATCATGATCATCAAGCTGAAGAACGTAACCGACGGTCGCGTACTTGAGCGCCGCTTCAACATCGGTGAGAAGCTTGAGGAAGTTCAGATTACACGTCGCCCATATCAGTACCTCTACAAGGAGGGTGAGGACTATATCTTCATGAATCAGGAGACATACGACCAGACTCCTATCTCTTCTGAACTCGTAACAGGCGTTGAGTATATGAAGGAGAGCGACATCGTTGAGGTTGTAAGCGACGCTGACACAGACACCGTTCTCTACGCTGAAATGCCAGTTAAGACTGTTCTTCGCGTTACTCACTCTGAGCCAGGCATAAAGGGCGATACAGCTACAAACACTCTCAAGCCAGCAACTCTTGAGACAGGTGCTGAGATCCGTGTACCTCTCTTCATCAACGAGGGCGACCTCGTACAGGTAGATACACGTGACGGTAGCTACATTCAGCGCATGAAGGAGTAATCTCCCTTCCCTATATTTAGGTTATCCTAAAATGGATATATGAAATATAGTATTATAGTACCAGTATATAATAGGCCTGACGAGGTTGACGAACTGCTTGACAGTCTCACCCGTCAGGCTTATTCCGACTTTGAGGTCATCATCGTCGAGGATGGCTCTTCCATTCCTTGCAAGGAGGTATGCGAGAAATACGGCAACAGCCTCCCTCTCAGCTATTTCCGAAAGGAGAACTCAGGTCCGGGACAAAGCCGAAACTATGGCGCAGAGCGTGCCAAAGGCGACTACCTCATAATCCTTGACAGCGATGTGGTCCTGCCCGACGGCTACCTCAAGGCCCTCGACAAAGAGCTTAGCGAGAACCCTTGCGAGGCTTTCGGCGGAGCTGATGCCTCCCACCCTTCATTCACTCCTGTGCAGAAGGCTATCTCCTACTCCATGACCTCGTTCTTCACAACAGGTGGAATACGCGGAGGAAAGGCGAAGCTCGACAAGTTCTACCCACGCTCATACAACATGGGCATAAAGCGTGAGGTTTACCAGCAGCTAGGTGGATTCTCGAAGATGCGCTTCGGTGAAGACATCGATTTCTCCTACCGCATCGTGGAGGCTGGTCACAAATGCCGTCTGTTCCCATCAGCATGGGTATGGCACAAGCGCCGCACCGACCTTAGGAAATTCTTCCGACAGGTATATAATAGTGGTATAGCGCGCATAAACCTCGAGAAGCGCCACCCAGGCACTATGAAACTGGTACACATGCTTCCGATGGTCTTCACCGTAGGAGTCATCGCGCTAATTCTCATATCCATGACCGGCCGTCTGCTTATGCACTATGACGACCCTCACAAGTGGTACTGGCTATGCGCAGCTCCCTGGCTGCCTATATTGCTCTACTCGCTGCTCATCTTCATCGATTCAACCATACGCAACAAGTCGCCACGCATCGGCTTCATCAGCATAGCAGCCGCCTTCGTTCAGCTCATGGGCTACGGCTTCGGATTCCTTGAGGCATGGTGGAAGAGATGCGTAAGAAAGCAGGACGAGTTCCTGGCATTCGAGAAGACATTCTATAAGTAAGACCCACCCCCAGCCCCTCCCATAAAGGGCGGGGAGTAGATAGTATTTCAAATTATAATCTAATTGCCTATGTGGAGAGTAAAAGAATTCTATGAGCCTGAGGATTTCAAAAATGAAACCTCCAAGGCTGGGAATATAGAGAACAAAGAGCAAAACGAAGCTCATAATACGGAAAGCCTTTCGCCTTCCGGCTCCCTCCCTACGGGGGAGGGCGGGGGGAGAGGCAGCTTCCCTATCACCTCATGGGCTGAAGACGACCGTCCTCGCGAGAAGCTTGCACGCATAGGAGCAGAGAACCTGTCAGATGCTGAGCTTATCGCCATCCTCATAGGCTCGGGCAATACAAGCGAGTCAGCCGTTGACCTTATGAAGCGCATCCTCAAGGATTGCGATAACAACCTCGGTACGCTTGGCAGAAAGAGCATTTCAGAACTCTCCCAATACAACGGCATAGGCGAGGCGAAAGCCATTTCAATACTCGCTGCCTGCGAACTGGGCAAACGTCGTGAGCATGAGGATAAACTCGAACGCCTCGACCTCAGCCAGCCTGACGCCATCTACCAGCACCTGTTGCCGAAGATGCGCGACCTCGACGTGGAAGAGGCTTACATTGTGCTGATGAACAATAACTACAAGCACATCAAGACCGTGCGCCTCTCACATGGCGGAATAACAGAAACGGCCGTTGACGTGCGCGTGATAATAAAGGAAGCGGTACTATGCAACGCCACCATCGTTGCCCTTGCCCACAATCATCCGAGCGGCAATATTCACCCAAGCGGCTACGACGACCAGATCACCCGACAGGTGAAATCCGCCTGCGATGCCATGCGCCTGCATTTCGCCGACCATATCATCGTGACTGACGGAGCCTACTACTCATATCACGAGAGTGGGAAACTCTAGGCCTCTCCCCCCGCCCTCCCCCATAGGGAGGGAGCCGGAAGGCGAAAAAAAGTAATTAGTAAAAAACAACAGATATGACACAAGAAGAACGTATAAAGATAGAAGATCGCATCGTTGAGGTGCTCAAGACGGTTTATGACCCTGAGATTCCAGTAAACATCTACGACCTCGGCCTCATCTACAAAATCGACCTCAACGACGAGGGAGCACTCGACCTCGACATGACCTTCACAGCTCCTTCATGCCCGGCAGCCGACTTCATCCTCGAAGACGTGCGCTCAAAGGTGCTTGCCGTTGAAGGCGTGACAAGCGCCAACGTGAACATGGTCTTTGAGCCTGAATGGGACAAGTCAATGATGACTGAAGAAGCAAGAATAGAATTAGGACTGGATTAAAATGGGGTATATCTACTTTCTCTCCGACGCCCACCTCGGCTCTCTCGCAGCTGAGCATCCACGCACTCAGGAACGCCGTCTCGTGCGCTTTCTCGATGAGATTAAGGCGAAGGCCTCCGCGGTGTATCTGTTGGGCGACATGTTCGACTTCTGGCATGAATACAAATACGTCGTGCCAAAGGGCTACACGCGCTTTCTCGGAAAGCTCTCTGAGCTGACTGATGCCGGTGTAGAGGTGCATTACTTCACCGGAAACCATGACATCTGGGAATACGGCTATCTTGAGAAGGAATGCGGAGTTATCGTGCACCACAAGCCTGAGACGCTCGAAATCAACGGCAAGACGTTCTATCTTGCCCACGGCGACGGCCTTGGCGACCCTGACAAGAAATTCAAGTTCATAAAGAAGATATTCACGAGCAAGACTTGCCAATGGCTTTTCCGCAACGTGCTTCCAACCACATGGGGAATGAAGTTCGGTCTCAACTGGGCAAAGTCTTCACGCCTGAAGCGCAAGGACGGCAAGGAACCGCCTTACATGGGTGAGGACAAGGAGCATCTCGTTCTCTTTGCCAAGGACTATCTGAAATCGCATCCTGACGTTGATTACTTCCTCTTCGGCCACCGCCACATTGAGCTTGACCTCATGCTCACGCGCTCATGCCGACTTATGATTCTCGGCGACTGGATATGGCAGTTCACCTATGCCGTATTCGATGGTGAGATGATGTGCATGGAGAACTATATCGAAGGGGAGAGCAAGCCTTAAGAAGAAAGTCCGACCTCTGACACACATAACTCCGATGTTCCTGCAAAGCAAGAGCATCGGATTTTTCATACTATTTTCCTTATTGTTACCTGTTACTTGTTACCGATGGGCCATGTCTTCCACCTGTCTTATACTGAAATTGGTTTACACTTTTCTCAAACTGTCTTATACTGAAATTGGTTTACACTTTTCTCAAACCAATTAAAGTATAAAAAATGAAACAACGAACCTTTTACAAGAAAGAAGACCGCATCTCGAT
>OMXX01000075.1 GCA_900315105.1 uncultured Prevotellaceae bacterium | reverse complement strand
CAGAATACCAGTCCTTTTAGTCCTGTCGTCCGTTGCCAAATGCCAACTCTCGAACACCTCGCGCGGATTCTCAATGTGGTCGATATCCATCACCACCAGTCCCGTCAGCCTCGTGGCAGCCTGTTTGCGCCAGGCACCCACCTTTCCAGCCTTCGACTCCGTTTCATCAAACGTCGCTTGGAAGATGAAGGCAGGCAACTTACGTTTCAACGACGCCTCGCCCGTCTGGCGATACTGATCGATCGCCTCATTCCATTTGCCCGCCCTGACGAGCGCATAAAACTGCGCTTCGTCAACGGGCAACGTAGGATTACTAAAATTTCTCTGATAACAAAATCCCATCTCTTAGTCTTTTATATCAATTTTTACACCCTGAGTCAGACCAGCCAACTCATCCACGACCTCAGCACGGCACTGCAGGCGGGCTTGCACCTTCACCCCGTGCTTCATGAAGAAGTCAATGAAGATCCTCACCTTCTCCCAAGCCAGCTTGGCACTGTCGAAACCGTCGAGTTCAAAGAACCGCATCCAGTCGTTGTCGCCATCGTCGCAACTCACGGAGTAGCCATCCACTTTCGTCCTCACATTCAACACTATATTCATAACCTGAGGCACAGCCTGGAACTTCACACCCAGCGCATTCAGATCCCTGAGGCGGTTCTTCAGTACCTCTCGGGTATCGATCTCACCACACTCCATGGCACAGCCCATCATGCCGGCGATGTCCTTCATCAGGATCAGACTACCCTTCTCACACAGGAAGCGGTAATCGCTCTGGTCGTAAGGCTCTCCGCTATACAACGGCTCCAGGCGTTCGTCCTTGGAAGTGATCCACCACTGGTTGCCAAAGTACGTTGCGGTGGTGGCAACGCCCGAGTTCTTACCATAAACAACAATCATATTCAAACTCTTCATAATTCTTCTTTTCTTATGTTCTTCTGTTCTTCTGTCTAAAACTAACAAAACTCAATCAGTTCACGCTCTATCAGGGCGTTCTTCGCATCACGGGTGTGATCCTGCAGCAAGCCCATCACCTGCGCCGTTCCCACATCTTTCGGGAAACTGCCAAACACCTTGATGCGCTGCATCGACTCCTTCACCCAGCCCCAGGGCAGTTTTTTCACAAGCCTGTCCTTCGGATGGTTGCGCGACTGGCGGTTATACGCCCTGAAACAGATCTTACCCGTCCACTCGTTACGACGCAGCGACCCCTCCACACACTTACCGTCCACGAGGCGCTCCAGCACCCCCATCTCAATCTCAATATATTTCTTCATCAACTAAGGTTTTTCGTATTACTTTCAGTTTTCCACCGCTTCGGCCTGCATTCTTCAGACCGTCGCTCATCACCCATTTTTTGCAAACGAATTGCTGTTCCACCTTCAACTGCATCTCCTCACAGATGCGCACCCCCTCATTATCCACTGTCTTGTAAAGGCACGAGGCGCACATCTTTCTGACCTTGATGCCATGCCTGTTTCGCTGGCTCATGATTCTTTTTTTCTTCATGTCGCATATCTTGTTTTTTGCCTGCCGCGTTGTTTGAACGGGCTTCTATAAGACTGCTGCATGCCCAGTCGGCGTCACACCTTTTAAAGCGCCGACTCCCAACCCATCAAAAATCCGCAAACACCCTGTAATCAGGCATTTGCGGACGCGTAAAATATAAGGTTATTCCCAATAATTCTCTAAAAACAGCGCCGATTATTCTTTGAATTAACGCTGACTTTCCATCAACTTACAGATATCATCCATACTGCAATCAGGGTCTAATATCTTCACCAGATAGGCGATGGTCTGGTCATGCTTGAGAGGACAGTGTGTCTTGCGCAGTCGCGCGATACCAAACTCATTCAGTCGTTCCTTCTCCCAGAAGTGGCCGTTCACCATCACCCACAGCCCCATCTTAGCAGGCAACTTCACCAGTCCGCGCTCATTCACGAGTCTTCTGAACAATTCTGCCAAGATGTTCGTGTCGCCAGTCCAGATGATCCGCTGTCTGATCTCACCACCAGAAAAAAGGTCGATAAACGTCTGGATGTTTGTATTCTGATCAATCCATCCCAATGCCATCAACCCTCTGCAGAACATCAACAGCCTGGCACCTCCCTCGTCAAAATCATAGATGAAAGCCTTCACCACAGGCAGATGAGATCTCATACGCCTGCCTGAATGTTTTACGGTTGGAAGGGGCGTGCTCACCACCTCCACCTTTTTATTGAGGCGTATAAAACCCATAAACTGCTTGTAGATTGATTCCTCTACTCTCAGCGTAACTTCTTTTTGCATGATTTCCAAGTCTTTGTGAGATGTGTGTTAGGCGTTGCAACTTTCCTCTAGAGACCTCACAAACCTCGGATCTAACTATTCACTATCAATTATTCACTATCCACCAGCACTCCCTCGAAGAATGCCACCTCTCTGTCAAACAAGCTCTCAACCTCTACGCACTCGCACGTGGCCACATCCTTCAGCGTGGCCCAAGCCATGGCCAGCGCAGTGGTAGCCGCCCCTATACCTTTAGGCGTGGTTGCTACCTGAGACAACAGATGCAACATCTGCTCACTGAGCGCACTTCCCATGAGGAGTAAATCCTCAGACTCGCGACGCACTCTTCCATTCACTTTGCCAGCCTTGCCAGCCTTTCTAACATTTCTCTTTACCATAATCTAAAATAATTAAAGGGTTTATACTTTGCTAAAAGCACTGCAAAGGTACAAAGGGGGAAAACAAAAAAGCCCCTATATAGGGGCTATAATAGGGGCTATAATAGGGATTATAAATACTGATTATCAGCAGGTTACATCAATCTGCAAAAATACTGTCTATCTCTTGATATCTGGCAGGCATCATGCCAGTCTGTTGGAAAGTCCACTTCTCTTGTGCAAGGTTCTTGATACCCCAGAAGTCTTCAAAATCCTTCCATTTGTTTTTCAAGCCCAACACCCCTGAAAAAGGCTCAACAATATACATCGCCTGTTGGCGAGAGGTTTCAGGCTTCAGTTTGCGGTTCTCATCCACAAATCCAAGATCCATCAGCCGCTGCCAGTAGATCATGGCCACCTCAGAGTTCAGACCCGTACGCTGCTCTACAATCTGTTCAGGCGCCATCAGTCGCTTCATATCCTCATGAATCTGATTCATCTGAACCTGATACTTATACAATTCGATATGCTGTGCATGCGACATTCTCCAAAAATTCAGGAACATATATTTTCTCAGCCGATGGTTGTCGATGAAGAAAAGTTCGCCCTCCCAATGGGTATATCTGCGCAGTTTGGCGCACTCTCCCTTGAACCACGCAGGAAGGTCTTTCTTATGAATCAGTTTCTTCTGGAGTTTCTCAAGGTCCACTTTCTGCATCTCGCCTTCCGATGGCGGCCTGTCGTATTTCAAGGCACCCATGATCAGCATATTGGCTGTGATCTCAGCCTGGTATTCTGAAAGTAAGTCGATTGTCAATTCAGGCAGATCTGCTTTCCATAGTACATAATCCGTAACGCTCTGCCTGTCACATCTGTTTTTCAGTATCTCAAAGAATCTGCCAGCAAAGTCAGGATCCACATTCTTGATCTTCAGCATCAGTGCTTTCAGCAATTCCACCATCTCCTCAAACTTCTCTCTCAGCACCATACTTTCATTTACAGGAAGCGCTTGGAAGAGACGGCTATTCAGCCAGTGATCAGGCTTTGTCATGGTCTCAAAATTAGCAGTAAGCACATTTCTGCAACTCAGTTTTGTCTTGCTAACCAACAGTCTGTTGAGCTTGGCGAGAACATGATCCACCGTTGTTTCAACACAACTTCTAAAACAATCTGTCACAAAAGGATCCAGGGTAGTCATAGTCAGGAGTTGACTTAGTTTAGCCATAAAGCCCAGCCTCCTTTCTCAGATTTAAGGGTTAAGAACTCACCGAAATTGCGGAAACACAGGCCGATTAAAGCGCAGGTTTCCTGAAGTCGGGCCAAACATGACCCATTCTTAATTGTTAGTGTCATAATATTATTAATTTTAGTATTTAACAATTGAGCTTTTCATTGCTCAGAGATAAGATCACTTCCACCCATACGCGGGGTGGGCAAGGCAGAAACACGGAAAGCAGGCACACCAATGCCTATACCACCAATGGATACTACCATTGCCCATGTCCCACGATGTATGGGGACATGAGCCTTGGCAGTCGAATCCTTCCTGTGATATTACGTAATTTGGTGTTTCGCTTTCCGGGAAAAGAATGACTGTTAACTCAATGTCATTGATACCTTTCGATATCGGCTACAAAATTAATGTTTTTCGTTCAAAAAAGCAACAAGAAAAACAAAAATTTAATCATTTCGTTAAAATATCAGTAAATATTTGGTTGATTAACATAAAAGCCCTACCTTTGCAGTCGTTATCAATTAAGTCTAATATTAGACAATACATATGACGCAACATCTTGAAGAAACGGAATCCCTTGCTATGCGAGTAAAAAAACTCGTAGAAAGTCAGCCTGTCATATCCACAGGAATGGAGTATGATGGCCTGTATGAACTGAACAACAAATCTGCAGAGAAGTATCTGAGGGATAAATGTCGCGGCAATTACCTGAATATAGATACAGGCAACATTATAAGAATCACACGCAAAGGAGCAGAGAAGGTGACTCGCCATGATGCAGAAAACATTGCTCACCTGAAATCACTCGCACTCATCCCAGAACTGATCAGAAGATCCATCTATATTGCAGAGGAAGAAAACGAGAAGAACATCAACGAATACGATACCTTCAGATATTATGTCGTCGGCTTGAAGATGGCTGGGGTTGACTATACCGTAAAACTGGCTATTGGTGTAAAGAATGGCTATACCTATTATGATCATGCCTTGACACCCATAGACATAAAAAAACTCCTCAGAAGTATTGACGAGATAAAGCGCCCGAGATAAGAGATTAATTTCAATTCTCCAAATAAAATAGCGTAAATTATTAGAAATATTATGGTTTTTGTTATTCGACACGTCGTGATGACGGCCCAGCACCCCTACTCTGTCGCAAATTCTCTACCTTGTCGCAACAACTCCGACAAGAATCTAGCTAATTTCTTGGAATCAGCCCAAAATTCCCGTACCTTTGCAGCAAGTTCATACGTTATTTGTTCATTTTTGCATAAATTTGGTTTTTAGTTATTTAATTAGTAATGTAGCATACGGGGTTCGCTGAGACAGCGAGCCCCTTTGCTGCAATATACTCAGCTAAAAAAAGTCCCCAAAACTTTGGTGGTTTCAAAAATAACCATTACCTTTGCAACTCATTTGGTAAAAAGTTAAGTTTACAAAAATGCCGCTCCGTCATTATGACGGTGTTTGTAAATCTTAAAAATCACTTGTGGGACTCAGCGGAGTCCCATTTTTATTTCCATCATTTCCCTACATGATCATAACTGAGAAAGCTTACCATCCAAATGGTAAAACAATGTTTCCTACGTTGTGAGCCTTTTCGAAGAGGGGTGATATTTCCTCGTCGGTAAAGCCTGCGATGCCACAGCCGATACGTGTAACTAAGAATGTCAAGTCCTGGTGCTGCTTGGCAAACTCAATGAACTCGTCCACATAAGGACGGATGGTCTCTACGCCACCTTGCATGGTTGGGATTGCATAGCTCTGTCCCTGTAGGCCGACACCTTTGCCCATAATGGCGCCAAAGTTGCGGTATGCAACATAGGCAGCGCCTCCACCATGCATTCCGCGAAGGTTCGAACCGAAAACAAAGATCTCGTTTGGCTGGAGCGAAGTGATACGTTCCGGAGTTGTTCTTTTCTGTTCCATACTTTTGCTTGTTCTTTTTTCAATGAAGTCAATCGGCTGTATTGCACATACTGCAGCCTCTTCCATCATAGCCTGGCCACCCATTCCTAACTCTGGCATAATCTCTGGCATATCAAGTTCCATATCAAAGTTTTGACGGAAATATGGCACGATGATTTCTTCCTTGATTTTCTTATATTTCTGAGAAATTGCTGCAGGAGTCATTCCCATCTGAGCGGCAACATCCTTAGATTTGAAGCCCTGCAGGAGAATCATATCTATGATCACTCGTTCCTGCCTGCCCATAGAAATATGGTCGCAGATATCCTGTACCATGTGGTTGAACTGCAGACGTAGGTCGCTTGAAACATCGAAAGACTGGAGATAGTCCTCAAAGGTGATGCTACCATATTCCTTGCGATACCATTTTAATGCATCGAGGACTACAAAACGGAACCCGTTGATAAGCCAGGACTTCAAGGAAACGTTGGGAGAATGATCCTCCAGAGGTTTCCAATCATGCTCCATCAGGTAGATAGCATACTGATGGGCAAGTGAAAGAAAGTCCAGGTTTTCTTTCTCATGGAGCAGATATCGCTGGTCGAAAATGTAATAGCCTATTTCGCAATACCCGTAGAAATAGGTACGGATAATGTCAGCGTCGCCTTGGCGGAAGCCTTTTATAATATCCTTGTCAGATAGTTGTCTATAGGTCATATAACAGTTTTATGGTGCGAATTTACAAAAAAAATGTGATACCACTTAATTTTTCCCGAAAAACTTCTTTAAAGTAATAAAGACATGTCGAAAAAGAAGTATTCACCTATTAAAACGTTACGATTATGACAGATTTAATTCCAACGAAAGTTCACAATTTGATTATTGTTGATGAGAGTGGTTCCATGGAGTGCATCCGCAAACAAGCCTTCACTGGCATGAACGAAACCCTGCAGACAGTGCGAATGATGCAGGAGAAGTATCCCAATCAGGTGCAGTATGTCACGCTGATCACCTTTGACAGCGATCACACCAAGTTACACTATGACCACACCCTTGCAGACAAAACTAAGGATTTGAAGTGGAAAGCTTACAGCCCTTGTGCTGCAACTCCGCTTTATGATGCTATCGGCAAAGGCGTTTCAAAGGTCAATGCCCAGGTGGAGGAAGGTGACCACGTATTAGTCACCATCATTACCGATGGCTATGAGAACTGTTCTGAAGAATGGACGCTGAAAATGGTTCGTACCCTCATTGAGAAGCTAAAGAAGCAGAACTGGACCTTCACACTAATAGGCACCGACAACCTTGATGTCGAAGAGATGGCCCATTCCTTTGCCATCGAGGAACACATGGAATTTACTCAGGATGCGGAAGGCACTAAGGCTATGTTTGCCCGTGAGCGCAGAAGCCGTGAACGCTACAACTGTTGTGTGGCTGGAGCTGCCCCAATGCCAATGGGTAAGTTCTTTGATGAAGAGGAAAACTAATTTTCAGATCTTTTCCTGAAGCCCTTTATGGCCTAGTTTTCTTAACCGGATTCTAAAGGGCTTCTTTTTTCTACTACATGAAATGTATATAAGTGGTAATAGCATCTTGCATGATATCATAGTGATCGAAGGCAAGTTGGGGAAGATCATTAATTGGAAACCACTCTGCTTTTGCAGCATCGTCCTGACCTTTGACTTCCTTCGGTGAATCTACTATGGCGAGATATGCCACGGTGATTGTCCGTCCTCTTGGGTCACGATCAACCTTGGAGTACGCGCCAATCTGATGAATAACCGACACTCGAAGTTCCGTTTCTTCCTCTAGTTCCCTGATAGCACACTGCTCTGAAGTTTCATCCATATTTAGGAAGCCACCAGGGAATGCCCAAGCTCCTTTGAAAGGTTCATCTCCCCGCTGTATAAGTAGCACCTTTGGCTCTGCCTCCCTAGTAATTACGATGCAGTCAGCCGTAACAGCCGGTCTTGGATATTTGTATGTATATGCCATAATCGATAAATTATAATTCCTTGAATGCTTCCAGCAACATCTTCATGCCCTCTGTGGCTGTGGATTTGAAGTGAATGAAGCCCAAATGCGTGCATTGCTCCATCTCTCCCGGGTCAATCACGAACTTAGGCACTTCATGGTGTGCATAGTTGATGAATCCTGCTGCCGGATAGACCTTCAGCGAGGTACCGATGACCACGAAGATGTCAGCCTTACTCACGATGTCAATTGCAACATTCATACTGTCAACATACTCGCCAAACATCACGATATAGGGCCGCAATTGCGAACCATCCTCTGCCTTATCCCCAATTTTGATGGGTGTTGTCAGCGGATATTCCTTCACACATGTCGTGCGATTATCCATCGAGCAGACCTTGCTCAGTTCCCCATGCAGATGGATGACCCGCGTCGAGCCAGCCCGTTCATGCAAGTTATCCACATTCTGCGTGATAACCGTCACCTCATGCTCTTTCTCCAGCTCTGCTATCATGCGGTGAGCATCGTTTGGCTCCACCTCGGCCAGTTTTTTCCGCCTCCAGTTATAGAAATCAAGGCACTTCTGTGTCTCATTATAAAGCGCATCTGTACTGGCTAGGTAAACCCACTCCTCGTTAGTCCACATACCATCCTTACCACGGAAAGTACTCAATCCGCTTTCAGCACTAACGCCAGCACCAGTCAGAAATACTATATGTTGTCTTATCATAGCCCATCCTTTATATAACGACCATAGAAACGTGTCACCACTTCCTTCATATCAGACGGAAGATATTCCAAGACTTGCAATTTCATATCCTTGGGTATTCCCCAGATAGTTTCAGCTATGCTGCCTACGATTGCCCCCAAGGTGTCTGCATCGGCTCCAAGACTAACAGCCTTGCGAACAGCGTCCTCATAAGACGTACTTTCGCCAATAATCCACAATGCAACAGGAACTGTTCCCTGGCATGTCTCGTCAAACCGATTGGCTACATCCTCTTTCTTGATGTTGATATTGTAGCCTCCAAACTCGGCACAACGTTCAGTTAACTCCTTGATATGTTCTTGTGTAAAATTTGGGTGATAGCAAGGCAGTTCAATACCATACTGAATAGCCAAAGCAACAGTCTGCGCACCCTTTACTCCCTCTGGGTGATTATGTGAGCATGCCGCAGTCTCTTCTGCCATCTTCAAAAGATACTTAAACTCCAAGTCATTTGCAGCCCAAGCAACAGGAGATACACGCATAGCCGCCCCATTACCAAATGAATTATACGGTAAGGGATTATCACTTCGAACCCACTGAGCAAATCTGCCACCATATCCACCCATCGGATGAGGATAGCGGTTACACCATTCATGTATGCTCTCACCAAAGTCTTTACCTTTCAAGAGTGCATCAGCGACTGCTACTGTACAAATAGTATCGTCTGTAAAGCCGTTCTCGCTCGACAACCACTCAAAATCGTAGTCATTAGTCGGGTTGAACTCCCAACGGCTACCTACTATGTCTCCAATTATTGCTCCCAACATATTATTCCCACCATTTTATCATCATGATACTGGAGAAGCCTGACAGGTCACCACTTTAATACTATCCTTGACTTCATCAGTTTCATATTCGTATCTACCGTTTTCAGTTCATATCGTTCCATCAATTGCAAAGATAGTGTTTTTTTATGAGATACACAATAAAAGGGGATTATTTTATCATTTTTCCTTCAAGACAGTCCTCATGATTGCAATGATGACTAGAATAACTATAATCCAATATATCATAACGTTACAATTTCTAAATAACACAGCGCAAATATGGCAGGCGCTTGTCCCAAATCGTGAGGCACCTATTAGATATTTAACAACTTTTAAAACATCAACTTATTAAGTTATCTAATCTTTCCAGTCTTGATATCTATTGTAAAGCTTCTCCCACTTCTGTTATCTTTGTAGGATAACTTCTTTTCGTATACACTCTCTGTAAAACGCCCAAACGCATAGTAATTGTCATTATCTGTTGTGTATGCAACACTATAACTTATTGCGCTTCCCCTTTTATTCTTTACCCAAATTCTCCCAGACATACTGCCATTAATAAGTTCCGACATATAATAATAGCCACCATACATTATTTTAAGGAAGAAACCTTTCGATGACATTACAACATAACAACGATCAGAACCATCATAATAATAAAACGTCTTTCCTTCTGTACAATACGTGCCAGGGAGATTCTCGAAATATTGACCTGTAACAAATTCACCATCAGATTCTTCACTTATAGAGCAAAAATCCCTGAAGTGTTTGTTTGAAGCATAAAGAGAAGAACTACCATCTGGAACAATCAGCTTACATTGCATTTTATTGAAAGATTCAAATGCGTTTTCATCTATATCTATTTCATTAGGATTAGGAACCTGTATAATTAATGTTTCAATTTCTGATTCCGAACTAAAGATGTCTCTTCCTAGGTAATTAATAGAGTCAGGCAGTGTCAGTTTTTTCAAATGTGTATCTTCGAAAGCAAAACTACCAATTTTTTCAACAGTAAACGGTACTTCAAATTCATCTTCGATTTTATCTGCAGGATAAATCAGTAACTCATCTTCATCATGTGAATAAAGCACGCCGTCATGTGCGCAAAAATTATCATTATTATCGTCTACCTTTATTTCACAGTTAAATGCAGTAGCTCCAATTTTATAAACTAAATATGGGATATAAACTTGTGAGAGGTCTGTTCCTTTGAAAGCATCCCACCCAATAGATTGCAAGTAATCATTTATTTCTATTTGACATAGATTTCTACACCCCCTGAATGCCTTATTCCCAATTTTCTCCAAGGTATTAGGAAGGATAACGCTTTCTATTATCTCATTATCCTCAAATGCACTATCTTTTATACTTGTTATTCCTTCGGGTATTTTAACACTTACACATCCATCCTCATCGCATCCAATAACCTCAGTTCCGTTTGTGTCGTATTTCAGGCATCTACTTCCCTCGATGGCTGTTATATATTTAAAATCTTTGAACCTTTCGTCATTTATATATCCTGAAATAGCATCAAATGGAACGCGTAGCACACATTTCTCTATTTCAAAGCCTTTAAATGTATTTTCATCTATCGTAATCAAATCTGGCAAATCCTGTTTTATGGTAAGAATCTTTAAATTTTGACACCCATTAAATAGATATCCTCCTAATTCGAAAATATTTTCTGGTATTATTATTTCCTCTGCCTTATTGCATTCAAATGCATAGTCCTCAATGGACAAAACACCTAATGGAATCTCAATCTCTTTTTGATCATATTTTCTTGGATAAAGTATTAAAGAAGTTTTTGTCTTATCATAGAGCACACCATCATCATCTGAATAGTTAAGGCATATTTCATATACTTTCATTGCACAATCAAACGGAGTTAATCCCATATCTTCGACAGTATATGGTATTTCCACCAACTCCAAATTTGTATCAAGAAATGCCTCTTGCCCAATGTTAACCAAACCATCATTTAGTGTAACACTACTTAAATTCTTACAACCAATAAAAGCATTATTTTCAATTTCTCGAAGAGAACTTGGGCATACAACACTTGTAATGTTTGTATTATCCATAAATGCTTTTTCTGCAATTATTTCCACACCTTCAGGTATAAGGATCTCACCAGACACCTCGCTCCTTATGCCTGTAATCGTTTTCCCATCTTCTCCATAGAAGAAAATGCTCTCTTCGGCAATTTCCATTTCTCCCTCAGCTTCATCAGGGATGATTCTTTCCACATTCTTTAAATATGATATAACCTTGGGGTCTACCATTATATCTTCCTCTGTAATGCGTGATGTTAGAGTAAGGCCATCCAATGAACGGCAACGGCTTAATGCCACATATACTTGTCCTGGAGCAAATGACTTCCTTGCATCAATGATGGCCTTATCAAAGGTCATGCCTTGACTCTTGTGTATAGTCACTGCCCAGGCTAACTTAATCGGATACTGAGTAAATGAACCTATAACAATCGGATCTATTGTTTTCGTTTCTTCATTATATACGTAATCATACAATTCCCACTTTGATTGTTCGACAGTTATCAAATCCCCATTAACAGTCTTCACTCTTATTTCCCCATCATATATACTCGATATAATACCCTGTGTTCCATTTACAAACTTATAATTGTCATTATCGTTTCTAAGCAACATTACTTTTGCCCCGACTTTTAGTTTTAAAGGATTCTCTGTTGGATATAGATTCTCAGGAAATATATCTTTTACTCCAGCCCAAAAAATATCAGGATCTCCTGGCAGTTTCTTTAATTTACTGTTATTATGGGCATCAACTTTCCAGTTTCTTGTCCTTAGATAAATTGACGGCTCATTTTCAGAAGGTTCGTAGCCCTGCTTATAATTTTTATTGAGAATCGCTCTATCCGAAGGTAAATATTTACCCTCACGTATATTGTTCAATATATTTATGAATTTCTTATCTGCTTGTCGATGTACCTTTTCCAATTCTAATACAGGAAATGGCATTTTCTTAATAACATCTGAAGAAAAGAAATATGGACTATTCTTCTCATAGTGTTTATAGAGTAATTCCTCTTCTGTGGCTGTTACAACTGGAGGTAATTGAAATAAATCACCAAAGAATATCACCTGTATCCCGCCAAAAGGTTTTCGGTTTCCTTTAATTCTGCGAAGTGAGTGGTCTACCATATCCAAAACATCGCATCTCACCATACTTATTTCGTCAATGATAAGTATATTAAGGTTTCTGATAATCCTTTCTCTTGCACTATCTAAATGATACCATCTACGAGTTTGTCCTGGGATAAAAACAAATGTTTTTAATCCGAAAAACGAGTGTAAAGTCTTTCCTTCTGCATTCTTCGCTGCTATACCTGTTGGTGCTGTCACAGCAATGTTCTTACCTCTGGCTCGACTTTCCTGTACAATCTTTTTTAACAGCATGGTTTTTCCAGTACCAGCCTTACCAGTTATGAAAAAGCTTTGGCCTTTTCTTACAAGATCCATTGCTTTTCGAGTATATTGGTCATGAACAAATTCTTCGCCGTTACGAGCCATAATGAATTTTATAGATTGTTTTATGATAATATTTCAATTGCAAAGATAGGGTATTTTGTAGATAAAAACAAAAAATCTTATTAAAATCTTGGAATAATAAGCTATTTCTCATATATTTGAGACTTTAATTCATATAGCTTATACTCTCGTTGCGTTTGTTGACTATGTTTTTCATGATTATACTTATCCTAAAAGGCAGGACACCCCTCTGTAATTTTTCAAAAATCAAATTGCCCTAATTATCTCAAACACACCATACCCATTTGCCTTTAAGATCTCACTATCTCTATTAAGTCTCTGACATAGACTATTTGCAGAATCCTCATCCAGCAACAAGGCTTCTGCAGACGTGAAAGCCACAACAACATTCAAAACATTAGGAATAGCATCGTTATCCTCCATTCCCTTGTAATAGAGACATATACTGGGGTTCTCTATCAGATGAGTCCTGAGACAGTATCCTTCCATATCACTTAATCCAATCCTCTGGCTTCACATGGAAAACTCGACTGATAGCCTCGATGTCACTATCAGTAGCTAAAGCCCTACCTTCCTCAACAGCAATCAGATGCCTGAGATCTATCTCTGCTTTCTCTGCCAACGCCTTCCTTGTGTAAAGCCTACTGGTGCGCAATTTGGTAATTGATGATGCGATGTCCATACCTTAATTATATTATAAGAAACCATTGACAAGGCTTTGAGAGTGATCGTACAGGGGCGTTCACTGAAGACCTTACGGATTTACATCAGACATTATAGCCAAGATTCGTGCAGCTCGCAGCACTTGTCAATTCAATAGATGGAGAGGTTAGCCATTCGTGAGGACTGCCAGATATGTGCGCATGTTGGCAGACGAAGTTTCGTGAAGAACCCCTTACTTCCATCTAAGTCTGGTTTCTGAGGCAAAGGTAGTGATAATAATCCATCCCCACAACCGACTAAAGATAGCATTTGCAATAACGAATGTTAAATCTGCTCTTCTGCTGCTTTCAGCATATCATCCTCTTCTTCCAATTGGGGATAAGGCTTACCAATAACGGCATGCTCTTCAAGCCAAATCTTATTAAGAGTAAACGCCAGCGACTTTAACGTCTGTTCCCGTTTCGATGGTTTCAGTTCACATTCCCAAATAGTAATGCAATGCCAACCCATCTCAGCCAATCGTTTCTGCGTCTCAATATCCCTTTCCTGGTTCCTCTTGATCTTCGCCACCCAAAAATCCCGCCTTGTATTTGGTATTTTACAACAATCAGAATTTATTGTTTCGTCTTTAATGGTAACATTGTGCCCGTGCCAAAAGCACCCATTCACAAAGATACAAGTACGATATTTCTTCAGCACCAAATCAGGATGTCCTGGCAATTTTGGAGAATTAAGTCTATATCTGAATCCCTTACTCCACAGTCCTTTCCTCACAATCATCTCTGGCTTGGTATCCTTTGAATGGATAGCAGCCATATTCTTGTGTCGTTGTTCTGCAGAGAGTTTATCCATAAGCATTAGTCAAACAAAAATAATAGGTACTATCCCCTGTTTCTATTTGTTCTTAATTTGGTCAAGAGTCACATAAATAGGACGAGAAACGGTTTCTACAGGAGTTACACTAATATCTGATGTATTTAACTCAATGGAAGTGTCTATATCCACAACCACATAAATATGATCATAATCCCTATTTCTCTTCCTTTCATATTCTAAATCCAAACTTTCCTTGATCTCGCAGGCTTTTTTCAACGAGAAGAAGTGTATTGATCCATCTGCCTGTTGAAAAAGGATATAATTAATGGATTTTACGTTCTGGGCAATTTTAATTGTATCAAGATTACTGCTATCAATGCCTATCGCATACAAACCATTACTACAGAATTTGGAGTGTTCTTTGAGGTAATCCTCAGACTTAACAACTAATACACCATTCTTATTTGGAATAGCGACTATACCTGTCTCTTTATTTCTAGCATCCTCTATTATTTCTTCGAGATTATCACCAAGATTACATGGTTCTACATAGAAATACTTCCTTAATTCTGATAATAGGCTGTCATTATCACCATCAGGATCATTATTATCAAGAGCCAGAGAGAAAATCTCTTCATTGGTGAAAGGACAATAAGTCTTCCCAAGGATGTCGCGGAAATGTGTCGAGAAATATGCTTTAGCATCCACTCCCTGCCTTGCCTTCATGGCATAGAAATCGTAATCATCTTTTAGCCAATCTTGAACTTCAGAACGGAACTTGTCGCGTATCTCCTCTTTCCAAACCTTCTTTTGCATGGCATTGTCGCGGGCATACATAGATAACACGAACAGGAAATTCACGTCATAATGGAAAAGCAACAGGGTATCTCTGTCGAAGAGTCGATTTGAGAAATGAGTCTTCTTGTGTTTATTATGCTCTCGGTCTGTCTTTTCCAAGCCATCATTATCATAATCGAAAGACTCGTCAAGTTTGGCAGATATGAAGAAATTAGGAATGATGTTGTATCCTTCAGTCAGTTCATCCCTCAATTTTACTCCTGATTCAGGTTCTTTCCCTGCATTCAGAATATCAATGTTCCATTGAATTACATTACGAGCATAGGTATATTGCTTGTAAATGGATTCATCGCCAAGTTCGTGACCTATCTTATAATATTTGCTATCGCCTATATAGTAAGTAGGACTCTCCTGCTTTTCTATCAGGCTCTTGGCAGTGAAGAGATGATCCACAATCTTGCCATCTTCCTGCTTTTTATCCATACCATCTGGCAAAGGATTATCACCGATAAGTTCGTCAATGATGGCTTCAAAGACAATATAGAAGTTCTTCACAAGCAAATACTCTCGCTTCTCTGTATTGACAAACACCTGCTTGGCCTCATCAAAGAATGCATAGCACAATTCCCACAATTCTAGCGCCTTATCCGAGAAATACTTATACTTGATTTGTCTGAGTCGCGTTTTTCCAAAACCATTCAGATAAGTGTCGAAGCGATTACCTGTTATCAGTTGGAACTGGCAATTGATATTTTTCGGGAATCCGTATTTGTCCCCGATATAGTTCAGTATGGAATAATAGATGATGAGCAACTCCTCATCAAAATTAATCTGCCTGCGTTTGTTGACAGGATTCAGATAGATTGGACTCTCATTCTGAATGATGGCAGATGTGGTGCTGATGGTGCGCGTCCAGTTAATCTTGTTCATGCCCGAATGCATGTTCTTGACAATGAAGAAAAGGAAGTTCTGATTGTCCTTGTTGAACTGTATCAACTGAAGCAAAATATCCAGATATGTATTGCTCAAATGGCGGCTCCCCCTACCCATCTGCGCCAACTTGACATGATAGATGATCTCGGGATCACTATTACGGCTGTTCTTATAGACTACTATGGCGCGGTAAATCCAAACTGCAAACTTATAGAGGAAGTCTCGTTCATAAGGCTCTAGCGGATTGTTCTTATCAAGGTCTAGAATGGATTCAGGCAAATACCTGCCAAATACCTTCTCCACCTTATCTACATCCTTCATCAGCACTTTAGGAAGAATAAACACGCAATCGCGAAGCAGGCTGTTATAGTAATAGCCCACGTAGTGAATGGAAACCTTGCCCTCAACGTTCTCCATAGCATCAATGCCATAGAGCACATCCTTCACTTTCGCAACTTCGTATTGATGTTCTTCTATCAGAATCCTCATGCAGAGACCATCTAAGCATTATTATCTTTTCTTCTCCACGAACCCTTTTCTTCAACATTCCATCCTTGGCTGAATGCAAAGTTTTTGATGTTCTGGATATTGCCAACAGTCCATTGCTTGTAAATCTTGAACTTGACGCCATCTGCCGACTTGAAGCCCCCTACATAATATCTCTGATAACTGCCTAGGTCTTCTTCGTCCTTCACAATCAGTCCTTTGCTCGCAACAGATCCAAGCAGAGAGTCAGGGAACTTTGCCTTTATCTCATCGAAAGTAAGTCCCGCATTCTCATTGAGATATTTAAGCATGATGGTTTTACCTAATTCCGATTTGCCCATCGGAGCAGACCCTTCAAATGAATAATTGGTGAAATCATTGCCAGATAGGCCTGTAGTAGTTTCTACGTTAGGAAGCAACATACTGTATTCCTTATCGATGGCCTCGTCAAGTTTGTTGAGGAACATCACGACCTTGTCCTCTACAACTATTGCATTACCATTAATAGTGGTATAGAATTTGTCGAAAGTCAATTTGTTGCCATCGATATCATCAAAGACAGAGTTTGCGAACTCATAGTCCTTGAAGACATCATTCCAGAGGTAGAATATCACTTTCGACACAAACAAGTTGGCATCTATCTCCTTATTCTTAGCCTTGCAGAAGTAGTAGCCAAGTTTCTTATCCTCAGAATGAGTAGTAGCTCCAATCAATTTGTTGATCTTCTGCAAGAATAGCCACCAGTCGAATTTATAATCATCTACCGAGATATACCAGTTCTCAAAGCCATTGGCAATCGGCATATACTGCCAATCCCAGCGACGCTTAAAGGCAGAGTCGATGGGGAACAATGACTGATCACTGGTGTTCATTGTAGCCCAGATATAGAGGTTCTTGGGTAATAACAACAACTCACCGTCAAGCACTTGGCTAACGATGTCTTCACCTTTATAAAGGCTGTTTATAGCATCAGGATTATCTATTGTCAGTCCTTTTAGTTGCTTCTTCAGCTGTTTGGCCATATCGGCATCAGCCTTAATAGGATAGTCAGAGAAACCTGCATTATTACGATCCAACAACTGGAACAAGTCTCCAAAAATCTGTGCACAATTACCACGATTTATTTCCTCAATAACGAGAAATTGCTTTTGCGCATTATCAAACCCTCCTTCGCAATATTTCTCCCATGCCTTGACATATGCCTGCAGGAATGCCTGATTTACGAACTCGTAGATGATTTTGGGCTCTATCCTTGGAGAGCCATCTTCATTCTCTACAGGCACAGCCTTTGTGCCAATGACAGTCATCACGGGAGCATCGATGGTCGTGGGCTTATATGCACCCACGAACGTCGAATAGTCTGTATCTGGGTGGAACGTCGTACGTATTACATCCTCATGCTCTGTTCTCTCCTGTATAGTGTGAGACTTTCCTGTACCTGGAGCGCCATAAAAGATTTGCTGAAGAAGGTCATTTTCATTTTTAATATCCCTTTGGAAACCCTCATACAATTCATCGCCTGCTGATATAATAGATTTAATCAATTCAGTTTTATCTGCAAGAAATGCACATAGATCTGCAACAAATGATTGAGAAGCATTCACTAATCTAGCGCTACTCAAGATGGGGGAAACATAAAAGTCACCCCTATCTATTGTTTTTGCTCCAAACCACCATGAATAGTCCGTCATAAACCTTACTAAAAAGCGTTTTGAATTATCATCAAGCGATAAATCATTGACTCTCTGCTGCTCTTCTTGGGTTAAGGAATGTCCATTTAATTCCTTTAACCGCTCTTTAGAAACAACCTTTAGAGCTTCTTTCTTATATTTTTGTAATTCGTTATAGAAATCTGTAAAATATGATGCTATATAAAACCATTGGTTTGGAAGATATATATTCAATACACCATTTTGAGTTCCCTTTGTTGAAATAATAGCAGAATATTTATTGTATTCAATAGTGCTACTATTTATTTCTTTTACCTGTTGTTTAAAATCCTCAGGTAAAACGAAATCTTCTCCTTCATACTGGTTAAACCGACCTGCAGCTAAACTGTAAATTTTTTGTAAATCTCTTAACTCTTCCATATCAGCTAGGTTTTATAATAATTGTTTAACTATTTCTTGGGATAATCTTTTGATTACAGGTACTGCCACACTATTACCAAATTGATGATATGCTTCTTTTTTGGAAACTACAATTTTAAACTCTGGATTTGAGTCATTATAGTTTTGGTTATTAGCACATTCGGGATGCTCCCATCCGCTTCCAATTATTCTATATCCTTGCAATCTACCAGCCTCTACCGGTGTTAATGTTCTTGGATTTAATCCTAATTCAGACTGATCAATTAAGATTTCACTACCATCTTTCCAGTATCTTGCAGATATAGTACTTGTGTAAACGCTTTCATTATTAAACAAAGAATATCCAAATCCTTTGCCCATGAGCTTATTACGCTCTTTTCGATTTTTGTGGCCTATCCACATCCTATCACTTATGGTAAAATTGACAGTAACATCCTTAGGTTCAAAGATATCTGAAACTTTTGTAGGAAAAGTACCATTCTTTAGATCATCCTTACTATAGATGGTAGAACCATCAGGTGCAATACCATAGGGGAACTTGAATGAGTTTATATCAACAAGTTCTTTATACCAAGCAACAATAAATAATCGTTCACGATTCTGCGGAACACCGAAATATTTGGCATTCAGGACTTCATATGAATAACCATATCCAAGTTCATCAAGTGTTGCAAGAATCACTTGAAGAGTTTTACCCTTGTCATGGTTTTTTAGTCCACGAACATTCTCAAGAAAAAGTACACGAGGTGGGTTACCTGCCTCTTTCTTTTCTTTCACTAGATTTGCAATATTAAAAAACAATGTACCTCTTGTATCCTCAAAACCCCTCTTTAAACCTGCAACAGAAAATGGTTGGCAAGGAAAACCACCACAACAAATATCAAAGTCTGGCACATTTGCAGGTATGACATCATTTATATCTTCATTAAAATATAAAAAATTTCCTTGAATATCCTTTTTGAACAATTCTGGCTCAATTTGGGAATAATTTGCTTCATATGAAATTCGAGCATTCTTATCCCACTCACTTGCAAAAACACACTTGCCACCAACGCTATGCATAGCTGTGTGAAAGCCGCCAATTCCCGCAAATAAATCAATGAATTTAAAACTTTCCTTTTTATTTATTTTCATTTATTCTTCAAAATAATCAGAGTCAATACGTTTTACTTCATACACTTGTTTGGTGCTTACACCAACGTTGTACTCAATCATATAGCGAGCAAGTTCCTGGCCATCAATCAGTACAATCTTCTTGTTGAGTTTCTCAACGTATTGTTTTGCCTCTTTACTATACGAACTTGTTGTTATAAACACTCCCTTTGTTGCCTTCTGCTCATCTAAAGCACCTGAGAATTGTTGGATCTGAGGTTTGCCTACAGTATTATCCAACTTGTATCTCTTGGCCTGGATGTAGATCTTATCCAATCCAAGTTTATCCTCATAGATGATGCCATCGATGCCATCATCATGCACATATTGAGTAACCTGTGCAGAATTTGCAAAACTTCCACCATAGCCCATCTTCACCAAGAGATCTACCACCAAGTGCTCAAAGAAATAAGGAGATTGCTCCAATGTCTTTTGTAGCAAATCGGCTGCGAGATCATCAATAATGCTATGGAAAGCTTGTTCTAACTGCTCAGTAGGAGTCAAGTCTTGATTAACAATATCCTGACCAGATTCCACTTTTGTTGAATTACTACTTGTAGTTGTAACTCCAGTGGCATAGCTGGCAAATTCCGGATACTGCATTAAGTCCTGTTTCCGCAGATCCTTATGCGTGGCAAGATACTCCTTACCTCGCTGAGTGATTCGATAAACTCCACGCTGAGGTAATTCGATCATCAAAGCACGACGAAGATACTGGCGCACCCAGTTTAATCTATCAGCAACCTGAGTTGCATTCCCACTTTTCGTGCGAAGGCTGCAGTCTTCCTCTGTCAGATGGAAGTAATCAATTATATATTCCCTCATTTCTGATACCGTCATGTCTTTGCCGTTTGTTGCCAGCAAGAACGGATACAAGAAATCTTCAAATATAGGTATAGCCATTATAGTCTGATTTATTATTTTCCATGCAAAGGTAATGAAAAACATTCGAATAGCATCAATATATCCTTAGTTTTTTAATAAATTAAAACTTTTCCGTACTCATACCACCAATATGTGGCGTCATAAAGGGCAAGAACGCGCTCTTTGATGAAGTCGGGATACTTGGGGGTAAGTTCTTCAGAGTTATAGCCTGCAATCACACACAGGAAGGACAAATCGCCCTCGATATATTCGCACCATTTGTTCTGACCCAGGCAGAAGCCGAGGATCTGGTCAAACTCCGCCTCCGACTTGGGTAATTGCACGTGAGCCACTACATGGGGCTTGGATTGCTGGAAGAGTAGCCAGAAGTCGCCCCTACCCTCCACATGACGTAACTCAGCCTTGAACGCATCGCGCTCTACATGCTTTGGTTTCAGACCTGGATGCTGCAAACGAGGGAGCATCACATAATCACAGTTCTCAATCTTCTTGATTTCCATAATCGTTTATTTTTAGTGGATTAAACATTCACTCGCATCGCTTTACCACCGCTGCCAACGATCTATGTTTTAGAAAAGGCCGGTTGGTGGGCTAATGTAGCCACTCTTGATGCATTATCATCTGCAAAAGTAAGAAATAAAATGGAAATAAAGAAAGAAAAGGGCGAAAAGTTTGCATTTTAATAGAAAAAACAAGCGGAATGCAAAAATGCGTTAGATTTACATTAATTATACTTTTGATTTTGGAATACTCGCTGATTCTTATTACCTTTGCAGGCCTAAATGACAAAAACTTCAGATAATAATTAATATAATGGGTAAAAAGAAAGAAATAATAGAAATTCAGGAGGACATGTTTAATGATGCTTTCACCGATGCACTTGAAGAAACAGCAGAGAACTGTGTGAAGCGCTATGGTCATGTAAATGCAGGGGCAATCTGTGTTTCACTCTCTCATATGTTTGCTGCAAGTTTGGCTTCATTGACGTTAGACTACTCTAAAAAAGAAGAGAAGCAACTCTATAATGCGTTTTTCGAACGTGTTGTAGAGGAAGCTCATGAATATAAAAAAGAGCTTGTATCGCCAAATGATTTATTCAAAATTCTTAACGTTGACAAGGGTGAGTGTCCATCCTAACTGAAAAGTACCATTGTACCATTGTACCATTTGCGTTTTTGATTATTAGGGGTGGAATGGTGTATTATATTTATATATATTATTATATATATTAAAATATATATAATAATATATATAAATCAATAGAGGATATTAAGGGTGCAAAATCGATTTTCGAGATGGTACAATGGTACAATGGTACAATATCGATTTTGCGGATTTTTAGCGTCGAGGTTAGAATCTGGCTCAAAGATTACGAGAATCTGGGAGATTGAAGTAAGGAATCTGGTAGATTCCCTTCGACAGGCTCAGGGACCGTTTCCTCGGCAGGCAATTTTCTTTTTTAACATTTGAAATAAATTGGAAATAAGTTTTTTAAAAGTGGGGAAATCTGGATTTTTTTTATTATCTTTGTACTCGCAATCATGAAGTTGCGAGTACGAGTGAAGGCTGCGGCTCAGCAAAGGCCAAGCGAGCTCGCCTCTGCATTCGCCTTGCACTTCACTTGCAGTGGAAAGCGGGAGGCGGTGACCCGATGTAGTTCGCCGCGTAAGCCTAATACTAATAACCTAATACTATGGCTAAGATTTTTTATGAGTTGCGACAGAACAAGAACAATCTGTCTAAGATTTTTGGTAAGTGGTTCGCCCACAGCAAGACCGTTGAGACCCTGAACACCCGTAAGTTGGCTCAGCACATCAGCGAGCATGGTAGTATTTATACGCCCGACGTGGTGTATGGCGTGCTGGAGAAGTTCCGTTCGTGTCTGATTGAGATGCTGCTTGATTCCAAGCGCGTGAAGATCGACGGTCTGGGCACTTTCTTCACCACCATTGAGAACGAGAAGGGCGGTGCAATCAGCGAGGAGAAGTTTAGTGTGAACACCAACCTGAAGGCGTTGCACATCCGCTTCCTGCCTGAGCAGGAGCAGGAGATGAATATCTCCAGTCGTGAGTTCTTCAAGAAGGCTGAGTTTATCAATATTGATACACTGAAGGGCGGCGGCTCTTCGACAGGCTCTCCTTCGACGGGCTCAGGAACCGGAACCGAGAATGGTGGCACCAATAACAACGGCGGCAACTCCAGCGGTGGCAGCGGCATCATCCCTACCCCATCAGATCCTGAGGACGATTATCCCGAGGGCGGTAATTGATTAATCTTGGGGACTGTCCCCAGCAATAAAGAAAGGAGGTAATTA
>OMXX01000084.1 GCA_900315105.1 uncultured Prevotellaceae bacterium | reverse complement strand
TTCAGAGGTACAATAATGTGTCTCTTATAGAAGAGATGATTTTTTTGGTACAATGGTACAATAGTACAATAATTTTTAAAGACACCCCTATACAAATTGAAAATATCATAACATGTTATATGTAGGTAGAAAATGTTGTAAAAAACATCAGGGAAACAGCATGGGGAAATATGTGGGCTGAAATTTCAGCTATCGTCAACTTACAATAACCTTATCCAATGGGGGGCGTTTTACCACCCCCATTGTTTTCTTTTATTACTGACCGAAGATGAGTCCCTGTTTTAGGGAGTCGTCAATACAAAACCAGAGCACTAAATCAGGGCGGTGGTTTTACAAAGCAAAAGGAACTCCCTCCTCTCTCCCGATTTTTATCTAACTGATATATGTTAACGTCAGTTCAGCAACGGAGATGCGTTAGAATTTACTGAATATAATTTAACGTCAGTTCGACGAATTCAATGTAAACGCATCTACGATGCTGAACTGACAATAATTACCAATCTACGCAATCTTTTTCCATAAATATCCATTTTTATTGGTTGAAGATTGGTAAGATTGGGAACTTGCGTAGCTTGTTGAGCTTTGCGAAAAATTATTGTCAGTTAAAAACAGCTTGCTGTTTGTCTTAAGGGCAATTATTCGCTGAAGCTCATCAAGCTAAAGCAAGTCATCGAACTCACGTTATTTATTTCGTGCCGTCACACGTTCTATGCGTCCGCTGATGACTTGCGCATTGGTGACAAGGTTGTAGATAGGACAACCCTTCTCTGTCTTTTCCACCAGTTCACGAATCTCTGCCTCTGGGCGTGGACTGCTGATGAACACGCGCATCTTGATGTCGGTAGGGTAGAGAGGTGTTTGCTCAAATCCCTTGCGACCTGCGCGAGGGTCAAACTGTGCCGTGAGCGATACGTTCAGGGTGTCGAGCGGTGTCTTTGTGCGTGCTGCCGTGCCTTCCGCAACGTGCGTGAAACATGAACCAAGCAGACCGATGTGACTCTCTACGGCTGTAGGACCGAGGTCGTTGCCGCCAAGGTACAGAGGATGATCCTGTAACACACGGTGATGACGCACCTGCAAGACTGTTACGCCTGATGATGGATTGATGAATGCTGAAGGACCGTCGGGGCTGAGATAGCTGTCGGTTTGTGCCGGTGTGAACTGATTGGCACGAGAGTATGGGTAGTCGTAGGCATAGCCACCGAACTTCGACTTGTCGGGACGCTTGCCGCTTTCACGTAGTTTGCGGTTGCCCTCGCCCTTGCGTGTCTCCCATTCTATGAACTCACGAAGTCCAGGCTGATAGGTAGGAGGCAGTACGAGTTCATCAGCACTTTTTGTATATACCAGTTCGGTATTGACCTTATGTGCACGTATCGAGAACTGATAAAGTGGTGAGTTCTGTTCTGCAAGCAAGCGTAGTTCCTCTAACTGACTGTCAGATGCGGGAGAGTCAATGTAGATAGTGTATTTCAATCCCCAGTCCTGCAATGACGGTCCTGTCTGTTTGATATTAATGCCGAGGGAGTCAATATCAATTCCCTTCAGCGCAGCCTGTGTGACGTAGCTGTCGATGAGGTCACCGGCAATGGCACTAATGACGTGATCTGGAGTACCTATGCCAAGATCGAAGCCTCCGTTGTTATATCCGCTGTCGTTGAGATATTCGTGTTCGCGGATTATGACGTGGCGTGTACCGGCACGCTGCTCTGCTGTTGCAAAAGCCCTGATTGTTATTGGTTGCAGAGCATCTGTTGGTATGGCGCGGAACTGTTCCACGGCATTCTTTCTGCGCTTGAGCAGGTCGCGGAATGACGGTGCGCTCTTCAATGCTTTGTGATACCATGAGGCATCGGTGATAGCCTTGTTCAGACGTTGGTCGTTCTGTTGTGCCACAGCAACAGTTACTGCTGCCGTGGCTATTATGGTTGAGAGAAGTATTTTCTTCATAATCAGATGTTTTTTATTCCCTTCCTACGTATGGGTTTGATGTTATTGTTGAGCCGTCATAGCCGTAGTTCTGCCAGAGGTTAGGGTTAACTTCGCGCTGTGCCTGTGGAATAGGGAAGCGATAGTGCTTGAAGTCAATAGTCTGCTTGTTGTACTCTGGATATTTCTTTGCAAGTGGACTGTTCTTAATTGTCTTTACCAGTATCTTCCAGCGTTTTAGGTCAAGGAGATGCTTCTGCTCAAGAGTAAACTCCCATGAACGCTCCTGTATAATTGCTTCAAGGAATCCCTTATAGTCAAGTCCTGCCTCCAGATCGTGTGCCTGTGGAGTGTTAGCGTTGATGTTCTCACGGAATGCACGGCGACGCACCTTGTTGAAGGCATCGTAAGCCTCTTGGTTTGGCTGGTGGTCACGCTCGTTGATAGCCTCGGCAAGAATGAGATAGACCTCTGCAAGTCGCAACACCTGACGGTTCATGGCACGGTCAGCCGCACTTGTCTCAGGTGAGTCGTGGTCGATGTATTTGTTGTAGCGAGAGAAACCAGATTCACGGATCTTGTCGCCGTCGGCATCATAATAGAAGTGGAAGTAACTCTGGGTAGATGGACGCCACAGGGAATCAACGAAAGATACATCCTTGCGCTGGTCACCCTTGAGATAAGAGTTCTCTACGGTGTTGTCTGGTCCTGGTGCTATGTGTGGTAGTGCCACGCTGTAGCTTGTAGAGAAAGAGCAATGGCAGAGGTGATTGTTACCAGAGGCATCACCTTCACGTGTGCTTGACCCCTTGTAGAACTGGATTGCGAAAATACTCTCCTTGCCGTTGCGGTTGTTGTTGTTCCAGTTGTCGTAGAAGTCCTCTTCCAGCTCATATTCACCAGAGTCGATAACCTGCTGCGCATACTGTACGGACTTGCTGAAATATTCCTTGCGCTGGGCATCAGTCAAGTCATCGTCAACCTGTGCCCATACGAGATAGGTCTTTGCAAGAGCAGCAAGAGCAGCACCACGAGTAGCACGGCCTATGTCGCTCTGACCATACTCCTTAACGGATGGCAGGAGCTTGGCTGCATCCTCAAGGTCGGTTACAACCTGTTGGAATACCTCTGTCTCTGAGTTTCGAATGGCATTGTTGCCCTCACCGACCTTAGTCACTATGGGCACTGGTCCCCACAACTGTACGGCGTAATTGAGATAGTATGCGCGCATGAACTTGGCTTCGCCTATTACTTGTGCTGCTACCTTGGGCGATACCCCTGCTGGGTTATTCTCAAGTTTTGCTATAACATCGTTGGCACGTGCAACAGAGGTATAGACCGCAGACCAGAGCTTTACAAGGTAGCTGTTTGTGCCGTCCCATGACAGCAATCCAAGCATACCACCACCACCGTTTGGATTCTCACCGCTGACGGTTGTCTCGGTGGTAAGGTCGATGAGATACATGTAAGTGGTTGCAAGTTCTATGTCTGAGGCATACACTGCATTGACGAGTGCCTTTGCATCGGCATCGCTCTGTGGCAGGTTACTCTCTGACAACTCACTCTGGTTGCCAAGGTCGAGCGATTCGCAGGATGTGGTTACTGTTCCAAGAGTCATCAGCGCTGCCAACGCATGAATATGTATTGTGCGGAAAGCACCAAGTCTTTTCTTTATATTGTTGTTCATATCTCGTAAATTGAAAATGGATATTATAATAATTACGAATTACAAATCACCTATTTACCATAAATAGCAATCACGAATAAACTATTAGCGAATAGTACTAACCAGATAATTAGTAATTCGTAATTATATTATTAATATGATACCTTCACTCCAAAGGTGAATGAGCGTGCCGTTGGATATGTGCCACGGTCAGTATAACCAGAGAATTCAGGATCGAAACCTGTATAGTCGGTTATTGTCAGGAGGTTCTGTGCCGATGCATAGAGGTAGATACCGAGTTTCTGACCATTGCCAAGACGAGACAGGAAGTTATAGCCTACCTGTATGTTCTTCAGACGCAGGTAGCTGGCATCCTCAATGTAGCGGCTGTCAAGGTAAAGGCTATAGAGATTGCCAAATGTTGCCTTTGGCACAATTGTGCTTGGGTTGTTCTCAGTCCAGCGGTCAAGCAGTTTCACAGAGCCGTTGTAGCTTGAGTTTGGTGATTCGAGAGCCTGTTCCAGCTGATTGTAGAGTTTGTTGCCGTAAGAGCCCTGGAAGTTGAAAGAGAGATCCCAGTTTCCGTAGCGCAACTGTGAAGCGAAGCCGTAAGTGAACTTTGGCTGTGCTGATCCAAGAACCTTACGGTCGTTCTCCTGATCCACATTGCCGTCACCGTTCTGGTCAACGAATTTGGCATCTCCATATTCTACGTTGGTCTTTGTTGATGGTACTGGTACCTTGGTAAGGTCATCGCCCTTCTGTACTACTCCATCGAACTCCCATCCGTAGTATGTGCCAAGGGCTTCTCCTACGCGGATGATGGTGTTACCGCTGATAATCTGATTCTGTGAACCGCCAAGACTCGTCACCTCGTTCCTATTGTGCGCAATGTTGGCACTGGCATTCCATGAGAACTTCTTTGTCTGATAGAGAGTTGCATTGACTGCGAACTCAACACCATCGTTTGTTACATTACCCACGTTGGCAAGCTGTGTGCTGAATCCTGTGGTCTGCTCTACAGGAATGTCGAGCAACAGGTCTGAGGTCTTCTTGTGGTAGTAGTCGAACACGAAGCCTACACGACCTTTGAGGATGTTGAAGTCAAAGCCGAGGTCGAATGATGAGGTGGTTTCCCATTTCAGGTCATCGTTACCCAGACCTGAACGGTAGTATGCGCTATTCTTCACGCCTCCGAGGAAATAATGTGTGCCAGCGTATGTGGAAAGGAACTTGTAGTCGCCAATTTCCTGATTACCGACAGTACCGATACTTGCGCGGAATTTCAGGTCTTCAAGCCATTTTGCACTTTTCAGGAATTTCTCTTCGTTTACGTTCCATGAGAAACCGAGTGAAGGAAACCATCCCCACTTGTTGTTCTTCGCAAAGCGGCTGGAACCATCGGCACGCAATGTAGCGGTGAAGTGATAACGATCAAAAATTGAATAGTTTACACGACCTATGCCTGAATAGAGAGAAGAGGTAATGAACTGGGTATCAGTATTAACGAACTGAGAGCCAGCCTGAAGGCTATGATAGCCGAGGTTCTCATTTGCGAAATAGGCAGTTGAGCCAAGCAGACGCTCACTCTTTTCCTGCTGATAGGTGTAACCGCCAAGAACCTCAAACTCATGTATGCCAAATTTCTTGTTCCATGTGAGGGTAGCCTCAAACTGGTCGCTCTCCCAACGCTTTGTACCGACAGAGCCGTAGCCTTCAGAGTTAAAGCCAATCTGTGAGTTGCCTCCTCCGAAGAGATTCTGACGAGTGTTGATGACATTGACAGAGCCTTGTGTGCGGAAACGCAAAGATGGGATGATCTGCCACTGTGCGAAACCAGAGAGCAAAACATTGTCAACAATAGTCTCTGTCTGCACCTCGCTGAGATCGGCAATGGCGTTTGGTGTGTTACCATTACGCACAAAGTCGCCTGACTCGAATGGGTTGGCATAGTTCCATGTTCCGTCGGCATTATGAATAGGAACAGCAGGTGATGTGCGAAGAGCCTGCTCAAGCAGTCCGCTGAGTCCGTTAGACTGACCGCGGAAACCACTCTGTCCGCTACGTGTAGTCTTTGAGAGGTTTGCCTTCAGTCCTACGGTGACATTCTTGAAGATGTCGCGATCGTAGTTTAGACGGGCACCGATACGTGTGAAGCCAGAGCCGAGAATAATACCATTCTGGTCGATGTAGTTACCAGAGATAAGGAAACGCTCCTTGTCAGAACCACCGCTGACAGAAAGCTGATGCTGCTGAGTAGTTGCATCGCGGAAAAGAGCATCCTGCCAGTCTGTGCCTTCTCCCCATGACTTTACCACTTCGGGAGTAACACCTGCGGCAGCCTTCTGCGCATCGGTTGCAAGGTCAAGGTATAATTCGCCCCATTCCTGCGCATTGAGTAGGTCGAGACGCTTACGTACTGATGCAAGACCGATGGAATAGCCATAGTCAACTTTCAGCTTATCCTTTTTACCATTCTTCGTAGTAACGATGATTACACCATTGGCACCACGTGAACCGTAGATGGCAGAAGCAGAAACATCCTTGAGTACTTCGATAGACTCAATGTCTGACGGATTGATTGATGCCAGAGGATTGAAGTTCTTACCAGCGAATGAGTTACCAGTATTGGTTGATGCTGCATCGTTATAGATAAGTACACCATCAATAACGTAGAGAGGCTCATTACCACCGTTGATGGAGTTACCACCACGTATGCGGATGTTAAGTGCAGCACCAGGCTCACCTGATGAAGAAGCAGCACTAAGACCTGCCACGGCACCACCCAAGGCATTGTCGAGCGAGGTTGAGGTCTGCAAAAGCTTCTCATTCTTGACTGTTGTCACGGAACCTGTAAGAGATTTGCGCTTCTGAACGCCATAGCCGACAACGACAACCTCGTTAAGGCTGTTGGAATTATCTGCCAATGCAATCTGTACAGGTTCTTCAAAGTCATATACATCTACGTCGAGGGGACGATAGCCGACATACTCAACACGGAGAGTAAGAGGAGCCTGCACCTTGGTCTGGAGAGTGAAGTTTCCGTCGTAGTCGGTTACCACTCCTTGGCTCTTTTCATTTTTTACAATTACTGTTGCTCCGATGAGCGGTTCTCCAGTGCGAACATCTGAAATGTGACCTGATATCACATTTTGTGCGAAAGCCAACAAAGGGCTTATCGCAACAATAGTTGCAATAAATAATCTTTTTACCATAAAATCTAATAGCTTGTGAGAAATTAAGATGTTAAGAGATTAATTAATTCCTTAATATCTTAACATCTTAATATTTTGAATTCCTAATTCCTTAATTTATTTTTGTGCAGTAAGTGTGTTTTTCACCTTGTCGATTTCTACTTGTGCCACTTTGTTGTCCAAATTCAACAATCCAAATTCGTGGTTGTATTTAGTGCCATTCTCAAGCACCCACTTCAGGAAGCGGTTTACTGCGTCGTCGGTGATGCTGAATACGATTCCCACCTTCTCAATAGCAATCTCCGATGGCTTTCCTTTCTCAAGGGTCTGGAGAACATCGTCAAGTGAACCGTTTTCGCTGAATGTGTTGGCAAGGTCTTTCTTAAGGTCAAGACCTACGATAGAGAGGTCAGCCTTCACATGACGGTTCTTCAAGTCGAATACGTTTGAGAGGGCATTGAAGGTAACGCCGAGAGGATCCTTTGTGATGGCTGTGTTGAGGAAAAGGTCATCGCCAGAGATACGCTTGCCGCGGAAGCTGCTGCTCTCTTCGCCGAAGTTATGAGCGAATGATGAGGCTACCGATGCGGCATTGCTACCGCTATATACAACGATGGTTTCAAACGCCTTATTCTTCTTTACATCCTCTTCGAAGTCGTCCTCATTAAGGAAGAAGAGCTGCTTGAGTTTCTTTGCGTTAAGGCGCTTTCCTTCGAGAAGACGGGCTGCCTCAGAACTGCGTGCGGTAATAGGCAGCACAGCCGTCTCTCCAAAATATACAATCTGGTTGATACTGTTTATGTTTGTGTTAGCCTGATTATCAGAAACGATGCTCAGGTCAATGTCATTCTGATTAGCAGAACCCTTGACAATCTGGAATGTCAAGCCCGGCTCTATCTTTGAATACTCCTCAATCCACTTCTCAATCAGCGGACGTGCAAACCTTGGGCTCTTTATTGTGCGAACATTATTCTCGCTGTTGTTGGCACCATTGCCCTTTGCAAAAGAGGCATTAAGTCCGAAACCTAAAAATATAGCTAATGTAAAAATAATCTTCTTCATAATTCTACTTCTTTTTATTTTATTCTTTTACTTTATTCTTTACTCTTTAAAAAAAGTTATACCTGAGTACCGTTCTTCCAACAGTCCTTTACATCATTGCCATCATCATGTTCTGGCAATAACTATATCCGTGCATTCGCATTCGTTTTGTCATGTTCATAATTCTGTTCATTTTCAATTGTCGATTTTAATGTTTCAATTAACATACCGCTTTTCGGCTCTCCCCATATGCAGGGTGAGCGGGGAGAGGGCCTGTTGCCTCCGATTTCTGAGTGCAAAATTACTGCTTTTCCCGCACCCCCACAATCCCTTCGATATGTCATTCCATATACCATATTCTTGGTATATAGTTGTTTTTCATGTTTATTACTATCAATTCTATTTGTAAAATACAAAAATCGCCAGTAAAATTCACTTCTACTGACGATAATCCTTGGGAACTTGCTTTAGCTTGTTGAGCCTTAGCGAAAAATTATACAATAATACAAGTAAGTCAACTTGCACCTTATAGGTGTATCTCTTTATCCACAACCTCGCCATTCAGGATCTTGAATGAGTTGAGATGAATACCCTCATGGAGGGAGAGAATGGCGTATCGGATAGTAGGGTCGTTGGCAAGTCGCAGGTCTTCTTGCGATGGGCGAGAAGGCGATGCTGGATGACTATGCCAGTTGGCGAGAATCTTCAGACCTTTCTCGCGTGCATATCTTAGTGCGGCAAACTGATCTTTTGGTGAGAATGAGAAGTGCTCAGGCGAGTGGTCGATATTCTCCATCCAATAATGCTCAGTCACCTCCGCTTCAGAATCGCCGTTCTCTGTTCCCAACAGATACCCGCACGTTTCGTTTGGGGCATCCTGTCGAGCCTGAGCAATCAGCTCATCGATAATATTAAGTGGAATTTTCATAATTTAAGTTTCGCTTGTAAAGATATAACTTTAAGTATCGCAAGTACAAAACTGTCTGGAAGACAGTACTATTCGTGACCCCGTACATACGAGTGAAACGAGGATGTGCGGGGATAAAGTGCCAATTCCCACTACTGCCTGGAGGGCAGTACATCGCCAATCAGGTACAGCCTTTCAGGCTGATTAGTAGATGGAGGCTCTAGGACCGAGGGCATCCTCTCCTTCGTCGAGTATGCACCTCGGTTACTCATGGTGTTGCCTTCCAGGCAATAACAAACTTGCAAGACCTTAAATATTACAAAAACTTGAAGGTTAAAAACAAGAGAAAGCCGATAATGGTCCTCTAAGTTTTTATTGTTTTTGTCTTATAAACTCCCGAAATTAGTGGTTTTTGAGGTCGCAAGCAGCCTGCTCGTAGTCTATCAGATGGTCGATAGTCGGGTGGCTGCCGCAGATGAGACAAGAGTCGCTATGCTTTACATTGATGGTGCGGAATTGCATAGTCTTAGCATCGAAAGTGAGCAAGCGGTTGGTCAGCAGTTCGCCAACTCCTGTGAAGTATTTCAGTGTCTCGGCTGCCTGAATCGTTCCAAGCATACCGGCAATGGCACCTAACACACCAGCCTGGGAACAGGTTGGTACTGCTCCTGCTGGAGGTGGCTCCTTGAACATACAACGATAGCAGGCAGTACCCGGAAGATGGGTGAATGTCTGACCGTTGAAACGCAGAATACCGCCATGAGAGAAAGGCTTTCCTGCCATTACACACGCATCGTTGATGAGGAACTTCACAGGGAAGTTGTCTGTACCGTCAACAATGAAGTCATACTCCTTTATTATATCGAGGGCGTTTGATGAGTCAAGGAACTCGTAATAGGTGTCAACCTTCACATCTGGGTTGATAGCTTGTATCTTCTCCTTTGCGCTCTCCACCTTTGCCACGCCTACATCCTTGGTGAAATGGATTACCTGACGCTGCAAGTTGCTCAAATCCACCACGTCGGCATCAACAATACCTATTGTTCCTATGCCGGCTGCGGCAAGGTAGAGAGAAACAGGAGCTCCAAGACCGCCTGCGCCTACAACAAGTACGCGTGCGTTCATTATCTTCTCCTGACCTTCTACGCCAACATCCTGCAAGAGGATATGTCGCGAATATCGCTGTATCTGTTCTTCTGTAAAATCAATCATAGTGCTACTTTTTTAGTCAAAAGACAAAAGTCTAAAGTCAAAAGTCTAAGGTCTTACCTTTGACCTTAGTCCTTAGACCTGAACATTACTTTTATAGGCTGCCGCCTCCCATGAAATAGAGGAAATCGACCTTGTCGCCTTCTTTGAGTTGAATACCTTCCCAGTCTTCGCGCTCGGCAAACTCCTCGTTCACCTGTACGCTGACCATTTCGGGTTGCAGCACGTTATTCTGCTTGATTAATTCACTAACGTTGAGTGGCAGGCTAACTTCCTGCGCTTCTCCATTTACATAAATCTTTGCCATAATTTTATTGAGTTTGAGTGTCTGATTTTCTGTGTGCAAAGGTACTGCGAAATCCGCACTCATACAATAGTGCTTTTGTGGTATTCTGCATACCATAATCGTGGTATACGATTTACCATTCACGTGGGATTGCCGATTCCGGCAGAATGGAGTACCTTTGCACTCAGAAATTAGAGACGTCCACCGGCTTGCAGCCGACGTTGACTATTTCTTTCGTGCGAGGATGCTTTCGCACGTTGCACTCAGAATTTAGGCAAAAGTCAAAGGTCAAAAGTCAAAGGTCTTCAACCATAAACCCACAAGTCTTTAGACCTTAGTCCTTAGACTTTAGCCACAAGCAAAAAGACTCAAACTCAATAAAACTATGGCAGAAAACAAAAAACTCAGCATCATCGCCTTTAGTGGTGATTTCGACAAGCTGACGGCTGTATTTACATTAGGTACAGGCGCAGCAGCTGTCGGCTATGAGGTGAACATCTTCTTCACCTTCTGGGGGCTTGATGCTATCAAACGTAAGCAGGGACGCTCGTTTACGGGCGGCAACTGGCTCACAAAGATCTTTGGATTTATGATGGGCGGACTCAAGGTTTCGCCTACCAGTCGTTTTAACTTCCTCGGTGCAGGACCTAAGATCTTCCGCTACCTTATGCGTAAGAAGAACGTGGCTACCCTTGAGGAACTTGTTGAGGCTGCGAAAGCCTTAGGTATCAACTTCTACGCATGTGAAATGGCTATGCACGTGCTTGGTCTTGAAAAGAAAGATTTTATCCCCGAGGTTAAGGATGTGCTCGGCGTGGCATCGTTCCTGAAACTCTCAGATGGGGGAGAGACATTATTTATTTAGACCTACCCAGTCCCTCCCCAATGGGTAGTCCGATGTTGATAACATCGGAGTATGTGACAAGCTCCTCCCCCCTTACCCCCTCAAGGGGGAGTAGATAGTATATCAAATCAAAAATAAATTAAATTTTTAAAAATAGTCCTTCCTATATGGATTATACTATAAAACATCCTTCCCTTTGGGAAGGCTTGGTTAGGCTCTATTTGGGAAGGCTTGGTTAGGCTTATGGCAACAAAGATATTAGATATAACAAAAGAGCATTGCCCAATGACATTCGTCAAGACAAAGATTGAACTCTCAAAGCTTCAGGAGGGTGAAGTGCTTGAAGTACTTCTCTCTGAGGGAGAGCCACTTGACAACGTGCCTCGCAATGCCACGGATCAAGGTTATAACGTGCTTTCCGTTGAACACGTGGAAGGCACCACATACAAGGTGACTATACAGAAATAATTTCTTTAACAATAAAAAACTCAAACGAAAAAAATTATGGCAGATTCTAATTTACAGCGCAGCGTAACGACTGCAACAGCCAGAAAACTGGCTACAACCGCCAAGACAGCCCCTCAGATGGGCTCAATCACTCCAAGACTTCTTCTTAAGCTCCTTCCTTGGGTACAGGTAACTGGCGGTACTTTCCGCGTTAACCGTACTAAGGTAGAGTTGCGTAAGAACGATCGTCTTCCTATCCAGTATGTGAATGGCGTGCCATCGTTTACTGCAAAGAACCTCAAGTCAATTCCTCTTTTCTCTGAATTCGACGATGAGATTCTCAACCGTCTGGTTAGCTCTTTCGAGGCTAAGGAAGTAGATGTTGATCAGCTCTTCGTTGAGGAAGGTAAGGATAAGCAGCGTTTCTTCATCGTGGCAAGCGGTCAGGCTGAGGTTATCAGCAAGGGCTCTCACGGCGAGGATTTACGGATCGCTCTTTTGGGTGACGGCGAGTATTTCGGCGAGGCTGACCTTCTCGATGAGCAGGAGTCAACAGTAAGCGTACGTGCTATTACCCCAACCGTATTCCTCGGCTTGAAACTCAAGGAACTTGTTAAGTTCATCAAGGAGGTTCCTGATTTCCGCGAGACATTCAACAAGGCTGTTGACAAGCAGTTGCGCTTGAAGGCATCGGTAAACGACAACGGCGAGAAGCATATCGACCTTGTAAGCGGTCACGAGGAGGATAACATCATCCCTGAGACATATATCGACTACGAGGAGAATCCAACTGAGTACTCACTCAACACTCTCCAGACCGTAGTTCGTGTACATACCCGCGTAAGCGACCTCTATAACAATCCTTACAACCAGTTGGAGGAGCAGCTCCGCCTCTCTATCGAGAGCATCAAGGAGCGTCAGGAGTGGGAGCTTATCAACAACAAGCAGTTCGGTCTTTTGGCAGCAGCCAACCCAGCATACCGCATCAGCACACGCTACGGCAGTCCTACACCTGACGATCTCGACGAGTTGCTCTCATTGGTATGGAAAGAGCCTGCATTCTTCATCGCTCATCCAAGAGCTATCGCAGCTTTCGAGCGCGAGTGCACATGGCGCGGCGTGCCACCTGTAACAACCGATCTCTTCGGCACAAAGGTAATCCTATGGCGTGGCGTTCCATTGATTCCTTCTGATAAGGTAGAGGTAGAGGGCCAGTATCTCACAGGCCGTGGCGTTGGAACTACCAAGATCATCCTCGTTCGCGTAGGTGAGAAGAACCAGGGTGTTGTAGGTCTTCACCAGAGTGGTATTCCTGGCGAGATTGCACCATCACTCTCAGCACGTCTCATGGGACTTGACAAGTTCGGCGTTGCTTCTTACTTGCTCACAAAGTACTTCTCTCTCGCATCTCTCACCGATGATGCTATTGCCGTGCTTGAGAATGTAGAGGTAGGTTACTATCATGACTATCAGCACCGCAACAAGGTGGAGAAGTAATTGATATCAGTTTAGAGGTTAGGGGGTAGAGGTTAGTGTTTTGAGCACTATCTCCCTCTATCCCCATAACCTTAACCTCTAAACTCTAACCCCTAACCTCTAAAGAATAATGATAAATTTACAAAACATAGAAGGCTATGGCATCGCTGATTCTGGCTTTGAGCTGCTCCGAGAGGTAGCTCAGAAGTATTGCCCGGAGGAGTTGCAGGCTGCGCGGAAGGAAGTTGTGCCCGATGAGGTCCTGAACCTTGCGGCATTGTCACTTCCGTTCGAACTGGTACCATCGCAAACCAGTTCACAGCATACGCTTCCGAAGGACGACGGTTTCGGCATCGGCATCCCTGAGACACAGAAATTGCGCGACCTGCACTATGAGGAGTCAGACACACTGAACTCTGAGCAGATAAAGCGCGACTTCCCCGTGCTCAATCAGAAGGTGAACGGCCATGACCTCGTGTGGCTCGACAACGGTGCCACTACGCAGAAGCCTAATCAGGTAATAGATAAGATTTCGGAATACTACCGCACATATAACTCCAATATACATCGCGGAGCGCATACTCTTGCTGCCCGTGCTACGGATGCTTACGAGGAGGCTCGTGAGAAAGTACAGCGCTTCATCAATGCTGCATCATCTGAGGAGATTATCTTCGTGCGTGGTACTACCGAGGGTATTAATCTCGTGGCACAGACCTACGGCAGACAGTATCTCACCCCGGGCGATGACGTCATCGTCTCAGAACTCGACCACCATGCCAACATCGTACCTTGGCAGCGCATCTGTCAGGAACGCGGCGCTACATTGCACGCTATTCCTACTGATAAGAACGGTGATCTCGACCTCGCTGAGTTTGAGCGTATCATCACACCTCGCACACGATTCGTCTCTGTCGGTCATGTGAACAACACTTTCGGCACAATCAACGATGTACAGCGTATCATCGACATCGCTCATTCTCATCAGATTCCTGTCTTGATTGACGGTGCGCAGTCCATCGCCCACACTCCTGTTGATGTGCAGGCGCTTGGCGCTGATTTCTTCGTGTTCAGCGGACATAAGATCTACGGTCCTAACGGTATCGGAGCGGTATATGGACGCAAGGCCCTGCTCGACAAGATGCAGCCATGGCAGGGTGGTGGCAATATGATCAAGGACGTGACCATTGAGCATACCGAGTATAATAATCCGCCTGCTCGCTTCGAGGCTGGTACGCCTAATGTGGCTGATGCTATCGGACTTGGTGCTGCTCTCGACTACGTGAGCCATCTGGGAATCCGTAACATCGAGCACCACGAGCATCAGCTAACGGAGTATGCGCGAGAGCAGCTCGCACAGATTCCGGGACTCACGCTCTTGGGCAATCCTAAGAACCGCGTATCCGTGGTTAGCTTTGTCCTCGATGGAATCCCTGTTCCCGAAGTCGGTACATTGCTTGACAAGGAAGGTATTGCAGTACGTGCAGGTCACCACTGCGCACAACCGGCACTTCGCGCTCTGGGTTACGAGATGAGCGTCCGTCCAACGTTCGCCCTCTACAACACAAGGGAAGACGTGGATAAACTCGTCATTGCGGTCAAAAAGATCATAGGTGACAGGTAAATAGGTAAATAGGTGATGGGTGTTAGGTGATAGGTGTTGGCGTATAGTATTTCCGCTGACATTTACAAACCACCAACACCCAACACCTAACACCCAACACCCAAAACTAAAACACGATGCAGTACGAAACGAAAATTTTGACAACAAAGTATCAGAAACCTGATACATACGGTGCACTTTCGATGCCTGTATATTACACGGCAGCGTTTGAGTTTGAGTCTGCAAAGGCCATGGGCGACGCATTTTGCGGTCGTTCCATGGCCCCATCGTATGCCCGCATCGCCAATCCCACCACCACCTATCTGGAGGAACGTGTGAGGAAACTGACAGGCGCTGTGAGTGTGACGGCGCTCAATACCGGAATGACTGCCATTCACTATGCCCTGACTGCCGTAAGCGCAGCTGGGCTGAATATCGTGGCATCGAAACACCTCTTTGGCAACAGCGTCTCACTTATTCGCGATACGCTGGGCACTTTCGGCGTTGAGGCTCGTTTTGTGGATTTCACAAAGCCCGAGGAGGTTGAGGCTCTGATTGACGACAAGACCTGCGCCCTCTTCTTCGAGATAATAACCAATCCGCAGTTGTTCGTTGCCGATATCCGCAAGTTGGCTGACATAGCCCACAAGGCAGGAGTACCGTTGATTGCCGATACTACTATTGTTCCATTCTCTGCTTTCCGAGCCGTTGACTTCGGTGTGGATATAGAGGTGGTGTCAAGCACAAAGTATATCTCAGGCGGAGGCACCGGACTTGGCGGACTCCTCATCGACTACGGTAAATTCGATTGGACTCAGGCTCCTTCCCCTGCTTTACAGGCACGATGCAAGCGTGTGGGTAAGAAACTGGCATTCACGGCGCGTGTGAAGACAGAACTGATAACCAATCTCGGTGGGGTGATGACTCCTCAGGCGGCATATATGGAAACTCTCGGTCTCGATACCCTCGATATCCGTTTCCATCGTCAGGCAGGAACCGCGCTATGGCTTGCAGAGCAATGTAGGCAACTGCCCGAGATAAAGCGCGTGAACTATACGGGTTTGGCTGACAACCCTTTCTATGAGTTGTCGAAGGCGCAGTTCGGACCATTGCCCGGTGCCGTCTTCACCATCGACCTTGCAGACAAGGAAGCCGCCTTCGCGTTTATCGACAAGTTACAGATAATCCGCAGGGCAACGAACCTCTTCGACCGCAAGTCGCTTGCCATTCATCCAGCCTCCACCATCTTCGGTCTCTTCACACCCGAGCAATGTGCGGAGATGTCAGTTCCTGACACCACCGTGCGTCTCAGCATCGGACTTGAAGCCGGTGAAGACTTGTTAGAAGACATTAAGCAGAGTCTCCGTTAGGGGCTCTGCTATTTTTTTTCTCAAATTTTTTCAGGTAAATCCGTTTCCCTTTTTCATTTCGAACACAGAATTCACGAGATTTGTCGCAGACCCACTGACCGCGGGGAAGTAAAGAAACGACTTGCGTAACTTGTTGTGCTTTCTGAAATATTGCTGTCCGGTAAAAACAAAAACCAGAAAAAAGCCAATCAATTAACAATTAACACTTGCGAAGCTTGATGAGCTTGCGAAGAACTGCGAAGCTGGTGAACTTGCGAACAATTAACATGCGGCTTTTTCCTGTTT
>OMXX01000077.1 GCA_900315105.1 uncultured Prevotellaceae bacterium | reverse complement strand
AATCCGCGATATAATTGAACGTTATATTGAAGTAGAGGGAATCATAGGTATCAGTTCAGATTTTACCAATCCGATTCAGGAGAATGCGATCATTGATCCTTCTGATGTGTATCGAATAACCGAGCAGTTGAAAGCAGCTTGGCAGTTAGGACAGAATGGTATACCTTATATTATAGAGATGTTGGAGGAACACTGCGTGAAAGTTATTGAGATAGATGCGCCTAATACTTTTGATGGTCTAAGTGGAGTCATAGGAGAAAATAAACCCATCATTGTGCTGAACAAAAATTTCCCCATCGAGCGAAAGCGTTTTACCGCTATGCATGAATTAGGGCACTTGCTGCTTGATTTTGACGAGACCTTATCACAAAAAGATGTCGAGCGTTTTTGCAATCTGTTCGCTAATGAAATGCTCATTTCACAGGACGTATTCAAGAAGAATTTGGGTATCTCACGCCATGATATTTCCCTGAATGAACTTCGTGCCATCCAGTCCAACTATGGCATATCAGTTGAAGCCCAGATGTTCAAGGCAAAGCAGTTGCGAATTATCAGTGAGTCACGTTATAAGTACTTTTGCATCACCAAGAACCAGAATCCGGCTTTTAAGAAGCAAGTGGAGAAGAGCACCTATCACGAAGAGAAGTCCACCCGATTTGCAAGTCTTGTCTATCGGGCTTTAGCCTCGGAGCTGATTACTTATTCCAAGGCCTCGGTGCTGTTGAATGAACCTATATACGTTGTACGTGAACAGTTAGTACTGGTATAATACAAAAGAACAAAGGAATAACAAAATGAGTATTGAAGAATACAAGAAAGAACTTGAGAATTGGAAGGAAGAGCATACAAACTTTTATAATGAGTGCCTCCATGCAATGAAAAATCGCAAGGCAACCCTTGGAGCCTTTATGCATATATACGATTATGCAATGTCTGAACTCCCCAATCTGCCTGAACAAGTAGAACTTGGCGCTTGTGAAGATCTTTTCATGATATATCACGAGAAGAGTAGCTTTAATGGTATGTCAGGTATGTTGAACCTATTATGCTATTACGATAAAATCTTTTATGCTAAGTGTTTGCTGCAAAAAGAAAAACTGAAAATGGCCCTTTTAACTTGGCTCGTAATAGGCGATTTGCACACTTGTATAATCAACAAGACCGCCAGACACCCCAATAAGGATGATTATGAAGAAGGTTTGCGTAAGCTCCAATACCGATTGATCAGAAATAGTCTCATTACCGAATTGAAGAATGCGAATTATTGGAGTTCACAACGCATCTTCGATAAACTTCTATTGTCAAAAGAAGAGCTGAAACAGTGCTTAGAAAGTCATGTATTAACCATTCCAGAGGCCCCTAAAGAGATTCAGCAGTCTACCAACAAACGTGGTAGAAAGTCGAAATTTGAAGACCTTAAGGATAAATCATTAGAAGGATTCATCGAATATAGCACGGGAAGCCGTAATAATGTAGATGCTTATGTCGAAAAAATCGTTCAGCAACTTGAACATTGTACTATGGGAGAAGATTTGGCTGCACTAACCATAGCATTGGAACATTGCAAAATAATCAAGTGTGTTGATAATGGAGGTGTAAGACTGTTCTGGAATATGTTACATGACAAGTGTAATACAATTGTTGGATATGAGGCCATGAACGATAGTTATAGAGGTCTCGTTTCATTCCACAATGGCGGAAAAGTAGCCTCTAAATTTGCCACTGGAAGGAAGAAAATTTCAGAATACATAGAGATGTTTCAGGAAATGAATAATCAGTCCGGAGAATAAGTTCAGGAAACCTCTATAGAGGCCAATTAATTCAATCAATTCAATTAAATGTCGTAACCTATTTAGTTGGCCTTAAACCCATTCCAGGCCTGATAATAAACTCATAATTTTGCCCTCGAATTGAGAAAGACTCAGTTCGGGGGCTTTCTATTTGCCCCATAGTTTCGAATTAATTTATTTGTGAATTATGGAAAATATTGTTGTATTAAACGAAGAACAGTTCGAGGATATTCTCTATAGAACTGTTAGCCGATGCCTCGATGAGAAAAACATCGGCAGCCATGTGGAGAAGCCTGAAGATGAAGGCTTCTATGATCGTGACGAGATATGTAACCTATTGCATATCGCGTATCCTACTCTCTGGCGTATTGAGCAGTCTGGCATTCTGAAAAGTCAGAAGGTCGGGCGCAAGAACCTCTATTCTAAACAAGATGTCAATCTGCTTATCAAATCGGGCAAGTTGGCGAAGTATAACCGATATAGGAAATAATCTATGATGAATAATGTGTTGTTTCCTGATGAAATCACCGGAGAAATGCTACTGAATCAAAACATCAATGAGATTCCGACGCTGTTGGAACCACTGTTGCCGAAGTCAGGACTTGTCTGTTTGGCAGGCAGTTCAGACACGGGGAAGTCGGCATTTCTCCGTCAATTGTCAATGTCAGTCTCTGCTGGATTGAAGGCTTTCCTCGGGATGAAACTGAACGTGGAACATCGTAGTGCTATCTATGTTTCTACTGAGGATGATGAAACTGCCAACGCCTACCTGATAGCAAGACAGAATGCGGATATGAAGCTAAGTCCGATATCTTTGAGAGGGCTACGCTTCCTCTTCGATAGTGAGAACGTGGCATTAGAACTTGAAAAACGTCTCTCCAGTCATCCTGCAGATCTGGTCGTTGTAGATTGCTTCTCCGATCTCTATACAGGTAGCATGAACGAGGGTAATCAAGTACGTCAGTTCTTAATGCAGTATTCTCAGCTTGCCAACAAGTACAAATGTCTGGTCATTTTCTTGCATCACTGCGGCAAGCGTACAGAAATGTTCATGCCGTCGAAGCATAATCTCTTGGGGAGTCAGGCTTTCGAGGCAAAGATGCGCCTGGTATTAGAACTGCGTAGTGATATTGCCGACATAAGCTGTAAACACCTGTGTTGTGTGAAGGGCAACTATCTGTCTGCTGAATATAAGTCGGAGTCCATAAAACTCCGTTTCTCTGAGCATCTCACCTTCAAAGAGACAGGCGAACGTGTCCCGTTTGAGAATTTGGTTCCCGTAGATACGAGCAAGGAAGCCAAATATCAACTGGCTATTCAGTTAAAGGAAGACGGTCTGACTTACGAACAGATAGCCCAGAAACTTGGCTACAAAGACAAGTCGAGTGTTACCAAACTCATTCAAAGTTACGAAAGCAAAAAGAAAAATCAAAATGGATAGATACGATTATCAAGCCTTGGTAAACGAAGTCTTAAACCGAGGCATCAATTTGTTCGAATCCTTCGATGACTGGACGAAGGGAGCATTCGCCCTCTCTAATCTTGGGGAGAACGGACGGACTATGTTCAAAAATATCAGTAAACTCAGCACGAGTTATAACGAGGCAGAGAACAACCGTAAGTTCACCAATGCCTTGCACACGAACAATAAGGTAGGCATAGCCTCTTTTATTTACATGTGCCGTCAGCATGGTATTGACACTAACAGATTCTATATCAAGGATGGCGTTGACTATGCTCAACCTGTAGTCACCAATATCAACCTTCATCAAAAGGATGTGACGCTTGCGGTTGTTCAGAGCGAGTATGTAGACAGGAGCCTTGATAAGAACCTGCGATCCGATTTTGTGTCTTACCTGAAAACTCTTGTTGCAGATGTTGACAGAATCGTTGATTTAGTCAACACATACAAGTTAGGCATAACTAAAGATGGACACGTCATTTATTGGTATATTGACAAGGCTGACATCGTGAGGATGGGAAAGGTTATGGCGTACAGACCAGACGGGCATCGCTACAAATCAATTACGCCACTGAGCATTCCCAAGGAACTATCAAAACGTGGTGAGTTGTCTGCCGATTATACTATTAAGCAAACGCTGTTTGGTGAGCACCTGTTACGGCAACCTCAAAACGCAGATAGAGTTATCGGTATCGTCGAAAGTGAAAAATCCGCTATCATCTGTTCACTCTGCATCCCTAATGTCCTGTGGATGGCTTCAGGGTCAAAAGGAAATCTGCAAGATGAACGAATGACTGCTGTTAAGGAACGTAAGGTTATTCTATTTCCTGACACAGATATTGATGAGCAGAGCTATGGCCAATGGGCTAAGCGAGCAAGGGAACTTAACGCCAAAGGGTGGCATATCCAAGTCTGTGACTATCTCGAGGAAAAAGCCACCGAGGAACAGCGAAGAATTAAAATTGACATCGCTGATTTGCTAATTGATGACCTGCTGCACATGCGAAAGACCCATATTGCGGCTATCGCCGACATATTGCAGGGAGAGTCATGTATCCGTAGGGAGCAAGTTTATGTTTTGAGTGACTCAAAACCTATGCTCCCCACCGATGGCGAGCATTCAGCATCCCGTTGGTCTCACTCACATATATAATAAAGGTATATACGGACATGAACAATACAATGAAGAAAGGCGGTCGTCCAAGACTGCTGAATACTGAGAAGAAAAAGTACAAACTGCCCCCTGTCCGTTTAGGTACGGTTGACTATGTGACGGTGAAAAACCGTTCTAAACAAGCAGGACTGACATTGACAGAATACCAACGTCAGATGGTACTGCATGGCCAGATAGTTGAACGTATGACTGCCGAGCAGTTGGAACTCTATCGTCAGCTCGCAGGCATGGGAAACAATATGAACCAGTTGGCCCATCAGGCAAATAAGTATGGCTATTATAAGGATGCAGAAATGTATCATGATAATGTTATACAGGTTAACAATCTTATCAAAAAGATATTGTATGATGGCAAAGATAACTAAAGGACGTGACTTTGGCGGAGCAGTCCGCTACGTCACTCAGGATAAGAAAGAGGCGAAGATCCTGGACTCGAAAGGAGTGTTGACTACGGACAAACAGTCCATCATCAACTCTTTCCGTCTACAGAGTCAACTCCGTCCGGATGTCAAGGTGATGGTTGGCCATATATCTCTCGACTTCTCTGTTGAAGATGTTGACAGAATGAGTGATGATTTCATGGTTAAGATTGCATGGGAGTATATGCAGCGGATGAACATCTTGAATACTCAGTTTATAATAGCACGTCACTATGATCGTGAACATCCTCACTGCCACATCATTTTCAACCGCATTGGCAACAATGGCAAGGTGATATCAGATAGAAATGACAGAGTACGTAGTGCTAAGATCTGCAGGAGTCTGACCGAGAAGTATCATCTTCATCTAGCAAACGGTAAAGACCATGTGCATCGCGACAGGCTTCGAGGAGCCGATGCCGTGAAGTATCACATCTATGATGCTTTGGAAGCAACTGTTCCAAGATGTAGAAATTGGGATGAATTGCGCACGGCCCTTGCTAAACAGGGAATAAAGGTCTCTTTTACCTGTCGCGGAACGACAGCAGACATCCAAGGTGTTGTCTTTGAAAAGGAAGGACTCCGTTTCAATGGTTCCAAGGTAGACGGGAAACCGTTAATGGCAATTTCGGTCAAGGAGATTATTATGATTACGGGAGCCATTCGCAGCGAAAGAATTCTCGGAACGGGCAGAATTCGTTTGAAAACGATGGACATTCCTATGACCCGGAGCCTTTTGGTAGTTCCCATTCAGGTACTTCTGTTGCCAGTAATCTACTAACAGACGTAGCTTCAGGCGTAACAAATGCTGCTGGTGCTATTGCTTCTGGCATTGCCAACGCTATGATGGCAACTCCTTCTGAACCAAGTGTTTCTCCTGGTGGAGGTGGTGGCAATAGTAGTTCGGATGACCTTGCCGATGATGAGTATATTGATGAATATGGTGTACGTCGCAAAAAGCGTCGCGGCATGCACCGATAGAAATAACAACAAACAAAAATACAAAAATATGGATACATTCGACAAAATTGAAGCTATGCTCGCAGAATTACTCGAGCAGGCAAACGACCAGAAAAAGAATTCTGGCAAGTTGAGTAGTAAACTTGATGGTATTGACGGCAGATTGAGTAATCTTGAGGCCGTCAGTGCTAGTCCGCAAGTTCCAGAGAGTGTTATCACCTTGGCTGACCACGACAAAAAGATGGGTGAAGTTCAAGGTCAGTTACAGAAGTGGTATAGTCGCTACGAGAATTACAAGCAGTTGTACGAAAAGCTTCAAGCTGAACAACCTTATTGGGCTACAAAAGAATGGCCCATCAAGGCTTTCCGTTGGATTCATGACAAACGTCACCAATGGATATGGATTATCTATATCCTGTTTACCTTGATTCTCTCGCTGTCAATCTGTAATTCTGTTTTTCAGCGAAGGAAGATCATTGAACTTCAGGATACGCAGATGAAGTACCGTTTTATCAAGGCAATAGGCGCAGCACCTAAAGAAGTGCAATTCCTTGAAGATGCATACGAACGGCATTGGGTGGACAGACTAGACTACATTGAGGGTACAGTCTCAGACTATGAAAAAGCCCTGAAGCACAAGGCAGACAGCATAGCCAGGGCAGAACGCGAGAAGTTGGAGCGGTTCTAACTGCCGCTCCACTTTCTCAGAATAGTAAACTAACTTTTATGATTTATAACAAAATAGTAAAGTCATGAAATCTAAGAAGAACATAATTATTGTTTTCGCCAATCAGAAGGGCGGAGTGGGCAAGTCCACGCTCTGCATCCTTCTGGCAGACTATCTGTCGTATTGGAGAAAAGATGTCTGCATAATAGACACTGATCTCCAACAGTCTGCCACCTTGCAACGTGAGCAAGACAGGCAGACCTTTGGGGAGGATGAACCTTATAGCATCCAGTCGTTTGAGGTCAGCGATCCCAAGACGATGCAGATGCTGATGGAGAATGCGCAGTCACAGGACGGCTTCGTGCTGTTTGATGCCCCTGGCACCATCAAGGATGACGGACTGGCCCCAATGTTCATCTATGCTGACTATATCATCTGCCCATTTGAGTATGAATCGAAGTCGTTGTCTTCAACCAGAACTTTTATTCAGGTCATCAACCGCCTTCGTCAACTCAATCCGCAGATGAATGCCCAGATTTATTTTGTTCCTAACAAGATAGATGCCAGAATGGGAACACGTGAAGAGTTGGAATTATGGAAACAAACGGATGTAGAGTTTGCACAAAGTGGAATCGTTGCCCCACCTGTCGGTTATCGGGCGCAGATGAAACGAGTCAACACCTACAATGTTCCGCTTCCTTTGAAACATGCTGTCTATGAGAGTTTTCGATTTATAGTGAAATCTATTCTGCGATAATGTGAGTCTGTTAATAATCGACAAAGAGATATGGAAAAGAAAAAGTTCAGCATAGAATTGCCAAAGGGTGGTATGAGTAATCTTGCTAAGCAGACAGTCTGCAAACCACACCAAGAACCATCAGCGGATGCCACAGAATGGCAGCGATTTACCCACTATCTTGACGAGTTCAAAAACGTATCAGAGCATGGTGAGTGCGTCTGGCTACTGAAAGATGTAAAACGTGAGATTGAACGAGTCAAGTTTGAGTCGAATGTAAAACTCAATATCCGTCAATTAGTGAATGCCATCATCCTTGCATTCATCAAAGAGCACAGTGATGAACTGAAAAATATCCGGTCAGGTTAATACAAAATGGCCCCAAATGAGTACGTAAAAGGCAGATTATCACCTTCAGACGGTTAAAATTGATTTAAATTACACCTTATTATAATAGAATAACAGAATTATTTGTATCTTTGCAGATGCTTCTGCCAAATACGGCAGCGATGTTCTCTGTGGAGGACGGAGCCGATGGGTGGAGCACTACATTGTGGAAAAGCGACACTGTACGCTTTGTTTTTGGACATTTGAACGTAGGAAACTCAAATCTCAATCAAAGACAAATGCAGAGGTGACGCCTACGGATGTGTATATTGTACGCAGCCGGAGTGTGCCGAGGGTCTTGTGCCCTCACGCACACTTTTGGGTGCATTGTATATATACTCCAGAGGGTATCAAATCTGTTCGTTCTATTGAGAGGGCAATTCCTACGGCCTAAATGTCGGAACGGGCAGCAGGAGATACCCTCGTTTTTTCTGCTTTGTTGTAACCTTAAGTAATGAACCCTCTGACGCTTGGGTATCAGTCAGACCATTTGTTGCTGGCCGATGCCCTAAATTCGGTTGATATGAATAGACATTTATCTATACCCCCAGGGGGAATGTATGAAGAATGGGAATGCCTGATAGATTTAGTGGAAGAGAATACCGCTAAATGGCTTGAGAATATCGCCCAGAGAAAGGGTTGGCGCGAGGTAAAGCGTGATGAGGTTGCAAATATGGGATTCGACGAGTTGTTAGATTGGTCAATTCCAGATACTGATGTGCTTGTCCTAATAGGTGACAAATATCTTGTGTGCCTGAACAAGGACGATTATCAATCATCTATTTGCTAATGGTTCCTACAAACTACTAAATAAGACAACAGTAATGGGTAAGATACTTGACTATATTCAGGAGCAAGGCAGCGGTAAATATATTCTTTACCATACCAAGAAGATTTCTTTAGATGAAAATCTTCCAGAGACACTTGACTATGATGATAAGCCTGCTACTCAAATTGCTAAAAGTCCCTTTGCAGAAACAAATCAAAGCAGGGTGAAGACTATTAGAATTAGCGATGATTACATTGAGGCTACGACTCCAATATTCTTCTATTTTCTTGACGGCTCTCGTCACATATACAAGATTGACGATATAGCCATTGGTCGAAAGATTTATCCTGTTCTAGCAGGACAAATAATTGTCGGCTGTTGCCAACGCCCATCAAGAGACGAATTCAAGAAACTGGTAGTAGAAAACAAGATTGTAATAGCCATGCCTGATGATTTCGACCTTGACGATGAGAATAAAGGAGGCAACTTCTGCAGATTCTATTGTGAAAAGATTAATAAAGAAATGGAGAAGGTTCCATTCCTTAAAGAACACAATATCAAGTTGAGTCAAATGTTACTTTACAAGACAGACGGCCACGATGAATTACTGAAAGGGAAAGATAAGTACAGAAGTCGTGCCCAGGCTCTCATTCAGAATGAGATGACGGACTCTGAGCAATTGGTTGTTAAAGAACTTTGCAAGCGTCACATGCTTGACGACGAGCATTTCTTGATAAAGGACGGTTCCATTGATTACAATCCCAGATACTCAAACATGAGTTCAACAGAGTTTGCTCTTCTGCACCAAAATTACAGACATGTAGTAGGTGTATCAAAGCGTTTTGATCCAGAGTTAATGAACGACTTTGAAGGTAACCGGCTATCAAAAACCATTTCAAATCTAAAACCCTTCGAGAGGACAAAGGTCTATGAGTATCAATCAGAATACTCACAAAGCTATTATGCTGTTTGGTATTTGCGCCTAAGAAAAAGTGATTTCCGTGAAACTCCTGTATCAGATATCGTGAAGTGCGAAATGGTTCTTGATGAAAAGGGGGCGATGATTGACACGGAAATTATAGACATTATCTCAGCAAATCTTATTAGGGAAGCATTCCCTGTGTGTTACGGTAATGATGCCAGATGGGCAAATCATTTGTACCCTGTCTATCTAACAGAATCATTCTGTAAATCCCAGTATTTAAGCAAAGAAATAATATACAAAATATTCTAAGAATATGGAGAAAATAATAGGAAAGGTGTCTGCAACAGAGAAATGTCCGTCAACGATAGACAATTTCTTTTTCTGGACTGACAAGAAGCAAATCCTCAGTCCGTTTGACATTGTAAAAGTCCAACATGAAGGAAATTCTGTCACCTATGGCGTAATAGAGGAGATTAGTCATGTGACAGATGCCCCCAGCCATTTTACAAGTTATATTTCAAGTGATTTCGGCGACATTGCCCCTAACATTGGCAATATGAACCGACTCGGAATGAACTATGTAAAATGTAGCGTAACCCATAACACAAAGGGTATTTATACTCCTGTACTTAATGATAAGCAGGTGTCATTATGTAACCCGGATGATATAAAGGCTGCTTTGGGCTTGAGTGATGAGGATGTCAAGAATCCCCTTGTATGTGGTTATCTCCAGATGTACAAAGGAGAAGAAGCCATTAAAGTTAAAGTTGTTCTAGACACCCATTTCTTGATTGGCCCAGATGGAGCACACATGAATGTATCAGGTATATCAGGCTTGGCAGCCAAAACCTCGTATTCTATGTTCCTACTTCGCGCCATTCAGCAGAAGTTCCGTAGCGACGACAACGAGAGTGTTGCCTTTGTTTTCTTCAACGTCAAAGGCCGAGATCTCATGGCTATTGATGAGGCTAACGCAGGACTTTCGGATGAGGATAAAGCAATCTATACCGACAAACTAGATTTGAATCCTACACCATTTGAAAACGTTACCTACTATTACCCATACGGGAAAGACCAGTTGACAGCGCGTACACAGTCGTATGCGGCACCAAGTGACATCAAGATTCAGATGACAAAGGGTAAGGCAAAAACCTATAAGTTCGTGTTCGATAAATGTCAGGACAAACTTGATCTTCTGCTTGCCAACGAAGATGATAGCAGCGGAACGATGGAAAGTTGCGTCAACTACATCATTAACCATGAAGGTCAGTTCAAGGGGATTAACAAATGGTCAACCTTCCAAGAAGCGATTGACGAATGTACTAAGACTGGAACCAACGGTGGAACGAAAAATGAAATCATGGTAACCAGTTGGCGAAAATTCAAGCGTTGCATAGGCAAGGCCATCAACAACGATGTGTTCGCCAAAGACATTTTGAATAATAGCGAAGTTGACATCTGCGACGAGATTAGCCAAAACTTGAAGAAGAATCAGGTGATGGTCATTGATATAGCCCGCCTTGACGAAAATACCCAGAGTTTTGTATTCGGTAGCGTGGCAAGAGCTATTTATGATTTAAAGCTTGGTGCAGAGAGGGACAACATTCCTCATAAGGTAATCATGTTTGTTGATGAGTTAAACAAGTATGCGTCAAACGATGTTCCCAAGAACTCGCCAATTTTAAAACAACTGCTTGACATTGCTGAACGTGGACGTTCACTTGGAATCATTCTATTCTCTGTAGAGCAGTTCCGTAGTGCCATACATGATCGTGTGAAAGGAAACTGTGCCACAGCAGCCTATGGCAGAACTAATGCAATTGAGGTATCAAAGCCTGACTATCGTTATATTCCTAAGACTTATCAGAACATGATGACACGTCTGAGTCCTGGAGAATATATCATTTCGAACCCAGCATTACGCTCGTTAATTAATGTAAGATTCCCGCGTCCAACTTATAAACAATTCCCGAATGGATAATTCAATAAAGACCCCTAAACCAGTTTTTGGAAAGAACATCATTGAAATGTTGATGTTCAATATGTATGACGAATGTAAAGTCATATACCGAGAGTATATCCAGAATTCTTTCGATGCAATCCAAGAGGCGGTAATAAAAGATCTCCTACCTAATATTAACAACGGAATTGTGAATGTCAATGTGGACCCCAAACACAGGACTGTCACAATTAGAGACAATGGTACTGGCATATCGCTTGAGAAAGCCCCATCAGCATTGCTTAACATCGCAGCTTCGGAGAAGGATGGCTATGTGCAAGCTGGACAGTATGGAGTTGGCCGACTTGTTGGTGCCGGCTTCTGCTCACGCTTAGTTTTCCGCACAAAAGCATCTGGCGAGAAGGAAGGAACTGAGGTGGTTATCAATTCAGACCTTGCAAGAAGCATTATCAGAGACAAGAACAACCGTAGTGATGCTGTGACGGTTATGTCTGAAATTTCAGAGGTTCGCCGTATCACCGATAGCGAAGATCATTTCTTTGAGGTGACTTTGGAGAATATCAAGGAAGGCTATGACGAACTTCTTTCAGCAGATGAAATTATTTCATATCTATCGGCAGTTGCTCCCATTGACTATTCCATGCCGTTCAAGAATCTTTTGATTTCAAAGAATGAGGAGTTTAAGGAACTGTACTCAAGAATGAAGTATGTGAATGTTAGCGTCAACAACAAGCCAATAAAGAAAAATTATGGAAAGACGGTAATTGGCACTGGCGATGAAATATTGGGTATTGAGGTGTTTCATCTCAAAGATGAAGATGAAGAATTAGCCTGGGGCTGGTACGCTATTACTCCATTCTCCAAGGAGATTCCTGAAAAAGTCAATGATGAGTTTGAACCTAACAGAGGAATCAGATTACGCAAGAACAATATCCAAATAGGCGATGCAAAACTCCTTGACAAATACTTTCACGAGGCACGAGGCAACCACTATTTTTATGGTGAAATACACGTGGTAAGTCCGGATATTGTTCCTGATAGTACAAGACAAGGACTTGCATCAACACATGAGGCAATTCGTCTTTACGACCTGTTAATAGAAAAGTTTACGGAGATGAAACAAATCTATTACATGGCAAGTGATCTCAAAAGAGCTGTACGTGACCTGAATGTAGGAGTATCAAAAGTCAACTCTGACAATGAAGATGTTGATAAAGTTCAAGCTAAAGGTGAAGTCGAAAAAGCTTTGGCTACAATAGAGAGGACTTCTGGAAAAGAAATTGCCTCCACATCAGCAGGAACGCCGCTTTTGGAATATTATCAAAACAAGTCAAAAGAGATACAAGAAAATGGTGGTGAAGTATCTGTGGAAAAGCCAAAGAAGGACAAACCCACAGTAAAAATTATTGCTTCCGACGAACTCTCTGTACTGTCAGACAAATATAGCATGGAGAGCATAAAGATCATTCGTAAAATTTTCGCCCTGCTTCGAAGGAAGTGGGATTCTGAGAATAAGGCAACGCTGGAAAAGCTGATTGCCGATATTATTAAAGCACTAAAATAATGGCAAGGCCAAAGAAACGATATAAAGCACTATTAATAGAACCCAATTATAGCAACAAGTTCCCCCCTATTGGACTAATGAAGATTGCCACCTACCACAAGAATCTTGGCAATTGGGATGTTGTGTTCTATAAGGGCGACTTAAAGCAATTCATAATTGAACAAATAGCAGACAAGTGTATTGCAGCATTTAATAAGATAGACAAAACTCAAGACTGGTATATACGAAAAGATTTCATCTTTGAATACATCAAGACAAGAAAAAGTTCCGCTCTTGATGCTATAGGAACTGAGCAGTCACCCAAAAGCGAGGAATTGCGCTCTATTGCCATCGATTTCAAGGATTTCTATTGGAAGGGAACTTGGAAGAACTATCCAGAGTGGGACAGAGTATTTGTAACCACCTTGTTTACATTCTACTGGAAGACAACCATAGAAACGATAGAATTTGCAAAATTACTCGTCAAGAAGCCCAAAGATTTAATGGTTGGCGGCGTGTTGGCATCTATTCAACCTAAAGAAATAGAGGAGGCTACAGGTATCAAGCCTCACATTGGTATTCTGAGGGCTGGTGATTTGGACAAAGGAGATACGCAGATGATTGACGAGTTGCCTTTGGATTATTCCATTCTTGATGAAATAGAATATAAGTACCCAATGACGAATGCATACTATAGTTATACAACAAGAGGATGTATCCGTCATTGTGCTTTCTGCGCTGTCCCCATATTGGAACCAATATACAACAGTTATATTCCCTTGAAAGAACGTATTGAACGTATACGCGAACTATATGGCGAACAGCAGAACATGCTGCTGATGGATAACAATGTGCTGGCATCAGAAGAACTTCCTCATATTATTCAGGATATCATTGACTGTGGTTTTGAAAGGGGAGCAAAATTTACCCAGCCAGACCTGTTGGCGATAGCTATACGTAATTTAAGGAACAATGTTAATGACAGAGCCTATATACGTAAGGCACATTCCTTAATAATGGCTTTCTATGACAGACTGAAAGGAGAAGAATCCTATCAAGTCTATAAGATATTATCCAAGTACCATATCTTGAAATTTCTTACGACACGAAAAGAAGCCTTGTTAGAAGCATACGAGGAAATTAAGGATATATATGCAAAGCATTTCAGGCCTACGCCAAAAATTCGCTATGTAGACTTCAACCAGGGAGTTGATGCTCGATTGTTTAATGAGAAAAATGTGGAGCTGTTGTCACGTATAGCGATAAGGCCACTTAGAATTGCATTTGATGACATAAGGACAAGACCTGCATACGAGAAAGCCATAAGATTGAGCGTTGCTGCTGGATTGAATGACTTCTCAAATTATCTTCTTTATAACTTCAACGACAAGCCCGTTGAACTATATCAGAGGATGAAGATAAACGTTGATTTGTGTGAGGAGCTTAATGTAAGCATTTACTCATTCCCAATGAAATACCACCCTCTGCGAAAGAAAGATGGTGATGCTGAGGACTTCTCTCACAACAGGGATTATATTGGTAAGTACTGGAACAGAAAATATATTAGAGCTGTTCAGGCTATCCTTAACAGCACCAAGGGCAAAATAGGCAGAGGGCATTCTTTCTTCTGCGAAGCATTCGGTAAAGACGAGGAAGAGTATATGGACTTGCTTGAAATGCCTGAGACCTTTATCATTTATCGATTTTTCTTTAAGTGGTTAGACAATAAGAAGAGTGTTGGAATTGGAACGAACCATTGGAGGAATGCGTGGAAAGAATGTAAAGCTTCGCTATCAGAAGGAAGATGGAATGATGTGTGTGAGGTTATTCACACCAATGTATTCAATGCAACCATACTGGAAGATTTCGACGAACCTGTTATAAAAAGGCTACTGAGATATTATATCGACTTCAGGGATGACATCATTACTGAAGGAAGAGACTTGTACGAGCTAAAGAAAGAATTCGACCAAGAAATGCAGAAATGACGGTTTACACGTTAAAACAATTGTCCGACATAGGCGTTATCTCGCAACAACTAAAACGAGTGCTTGTTCTCCTTGGATGCTCCACTTCCAAGGATATGATTGAGCTGTCCAATGATTGGATAAAGGTTGATTATATTGAGAAGTCCCATAAATTGAAGGACGAACTTTTCAAAGCTGTCTCGGATATAAAGGAACTTGATAGCATCCTCCCGGAATTTGTCGCATCTGCCAAAACAAATAAAGAACCACCTAATAAAGCTTCTGATAAGAAGTTTAATAAAAGAACATTTAAGGTGGGGGACTATACGGAACATCTGTTGGAGCAGTCTTCTACACCAATTAAGGTTGATGACCTGCTGCAGAAAATCAGGTATTATCTTCCAGGAACCTACATTGAAAGCATACGCGCGAATTTAAATGGTGATCCGAAAGGAAGATTCATTTTCTTCCTTGATGGATATGTAGGTCTGAAAAGGAAAGAATACGATAAGCGGTTCCAAGTATATAGCGTCGAAAATAAAAAGATACAATATGCAGAACAGCGTATAATGGAGTTCCTCTCTTTCATGGAGGAAAAACATCGTTCACCACAACCTCACGGACTTGAAGCAGAGGAAAGCTTGTACAGATGGTATCTTGACTTTACTAAAAGCACAGCAAAGGAGTTGGCAAAACTGCGAGCTGATTTCAAACAGTATTTGAAAGAATATGACCAGTGGATGTTTACGCCTTTTGAATACTCTTACAAAAGGAACTGCGACCAAGTGAAATGGTATGTAGACGAGAATTTAGAGTTGCCGACTCAGGAAGATGAACCCGAATTGGCAGCCTGGTTTAATTCGCAACTGGAATGTTATGAGAAACACAAGGATAAGAGAAAGAAGATGTTTATCGACTTGATGGCTTATCTCGAAGACTACGGCATGCACTTTTACGATGCTAAGTCTGCTAAAGGAAAAGCGGCGAAGAAGGAAAAACGAGAGGTGGCAAAAAAAGTTGAAGAAACTCCCCTTGATAAATATTCAAGGCTGTTTGATTCGATGAAAGAACGAAAAAATGACAAGACATACTTAACTCAAAAAGCCTTATTACTGATTGCCATTGGTAACCTTATTCAAAATGAGAATATCAGGTCGAACGAGATCAAATTGACTAATGACCTGCTAATGGAGTTTGCCGATGTGTGTATAGACGTTATGGGTACTGCATCGTCTTTCAATATAGCCATTCCTTTCTACTACTTAGGAAACGAATCTTTCTGGTCGCTAATACCACAAATGTGGATGGCTTGTGAAGATTCGGGAGAGGTAGAACCGACATATGATTACATCGAACAGAATTATTCCTGTTCAATCATAGACCAAGACTTATTTGAATTACTGGCAGACGAAAAGGATTATGCCACATTCAAAAAGCAATTAATTGAAGATATCATCGAAGAAAGAAAGAGCCTTGAGTCGCAAGCCGATGATGTAAATACTTCAGAGTCTAATAATGGAGATGAAATAAGTACAACGACAGATAATGTGTCTTCCGCATATGACGAAGTCGTTAATGAAGAGAGGAAATTGGACGAGGACGGTATAGAGCATGTTTATGTTGACATTCCGTCTGCAGAACCATATAAAGAAATAGAAGTCCCTTTGCAAGAAACAGATGATGACGATTTTGAAGAAGAGCCAATTGATAAAAATAAACTTGAGACAGTATTTGATAACAAATCGACTTCTTATAAGTATTTCTGGTTTATGGCTATTCTTAGTTTGACAAAGAGTCAAAGAAATCGAATCATCCGTTATGATGACATTCTTATTAGAATGGCAGCTATAGCATGGCCAATCGTTATCGGTGACAATATTGAATTTGGAGAAAAAGATATGATGCCCAAATACCTAAATAATATCCAAAAGAAAACGTTCATAATAGAAGCGGCTTCGAGCAATGTTGTCGAATCAAATCTTACGATGTTTTATGATAGAGGAATTAAAGACATTTTAAAACCTCTTCTAAATAATGTACCATATAGATTCTTATCCCCATGGATAAAATACACTAACAACGAGGACGTTATTGAAAAATCAAAAAGTGAATCAATCAAAGCACCGTATGCTATTTTTCCAGATTCCATAGTAATTAATACTGAATGGTTTAGCTATTTTACTACTCATTATGATGAGTTGTGCAGTTTTACATTGGACTCTTTCATAAAATACGCTAAGGGGTTTAATAATAATTTGAAATTAGTAAAGTTAATGAGTTCAGGCTGGGGTATCAAATAGTTTGTTGAAGATGATAGAAGTAATTCTAAAAAACTATGGCGAGCAAGAATTATATTAAAACAACAGAATTGGCCAAACTGACAGGGCGCCCGTATAATGAGATTTTGCAACTCGCAAATACGGGAGTATTGCCTGGTTATAAAACTCGCAGAGGACGCTGGCGGTTGAAAGTGGATGCAGCAGAGGAGTATTTCGGCATCCAGATTGACAACCCAATAGTGGCGGATGATACGCCGATTTCAGCTACGCCTGCAAAGGCTCTAGGGCGAGAGGATATGGGCAAACTAATATGTGGACATACTGCTAGGAAATACCTAAAATGCAGCAAGGCTGAGTTTGAGAATCTTGTTAATCAAGGTCATATCCAAGCCTATCGCGATGAGTATATGCGATGGAAAGTTTCAAAGGATAGCGTACTCAACTATGCGAAGCAGTTACAACTACCCCGTGAAACACGTTTTATTACAAACAATAGCCACTATGAGGAAGTCGTTGAGCGTATATGCTCTGCCAAGTCATCAATCAGAATCATGACGGCAAATTTCAAGCGTTTCCGACTGGAACATACGGAAGAGCAAGCGATGTTTTACGGGACCCCATTCATAGAACGTCTTATGGAAAAGGCCGTACAGGGAGTATCGGTTCATATTATCTGCTCAATGCCGTCACAATCTTTCACCAAAGAATGGATGGAGTATTTCCAGCAGATGAATAATCCGAAGCTGTTCAATATAAGTTTTGCGAAAGGAACCATGCCAAGATCTATATCGTTGATGATAAATTGGCCTACGTCGGCTCGGCCAACGTGACACGAGCAGGGCTTAGACAGGATGCTACTTCTCAACTAAATCTCGAAGCAGGTGTCCTAACAGAAGATCCGGAATTGGTATCGTCGATAAAGGCTTTCTTCTCAGAGATTTGGAACAGTAAATGGTGCTGCGAATATACCATAGAAAACAAGTGTGATGAGTAATACCCCGAAGACAATCGCCGCCCTTGCAAGAGCAGACTGCAAAGGCGGCGTTTGTATAGGATCAGTTGATAACTACTAATTTGTTATTGGGCAGGTCGTACCTGACAGGGTGGGCGAAGGAGACAGCCCAGCCATCACTAACGGCAGTAGTATCGATGCTGCGACGGTGGAACTCATCAAGGAGTGCCTGGTCGTGATAGGCTCGCATAGAGGACCAGCCTCGGTTCTGCACCTGGGCATTGAAAACGGTTACTAACTCGGGAATCTGCATGTCTGCGAAACGCAGAGCAAATTTAATGTAATAAATGTGCTGTTGCATAACTTGGAATGTTTTTGAAGTTTATAAATGTTGCTTCCGCATCGTATTGACCACCGTGGTTTCCAAAACTCGGTTGGCGAGTTAACCTCAAAAGGCTACTGCTCTTGATGCTTTCGGGTGCAAAATTACAAAGAATTCGTGAGATAGCAAATCGAAAGAAGGTAAATATTGGCTGAAAATGCAAAAAAGATACGAAAATGTTTGGTGGTTTGTGAAAATATGTATAATTTTGCCGCCGTTTTTCAAATTTATGTAAATTAAAAGCAATGCTGCAACAAAGAATGAACATATCAACACTGTTACCACTCCAGGGCAAAGAATGCTTTGGAGGCTTCTGCTATGTTCATACGACAAACTCGATGAGTATTGCAGCACGTGACTGGTACACGAATACTTTCCAACGAACATCATCAGATAGAGAGTCTGACCGGACGGCATAGATGCAGCCGACCATCAGAGTATAGAAGATAACGAGACCGTTGGAAAGAGCTTACCAAACTTTCCAACGGTTTTTCGTTATCTGTGTGTCCATTTCCCGTACTTCTCCGCGGCCTTAGCAGCTGGGCACAACCTAAACATCAAAAAAAGTATTAACCGCGCAGCGATGCGCACAAAAGAAGAAAAAGAAAATGTTAGAATTCAAGAAGTACAGCTCTATCGAAAACTCCTTTAGCCGTGAGTTCATGGAGCACGTGGTGGCAGAGATGCCACAGGATTTGGAATATGTGGTGCAGGAGAAGGTACATGGTGCCAATACCAGCTTCCTCTGCGATGGTGAGACCGTGAGGTTCGCCAAGCGTACGTCAATGCTGGAGGACGGAGAGCAGTTCTATGACTATCCTGAGTTGCTCGAAAGATACCGGGACAGAGTGCTGAAGCTATTCGGTGGCATCAAGGCTAAGTATCCAGAGGTAACTCACATCTCCGTGTTCGGCGAGATGTTTGGTGGTCTGTATCCTCATGATGGTGTCAAGGCAAGGCAGAAAGTCGGCCTAATCCAAAGAGGTGTCTGTTATACTCCTGACCATGAGTTTTATGGCTTTGACATCTACCTCTTCACTGAGGAGGGCGGAAGATTCCTCCCTGTTGATGAGGTCAACGAGCTCTTCGAGACCTATAGTTTCTTTTATGCCAAGACTCTCTTCAGAGGGACTTTGACTGAGTGCCTGAAGCAGCCCAACGCTTTCCAGAGCAAGATTGCTGAATGGTTAGGCCTGCCAGCTATCGAGGACAACATCTGCGAGGGTATCGTTATCCGTCCTGTCACTCCAATGTATCTGAGGAACGGCTCTCGAGTGCTTATCAAGAGTAAGAACGAGCGGTTCGCAGAGCGGAAAAGCGCAAAGCGCCGCACCAAACTCTTTGTCGAGCCTGTGCCTTATAGCGAGGAGTTGAAGGCACTGATTGTCGAGGGTGAAACCTACGTCACCGAGAACCGTCTGGCAAACGTTGTGAGCCATATCGGTGAAGTGCATTTCCCCAAGGACTTCGGCAAAGTGATGGGCTTGTTCTCCAAGGATGTGCTCGAAGACTTCCTCAAGGAGCATGGCAACTTGTATGCTGCACTTGAAAAGAGCGAGCAGAAGCTGTTGAACAAGGAACTCAACAAGTTCTGTACTGCCCTTGTTAAACAGGTCTACATGAGTCAGGCTTATATCATAGAATAATGTAAACAACCAACTCTCCGCACTCCTCTGTGGGTGTGGAGAAATTAAAAAAGAGAATAACGATGAATTTCAAGTTTAATGCAGAACATACGTTCTTTACATCCGATACGCATTTCAACCATGCGAATATCATAGGTTTTTGCAATCGTCCTTTCAAGGATGTAGAGCAGATGAATGAGACCTTGATAGCGAACTGGAACAGCATCATAGGAGCCGATGATACGGTATTCCACTTGGGTGATTTTTGCTTGGGTGGTGCTGCCGAATGGACAAAGGTATTGGATCGGCTGAACGGTAAGATCTATCTGATACTCGGCAATCACGACCTGAAGAATATCCGTCAGGGGTTCATCAGTCGATTTGAACATGTTGCCATGCAGATGTTCATAGAAGTGGGGAAACAGAAGATTTATCTGAACCACAATCCGTTTCTCTGTTATGGGGGAGCATATAAAGACATCTGGCAGTTGTTTGGCCATGTTCATAGTGGGCCATTCAATACGGGTAAGGACAAACCGCGTCTGAACATGCTCTTCCCGATGCAGTACGATGTGGGAGTAGACAACAATGGGTTTGCTCCCGTCTCATTCGAACAAGTTAAGAGAATAATAAACAAGCAAGTAGAACAAACAAAAAAGGAATAACAATGAAGAAGATACCTATATTGAGGTACAATGATCTTAGAGATCTGATGTGCCTAACCCATGAACACCATTTGAACGGTGTGGTTGTAGATGATGCGGCACTTGAAGTTATGTTCCGTATTGAAAAGACCATGCAGCGACTGGAGGTAATGGGTGATGATGAGCAACGTTGGCTTTGGATAGAGCTTAAGGCGCCTGGCAAGCGGAATCGCATGGAAACGGCTGATGCAAACGGGAATTACTGGTATCAGGTGTTTACGGCTAACTATAAGGGATTCCACTACATGATAATCAGAAACCGCCAGTGGAGATATGTTGATCTTAGGAGTGCAAGTTCCATTTGGGGAGAACGAAACCCTGATGTCTGGTATGGGAATGTGTCGAAGTCTCTTTTGAAGCTTGAGAAGCATATCACCGCCTTGGTAGACAACATCTGTGAGAATGCGGACGAATACAATACCTATGTCGAGAAGAATCTACCTTACTCGAAGCGGGATGGGATTATCAAGCGTGCTGACTTGAATCGCATCTGCCCTGTATATAGGACGTTCGATGATCCTGCGCGAGTGGTAGATATCGTAAAGAAGAGCAGTAGTTTACCCCTGTGGTCAGCTGACAAGATGACGCTCAGAACCTACATACACGTCTGGCGTATTCTTTATGAAGCATATAGAACACATGATAGCTATCGTCCTGCGCTTAAGTCTGATTTCGCCAATGAGTCTGACGAAGAAGTTTTTGTGAGGCATAATAGTAAGGGACGTGAGATAAAAGGTCTGGACCTCGACTGCGAGCAGGACTATCAGAAGTGGTATGATGACAACAGTTCCTATCACTGCATGGATGTTGCCTACGCAAGAATCCATCTCCATGCACGTAAGAAGACAAATCGCTGGGGCAATGAGAATGTGCCTGTAGCCGACGGACAATGGTATTTCTCTTTGGGTTTCTGCGTCTATGGCTATTCAAATGATGTGGTCAACATGCTCGAAGCGTTATGCGATGAAGGAATAGGTGTCGTATGTGGCGAGACTGCAAGACTTGTCCGAATCGCAGAAGAGACTGACTATGTCGGCATAACTCCTGGTGCCAATAAGTACTCGTATGACGAGAAAGTGGGAAATGAGATAACTCTCCCTTATATGGATGAAGATATCACGGCTCAGCAGGTGGCTGATGTGATAGCAGCCACGGAATGGGAACCTATTAGAAAAGTCAAACCAATTAATGAACAAAGACAATGAGAATACAATACATGAGTGATCTCCACATGGAGTTATACGACAATTCGCGGTATTTAAAAGCGAAAGAGTTTGATGCTAATGGTGATGTGCTGGTGCTCGCAGGTGACACGTTCTACCTGCGGGACACCATTGCCCCACAGAAAAAGTTTTGGAGCTGGGCCTCGAAGAACTTCCGTCAGGTGCTGATGGTGCCAGGCAATCATGAATTCTATGGCAATGGCGATGTCACCGAACGTGGCGATAATTGGCAATGGATGTTTCGTGAGAATGTCGGTTACTATTATAATAAAGTAGTTCGCATAGTTGATACAGACTTCATCCTGACTACACTATGGTCAAAGATTCCAGAAATGGATATGTTCTACGTGTTGAGAGGGATGAATGACTTTCGCCAGATTATGTATAATGGCCGTCGGTTTATGCCTGAGGACTTTAATGTTGAACACGAGAAATGTCTCAGATTCTTGAAACAGGCTGTTAAAGAGAGTACTGCCAAACATATCGTTGTGGTAACACACCATCTGCCTTCGTTGGCGGTTGTGGCTGCACAACACATGGGCTCTGTCTTGAATGGAGCATTTGCAACGGAACTTGGTAACTTTATTGCTGACAGCCGCATTGACGCATGGATATATGGCCATTCACATACGAACATCGATACCACTATTGGAAATACGAAAATCGTGTGTAACCAAATGGGG
>OMXX01000183.1 GCA_900315105.1 uncultured Prevotellaceae bacterium | reverse complement strand
CTGTGTATGACTTTTACAAACAAAGCTGCACAGGAAATGAAGAACCGTATTAGCAAAATGGTGCATGTAGGGAACGTCAATGACTTTGTATGTACCATACACGGATTTTGTGTTAAGTTTCTAAGAGAGGAAATCTTCAGATTAGGTTTCCCTTCAAATTTCGCCATTATAGACGAAGAGGATTCTAAGACTTTGTCAAAACAAATTTTCGACGAATTTGGATATTCCAAACAGGAAGTTACCATCAAGCAGTTCCTTACAGAAATAAGACAAGCCAAATCACATTCGCCATACGTGGAACAGTTAGTTGCTACGCAAAGAGACGAAGCTGACACAGCAAATTATTCTAAAGATTTTGTAAGGTATGTAGACTTGCAACTGAAGAATTTCGCTTTGGATTTTGATGATTTAATTCACTATACTCTTTATATTCTTGCTTCGTATGAAGATGTAAGGGATAAATGGCAGAATCGAATTAATTATCTCATGATAGACGAGGCTCAAGACTGTAGCTGTTCAGACTGGCAGATAATAGATTCGATTCAAGGGGAGCATCATAATGTATTCATCGTTGGTGATCCGGATCAATGTATTTACGAATGGCGTGGTGCCACTCCTGCAGCTTTTATTAATTTCAAAGCAGACAAGGATATAATTTTGAGTGAGAACTACCGTTCGACACCTGATATTCTTAATGTGGCTAATTCCATCATAACCAACAACAAACTCCGTATTAAGAAAGATCTCTTCACGGAGAAAGGGAATGGCAAGATAGTTGTACACTACCATGCGCCTTCAGAAGTAAAGGAAGGTGATTGGATAGCAAAACAAATAGAGAACATAGTGAAAGGAGGTGCAAAATATTCGGATTTTGCCATATTGTATCGTGCCTCTTACCAATCACGATTCATAGAGCAAGCCCTCTTGAGAAAACATATTCAGTACACAGTATGGGGTGGCGTGAGATTCTTTGAGCGTAAAGAAATAAAGGATGCACTGGCTTACCTCAGATTGTTGGCTTATCATGATGACATTTCGTTTGTACGAATTATTAATGTTCCTTCTCGAAAGTTTGGACGAAAATCTTTGGAGCAGCTAATTCACATTTCCGAAGAGAAGAAAATATCTTTGTTCGAAGCTTTGTGCAAGAACATTACGCTATTTAGAAAGCCCGAAATCATAAAATTCATTCATCTTTTTAATGATGCCGAGAGTTACAAAGAGAATCATTCTATATCTGACACATTAGACTATCTTCTCAAGGAAAGTGGGTATAAAGATTTACTCCGCTTAGATGATGACCAAGAACGTATAGATAACTTACAAGAGTTGCTGAACTCTGTAAAATATTACGAGGAAGTTAACAAGAACGAAGAGAATCTGAGCGTAGAGACTTATCTACAAGATATTGCACTCTATACTAACGCAGACTATAAGAAGGATATGCCTACAGTAAAATTGATGACAATTCATCAATCAAAAGGATTGGAGTTTCCTTATGTAATAGTTTGTGGATTGACTGAAGGTATCTTCCCAAGTCATCGTGCTATCCGTGAACGAAGAGAAAAAGCATTAGAGGAAGAAAGAAGATTAATGTACGTGGCAGTGACTCGTGCTGAAAAGATTCTTATGTTGACAGAATCTGAGGGATATAATTACACGACAAAAACTGCTAAATATCCTTCTCGATTTCTGCACGAGATAGGAACAAATCTCATTAAAGTAGAAGGTAATCTTGACCCCGTACTTTTTGAAGGGACAAAGTATAATATTGAGCTATTAGACGATGAGTTGAATGGCTCTATAAAGTCTTTCTTAAAGGTGGGCGATACTGTCAAGCACAAATTTTTCGGTACGGGAACGATTGAGACTGTAAATGTACAGCAGCAGTCATATACTGTTAAATTTAGCAATGGTATAAGGGATATATTGGCAGACAAATTAGAACTTAGTGAAAATTCAACAGTTTTTAAAAAGCCCAAGGTAAATACTCTTACCCCATCAGATTTGAAAGTAGGCCAAAAAGTGTTCGACCCGCAGAATGGTATAGGTGTTATTGAAGAAGTCAATAAAAACTCTGGTAGAATTGTTATAGATCATGGTGATTTTGTCAGCGTCTCTATGATTGGCGACCCCTTATTGAGGGTGTTGAAGGAATAATTGAGAGGTCGGCTTTTATCTGAACAAATCTGCCATCGTCAGCTGGCATTGGATGTCATCAGAATAGCCGCCCGGCGCAAGTCCATAGTAGGTGATCATCGTGATGAAGAATTGTCTCAGCTCAACGCAATAACAACAAGTTTCCTGGATCTCGCAGAATCTCGTGCAAGACGACACATCGTTACTACGATGGAGGATTGGAAGAATCGCCTGAAGCTGTTGCGTGAAACCATGGACTATGATGCTAAGAATAGTGCAGGTAAAGTTTCGCAAGAAGAAGTCAGAGAAAAGGCTTATTCCGAGTATGAGAAATATAAGGTTATTCAAGACCGTTCCTATATTTCGGATTTCGACCGATTCAATAGTGGCAATGATGATGATACTCCATTGCTTCCATTTAACATTGATCCAAAAGAATTGGGGTTGAGTAGATGCTTGAATTATGTCATGGTAGTACCGTCTTACCTTATATAAGAAAAATAACGCAATGAAATGATCAAAATATTTAAAGACAATGAAAAAAATTATCGATAGTACATTAGTAATACTTTCTTTGATGTTGATCTTCGGTTGCAAGGAAAGTAAGGTGGGGCAGGGAAACCCTACCAAAGACAGCATGTCTATTGACACCGATAGTGGGATTTCGGTCAAAGTCTTTACCAAGCAGGATATTGCATCGGAAGATACGCTTAACGCTGTTATAAGAACACAATCTCCCAAGTCCAAGGATTTCGATTTTGAAGTATTTATTATGCGAGGGGAGAAAACTGTACAAATTATACCTTTCTCTTATCCAAAGGACGATACTTTTGACCCAAATGGTGGCCGGAAGGATAGCTGTCTGATGGCTGATGTGACGTTTGATGGCAATAAAGATCTGTTGGTATATTTGGGACAATTCGGAAATCAAGGTGTGGAATATTGGGATGCTTATGTCTGGAATGAAGTCAAGCAGAAGTTCTTGTTTGTTCCATCATTCCATGATATTCCCAATCCTACGCTTAACGAAAAAGAAAAGATTATTGAATCTTTCAGCCGTGGTTCTGCCGTTGATTATGAGTTTGGAAAATGGAAGTTCGAGAAAGGAATGTTTGTACAAAAAGAACTTCTGTCACACCCTCCGAGAGAGTAAATAGTGTTATTCTCCGTTCATCACCACTTCATGGCCTCCTTGGGAAGCAACGGAATGGCTCCATAGCGTCCTAAAAGATAACCCTTGCGAACATCTTCACGAGGCTTGAATTCTGCCAAGGATGTAAGATGTGATGATCCATCCTTTCCCTTCTCGACAAACCAGACTTCGTCAGCTCTGATAAGGTCGAGGTTGAGCAGGTTACATTCATGGGTGGAGAAGATGAGCTGGGTGTCTCTTCCTGACTCCAGTCCTGAGAAATAGCACTCTAAGATTTTCTGCGAGAGCATCGGGTGCATACTGCGGTCAATCCCGTCGATTAGATAGTCAACTTCATTTTGCTTCAAATCGATGAGCATTGGGATGAAGTCGAGCAGTCGGATGCTGCCATTTGATTCTTCGCTCAGATCAAAAACAACCTCTATGCCGGAAGTAAGATTCCGGTGAACAGCCTTATGCTTGTAAATCTCATATCCTCCGTTGGCATTTACCTCGAAAAGAAGCATTTCGCCTCCAACTGTGGCAGCCATGCTGTACGCCTTGCCGTTCTTGGCCTTGCTGAGTATGTTGTCAAGTAAATCGGAAGATAAGTTTACATCCTCTTTCTTGGTTTTGTACAGGCGCACGTCTGAAATGCCCGTGTTGAAGTAGGCAAGAAGCGAGCGTGTCGTTTCCTGCAGCTCATCATTGTTTTCAGTAAGGAAAGAAATTCCCTGTAGGCGTGTGCTTGGGAAGATGATCTTCAAGCCGTCCGCAAACCAGTTCTTGGCCATGCGTATGGTTTCAAGTCCCTTGCCGTTTCTGCGCAGATACTCTGAAAGGAAACTGGAATCGGAAGGAGTACTGTGGGCGGTGAACTTCAGCAGCATGGATGTTTCTTCGTTTCCATCCACCTTGCCAAACGTGAACTCGTTACCGGCAGCTGTAACTTTTCTGGTGAAAACTTCCTTGTCGGTACGGCTGTTGATTTCATTATTTCCCTCATTGTGTAATACTCGCTTTCTACCTTCCGACCATATTTCTTTTTCTTAAACGTTGTAGCGTTGTCAAAAAGAGAATCAAGGTCGGAGCGACGAATGACAATTCTGTTCTCGCTCAATTTAGTAGCTTTGATAATGCCTTGGTATATGTACCTATAAATGGAGGTTGTTGTCGTTCCAAGCAGGATGGCAACATCTTTGGGTGTTAGGAACGGCTTTTCACCTAACATACCAATTTCTGGTAACGAAATGACGGTTGCGTTTTCCGTCCCGTTCATCCGCTTTGTCCTTGACTTTTTTGCGTCACGTTTACACTTCACACTGCAATAGCGTGTGCCATAACTGTGAGCGACGAAAGTCTTCCCACACCAGCTACATCTGCGTTCAATATTCATAATTAGTCAAAATTTAGTTTACAATTCGTCTTCAGCCAACAACACGCATCTACAGGCAACCACAACTTTGTGTCTTCGTCATCGTTGGTGTGTAACGATGGTGTGTTTTCCGGCTTCCACAACTTTGTCCCACCCATAGCGCCGCCTAATTTTTGAGTGTCGCTAATTAGTGGGCACTGGTACAACCGCGGTACAAAGATAACTAAAATAACTGGTACTAATTTGGACCAATTTGAAAAGTGTTAAAAAGTAAGGATACGAAAAAACCGCTGAATATCAGCGGTTTAATCTAAGTTGCTTCAAATTGG
>OMXX01000290.1 GCA_900315105.1 uncultured Prevotellaceae bacterium | reverse complement strand
TTGAGAAAGCGATGGGCGAAATGGTACGTGATATCGTAGATGCATTCCGCTTTCTTGAAAGCAATCAGAGAATGGTAGTCACCGCGCTGGTCAAGGAAATCATTGCTCATAGATGTTGCTTGTTACGTTTGTTGCAAATATAGCAAGGTTTCTGCAAACGGCAAAAAGAAAAGTGAGGAAACATTTGGCAGAAACCCAATAAATTCGTAGATTTGCAAAAAGAAAGGAGATAGAGATATGGAAACGCTAAATTCTACATACATATTAGATATTCCATCCAATGATCGTGCTTTGTTCCGTTCATTGGTGAAACGTTTTGGTTGGAGAGCAAAAGAGCAGGTTCGCCAACCCATCAATCATCTTGACGCTGCTATCAAGGCTGCTCATGAGGATGAGTTGTTTGAAACCAACGACATCCATACGCTCATGAAAAGCCTTACGGAATGAAATACACCGTAAGATATTCTGGTCTTTTCAAGCGATCTTTCAAGAAATGCTTGAGACGTGGTCTTGACTTGCAAGCTTTCCAAACAGTAGTCGAGATGCTTGCATCCACAGGAACGCTGTTGCCCAAATACAAGCCACACAGACTAAAAGGAAAATATAATGGACTTTGGGAATGCCATATTGCTCCCGACTGGTTGTTAGTGTGGGAACAATATGATGAAGAGTTAGTGCTTGTTCTTGTTGATACGGGAACGCATAGTGACATTGTTCTTGTTGATACGGGAACGCATAGTGACATTTTTAAATAAGGTTGCTTAAAAAGGCAAGAGATAGTCATGACTTTCGTTTGAAGCTCAGCAACTGGTCACGGTAATACTCGTATTGCTGATGACGGGCTGTTATCTCGGCAGGTAGGCCCGTGGTGATGTCATTCACCAAGGACTCGAAGCGGTCGAGGATGGAGACAATGCGACGCTGAGTGGAGAGAGGGGGAATGGGGATTGCTATTTTAGCAAGTTCTTCTGGCTTAATTTCAATAACTTTAGCACCTCTTGCTTTCTTTCGCTTTTCTTTGAAGAAATGGGATGACTCTAAATAATAAGTAATATATTTCGGATCCATATCGGTTTCCAAGCCAACAGAATGTCCACTTATTGCTACATCTTCATTACCTATCCAAGCAACAGGCTTACATACATCTTCAATATTCTCACTAGTCAATGTTATAATAATGCTTTGTGGTCTTATTAATGTTGATTTTGAGGCGACCTCTTTGGATACGAATTTTATTGTCTTGTCTGTATAAGTATTATAGTAAGTATATATCTGACCATAATGAATACACGGAATTCCTTCATCCTGCATATCTGACTTCTGAAAATATTTGCCTCGCTTAAATGTTCCCACTTCTCCGAGCGTCTTCCATTCCACTTCATCTCTGCCCCCCCCACTTAGATGTTTAAAGCTCAGCAGCTGGTCGCGGTAATACTCGTATTGCTTACGTCTTGCTTCCAGCTCCGCTTCTAATTCAGCTTCTAACGAAGTAAAGCTGTCAAGGATGCGAACGATCTCACGCTGAACGGGGAGAGGAGGGACGGGGATTGTCATGTTTTCTATTACAGTTCTTGACAGCCTTGGAACACTAGCTCTTCTTACCTGTGCCTTTATAAACTTATACCTTGAACAAAGATAATAATAAATAAATTTCTGCTGAAGACCTTGTAAATTTTCAAAGAATAAACAATCATCTGCAGCCCAAAAGGGTATTTGGCTATAGCCTATATCTCCTGCAGCTCCTGCACTAATAACGTAGACAGATTCTTTAGGGCAATTACTTTTATTGAAATAGCCAAGTGGCATAAGGCTATTTTGATAAACGGGTATTTCGCCTTCCAACTGTAAGTCCTTTCTAACAACCCTGACTCCACGATTAATGTTACATACTTCCCCCAGTTTCTTATACTCCACTCCGTCGGGGCAATATTTGTCTATGAGTTGTTTGATCGTGTTCATATAGCGTCATTTATTGAGGATGTATTGGGCTCGGTCATCGTCCTCTAAGTCTTTAGGGTCGATGGTCACTTTC
>OMXX01000036.1:36967-43503 GCA_900315105.1 uncultured Prevotellaceae bacterium | reverse complement strand
TTGGTAAACTTGGTGATATTGGTAGCAACTGGTTATAATTGGTCATATCTGGTAGCATCTCAAGCACTTCAAAATAATCAAAGATTATACTGAATACAAGTATGGAGAGATTATAAGGACAAACAACCAAACTTGGTTGATTTAATTGAATATTTTGAATACAATCACTTTTTTGAATACAACACTATGAGTAAGATATTAGCAATCATCTATGCTAGAGTGAGTAGCTCAGGCAGTTTAGAGTACAGACAAAATACTGAAAGGCAGGTTAAAGACTTGAAGGAATATGCTTCTTATAAAGGGTATGAGTTAGTAGATGTATATAATGAGCACATATCTGGTTCTAAGAAGAACAATGAGAGACCAGTATTGGTTGAGGCTATAAACAAGTGTAAGGAACTTTCTGAGGTAGGTGAGAGTAAAGTTATACTATTATGCAGTGAACTATCCAGATTGGGAAGGAATGCCTTTGAGGTATTAGAGACTATCAAAACATTGGTGGACTATGGCATCAATCTCTATCTTCAGAAGGAACAAATGACCTTACTTGATGACCAAGGGAAACCATCACTCTTTGCTCCCATAATGTTAGCCACCCTTTCTACTTGTGCCCAATTGGAAAGAGAGAACATAACCTTCAGACTCAATTCTGGGAGAAAAAGATATGTAGAAAGTGGTGGAAGATTGGGCAGACCAAAGGGGAGTGTGAAGACCAATGAAAAGAAGTTGGAAGAGTATAAGGAAGTCATTACTCTACTGAAGAAGAACTACACCATTAGGGATGTATCTAAGCTCTCTGGAAAATCTATCTCATCAGTGCAGAGAGTTAAGAAGTTAGTATGTATATAATATATAAGGTAAAGAACTATGGCAAGACCTTTTGGGTATAGAAAGAGTCTGGTTGAGTATAAAAGACAATACTCACACCTCATCCCCATTCTTCTAATGGGACTGAGTCTTAGAAAGACTGCTTATGAATGTAAGCTGTCAGTTAATACTATCAGGAAGATAAGAAGGATATTCTTAGGGTATTAGATATGAGTGTATTTGGTTATGTAATAACAGCCATAGGAACATTAGTGTTTACATGGTTGCTTGATATGGTAAAGACCAAGATATCAGACAAAATCTCTTACTACAAATGGAGGAGTAGGTTAGATATTGGTTATATAACAAGAATAAGATTCTATGAGAGGATATCTTGGTTGTCTTGGTTAAGGTGGTTCAACAGATTTTGGTGGTTCAGATAACTATATAGAAGAGCATCCCTCTGGGACCACTCAAACAAGAAATAAGGCTCTAACTATCTGGTAATCAAAAATAAGCATTCATTGAGTGGGAGTAAAATTTCACTCTTTTTGTAAATAAGTGGATTTGAAACCATATTTGCAAGATTACCAAATAGTTAAGCCACTATGCAGATGCTTTGTTGTCTGAATAGTGGTTTAATTGGTTTTGGATGGTAGGAGACTCTATACCAATCCTTCATCATCAAATGGCTTTTTAATCTTAAAGAATTCTTCAGCCATCATTACTGCATTTTCTTCAGCTGAGACCTTTATATATTTGAGAAAGTTTGATTCAGTAGTATGTCCTGTCAACCTCATAATTGCAATGGTAGGAAACCTCCTCTTATACATGTTGGTTGCAAATGACCTTCTACCAGTGTGCATACCTACCAACTGATATTTCTTATAAATGAGAGTTGAGACCTTTCCTCCCCTATTCTCCACCATCCTCACCTCTGAATCTATACCTGCAAGTCTGGCACATTGTCTCAGGTGTTCAATTGTATGCCCCTTATCACATAGTTTGGGAAACACACCATTGTACTTATTATACAAAGCAAGAACCATTGGGTGCATAGGTATTACTACTTGATGTTTGGTTTTCTCTGCTGTGATAGAAATAGTCTTTGCTTCTATATCAAAAGTAGCCTTTTCAAGTCTATTAATATCACTTCTCCTAAGTCCAGTCCAACATGCTACAATGAACAAATCTCTTGTCTTCTCTATTGTGGACTTAGCATCTATTTCTCCAGCCTTTATAAGAGAAGGAATATCAAGTAGATATATCTTTTTAATCTCATCCTCAGTGAGATAGATAGCATCAGTATCATTACACTTTCCCTTCAAAGATTTATATGAATCTCCAAACTCAAAGCCCTCTGCCTTGGCTGCATTTAGTAAGGGTTTCAGCACACCATATGTTGCATAAACTGTATTCTGCTTATAGTTCTTTGCTGCATAGCACCAGTCTGTAAATTGCTGGTCAAAGTTCTTAGAAGTAAATGTGGCAAAGGTATCTGGCAGTCTCTTGTCTTTGATAAAATTTGATAGTCTCTTGATGACAGTCCTTTGGTGTATTTTGGTTCTCTCTCCTATGTATCTTCCAGTATGGTTATCTATCCTTTTCTGTTCAATATAGTGGGAGAAAAACTCTATTGGAGACATTTTTAATATGGTATTCTCATTTCTCTTTATATCAGTTATATCTAATATAGCAGAATGAATAGAAGCCAACAAATCACTATCAGGGACAGAAGAGTTATATATCCTACTGGCAGTCTCTACTATCTCATCAAGAACTTTATTCACTTCATCACAATGTTTATTCTCTCTAATAGAGAACTTTTCCTTACTGGTGAAGCACCTCTGCTTATCTTTATCAAAAGCAGATGTTATTACATTCTGTTGGGTGCTTATTCTCAGCTTTCTCCCATCCACTCTAATGATAGCCATTAGTAGTGATTTTTCCTTGAAAGGAGTCTTTAAATTGAAATTAATAGTCAAACTCATACTTGCAATTATTACCAATAGTAAATGTTCTTTTTTTGTGTCTAAAGAGTGGTCCAAAGTGGTCCTTTTTGGTGGTCCTTTTCCTCCATGACTCCCAAAACTTTGGTAATCTTGCAAATATGGTTTCAAATCCACTTATTTACAACCATTTTGAAATTGGTAGCAATGGTTGCAAAAAGAGTGAAATTTTACTCCCACTCTATCGTTGCTGGTGGCTTTGAGGAGATGTCGTAGCATACGCGGTTGACACCCTTCACCTTGTTGATGATCTCGTTAGAGCACTTTGCCATGAAGTCGTATGGGAGATGTGCCCAGTCGGCTGTCATAGCATCGGTAGAGGTAACGGCACGGAGAGCTACTGGATGCTCGTAGGTGCGCTCATCACCCATAACGCCTACGGAACGAACGGTTGAGAGAAGGATTGTGCCTGCCTGCCATATCTGGTCGTAGAGGCTTACCTCTATCTCGCCATCCTTCATATCGGCAGGAACACCGGCTGCAAGAACGGCACGTGCCTGTTCGCCAGAGAGCTTTGTCTTGTACTCACGAAGTCCGCGGATATAGATATCGTCGGCATCCTGAAGGATACGTACCTTCTCAGGAGTGATATCGCCAAGGATACGTACGGCAAGACCCGGTCCTGGGAACGGATGACGTGTGATAAGGTGCTCTGGCATACCCATAGAACGGCCTACACGACGAACCTCGTCCTTGAACAGCCACTTCAGAGGCTCACAAAGCTGAAGGTGCATCTCCTTTGGAAGACCGCCTACGTTATGGTGTGACTTGATTACCTTACCTGTGATATTGAGAGACTCGATACGGTCAGGATAGATAGTACCCTGTGCGAGCCACTTTGCGTCCTTGATTTTCTTAGCCTCAGCGTTGAACACCTCTACGAAGTCACGACCGATGATCTTACGCTTCTGCTCTGGGTCGGAAACGCCTGCGAGGTCAGAGAAGAATTTCTCGCTTGCATCAACACCGATTACGTTAAGACCGAGGCACTTGTAATCCTCCATTACATCACGGAACTCGTTCTTGCGAAGCATACCATGATCAACGAAGATACATGTAAGACGGTCGCCGATAGCCTTGTTGAGGAGTACGGCTGCAACGCTTGAGTCAACACCTCCGGAAAGACCGAGGATGACGCGATCATTACCTACCTGTGCCTTGAGCTCGGCAACTGTTGTCTCTACGAATGAGTCAGCGCTCCAAGCCTGCTTTGATCCGCACACGTCAACGACGAAGTTCTTGAGCAACAATGTGCCCTGAACAGAATGGAACACCTCTGGGTGGAACTGAACAGCCCATACTGGCTGAGTCTTGCTTGCGTATGCCGCATACTTCACGTTAGCGGTACTTGCGATGCACTCAAAGCCCTCTGGGATGGCTGTGATGGTGTCACCGTGGCTCATCCATACCTGTGAGTTGTCGTCGAAGCCCTTGAAGAGGATGTTGCTCTTGTCGATGAAACCGAGGTTGGCACGGCCATACTCGCGTGAGTCAGCCTTCTCAACCTTGCCACCGAGGGTGTGACTGATAAACTGGGCACCGTAGCAGATGCCGAGAACTGGCAGACGGCCCATGAAGCGGTCAAGGTTTACCTTGAATGCCTCTGGATCATGCACAGAATAAGGAGAGCCTGAAAGGATAACGCCGATAACGTCCTTGTCATCCTCCGGGTACTTATTGTAAGGCATGATTTCACAGAACGTGTCAAGCTCACGAACACGACGTCCGATGAGCTGAGTGGTCTGACTGCCAAAGTCTAAGATGATTATTTTCTGCATATAGTTATAAATAGAAATCCAAACAACAGCCCCTCACCAGCCCCTCACCTGCCCTGTGGGCATCCTCTCCCCAAGGGGCGAGGAGGAAAATACATTTTTCGCTTGTGAGGAATCCGTTTTGAGAGTGCATTATTCGCGAGCTCATCAGCTTCGCAGTTTCTAACTTTTTCCTCGCCCCTTGGGGAGAGGATGTCCGAAGGACAGGTGAGGGGCCATACTCTCTGCACTTGCAAGAGTGTCGAGCTTTCCAACATCAAGTAGTTGCAAATCTGATTTCAGATAGCCCTTTATCTTCCTCTCTGCACAGCGGTTGAGGTAGAAGTCGATGATTGGGAATTTCTCCGGCCATTGCTCCATATCGGAAAAGAGACGCGGAGAAAAAGCGTGGATGCCGGAGAAGGCGAGACCCCTTCCCCCGCCCTCCCGAGGGAGGGAGCCGGAAGGCGAAAAGGCGAGACCCCTCTCCCCGCCCTCCCGAGGGAGGGAGCCGGAAGGCGAAAAGGCAAATTTGCTTTGAACAGATTCCTTATCTCCGCTTAGCGCGGCAATTTCAGGATAAGGGCTTTTTACTTCGCCTGTCTCGATATTTGTCCAGCCAACGAGATGCATGTCCTCATCGAAAAGGAGATAGCGCTTTGTCTTACGCTCGCTTACCAGAAGAAGGGCATCTGCATCGCCTATGCTATCGTAGAAAGCACCGAGGTCAACATTTGAGAGGATATCCACATTGTGTATCAGGATAGGAGCCTCAGCATCAAACAAGCCACGTGCCTTGCGTATGCCACCGCCTGTTTCAAGCAGTTGCTCGGACTCGTCGGATATGCTTATCCGCACATCATAATACGTTTCCAAGAGACGCAGGTAGTTGCAAATCTGCCCAGCCTTATGATGCACGTTGACCACCACATCGTGGATGCCTGCATCGAGGAGGCGTTCAAGAACAATCTGAAGCAGAGGCTTGTCCCCTACAGGCACCAGAGCCTTGGGGATAACATCGGTTAGCGGCTTCAGACGGGTACCCATCCCTGCCGCAAATATCATTGCTTGCTTCATTTTTGGATCAACTCTCTTGAAATTATTCGGCAAAGGTAAGAAAAAAAAACGGAAAAAGCAAGGCGAGAGGGCAAAAAAAAGGATTATGCCTATAAAAAGGAGGAAAAAGCTGTTATGGCGCAGCGTTTCAGGTCCTTTGAAGACACGATAAAGAAAGCATTAAAGATAGCGTCAGTTCCCTATCTTACCAATCTTTTACCAAGAGAAAGGCTCGCTTATGCGAAGATATTATTTGGAAAGCAAATGGGCAATAAATTTTATCAGTAAATTAACGTGAGTTCGACGAAAATAAAACGCTACGCTTGGCTACATGACTTGCTTCTGCTTGATGAGCTTCAGCGAATAATTCAAGACTGCGAGGGCTCCTTCAGACCTCATACCCCCTATATCGACAAATATGACAGCCCTAACGGACTGCCCTATTAGGTATCGCTCCTTCAGAGCTCTTTCAACCACATGATATTCAATGATATACGAGTAGAGATTTTTTCGCTAAGGCCCAACAAGCTAAAGCAATTTCCAATATTACCAAGATTCAACCAATAAGAAACCGGGCTTGCGCCCCTGATGTGGAAAGGACTCCGCGTAGCGCCTGAGCTTTGCGAAGAAATTAAAAGAAAATTAAACCAGGAAATTAAATCAGAAAATTTTTATTTAAACGAACACAGATAGCACAGATTTAAAGGATAGGCAGACCCTCTAAATCCCCCTGCATAGGGGGACTTTTATCTGTGAGATCCTGAATATCTGTGGTTAACATAACATGAACACGGAAGACACAGAATAAACGGACTTGCTATTTGCTTTCGCCTTCTAAAAAAACAGTACAAAACCAATAAAAACATATAAAAACAAATGTTTTATTTTGTGTTCTTTTGTTTTAATTGGT
>OMXX01000036.1:0-36954 GCA_900315105.1 uncultured Prevotellaceae bacterium | reverse complement strand
GAATGGATGTGGGGAACGGAGCGCTGTAAGTGCGACACCTGAAGACTAAGACTATAGGTGTCGGTCCTTCAGACCTCAATATACTATAACAACCTATATAACAGCCCTTGCGGACTGCCCTGTTATATGTCGGGCTTACAGCCCTCGCAGCCGTGCTTTCTTTATTTTTTCTCGAACACAGATAGCACAGATTTAAAGGATAGGCAGACCCTCTAAATCCCCCTGCATAGGGGGACTTTTATCTGTGAGATCCTGAATATCTGTGGTTATTATAAACATGAACACGGAAGACACAGAATAAACGGACTTGCTATTTGCTTTCGCCTTCTAAAAAAACAGTACAAAACCAATAAAAACATATAAAACAAATGTTTTAACGTCAGTTCGACGAATTCAATGTAAACGCATCTACGATGCTGAACTGACAATAATTACCAATCTACGCAATCTTTTAAGATTGGTAATTATTGTCAGTTAAAAACAGCTTGCTGTTTGTCTTAAGGGCAATTATTCGCTGAAGCTCATCAAGCTAAAGCAAGTCATCGAACTCACATTGTTTTATTTTGTGTTCTTTTGTTTTAATTGGTTTTTCTAAATGGCGAAAGCAACTTATGCGAAAAACTTCCGTTTCTTTACTTCCCCGTGGTCAGTGGGTCTGCGACAAATCTCGTGCTTTCTGTGGTCGAACTCACGTTAAATTAGGGAATAGACAAAAGTTAATTTTTCTAAAAAATGCGAACATTTTAAATCCATTTCAGGTTTTGTGTGTATTTTTGTGTGTATGTAAGATAAAGGCATAGAAACTAAAACAATATAACAATTATTACAAGATGAAGAAATTAGTGATACTCTCTCTGTTTTTGCTCACCATACAATGTTCGTGGGCACAATATCCCGGAATGCCCATGAAAATGCCTGTGGCAGACAAATCAAAGGAAATACCTATGAAACCTATCGTTGTTGAAGGTGAACTTAGTGGTGTTCCAGACGGAACTCGTGTAAGTTTGGCTTTTCGAATAAAAAAGACAAAAGCATTCTATAATGCCAATAATACATTGGTTGATACTATAAGAAATGGAAAGTTCCACATAGAAAAGAAATTCGTTTATAAGGATTTCGATGAAAACGATGACAATGTGGAATATATGGTTAACATAGAAGGGAAAGGCATGCCAGTTTATGCCTATCCTGGTGCAAAGGTAAAGGTTACGGGTACTCCTGCATTAAATGCTATTTCATGGAGGGCAGAGAGCAACCATCCTTTGCAGAAAGAATTCTTCGAATATGCGGATTACGAACACGAGAAATTATCTGCTATCAGAAAAAGAATACAAGAAGAATATGAGGCTGACGAAGTTGACGATGATGTGGTAAAGAAACTGGAAAGGGCAAAAGACTCTATCCAAGTAGTTTCCATGCTCGACTTCATGAAGAACAGGGAATATAATTCTGTTTTTGCGATGAACCTAAATTCGATTTCATTTTTGGCAAAGCAACTTGGTAACAGTCAGTTAAAGGACAGATTACGTAATCTCATTATGGAGAAGGCCCCTGCAGATTGTGATGACGAAGAGATTGGTCTGGCAAAAGCTTTCCTTTCAATGGACGAGCCACAGCGAACAGTCGAAGAGACAAAAGAATTGAAATTTGGTGATAAAATGCGGGACTTCACGCTTTATGACCGTAAGGGGAATGAGCATAAACTTTCAGAATTCAAAGGAAAATATATAATACTGGAGTTTACCTCTAAAGGTTGTGGTCCTTGCTTGGAGGCGATACCTGTCCTTGACTGGCTCTACAAGCGTTATAAAGACAAGATAGAAGTTGTTGCCATTTCTGTAGACAATTCTTGGATGGAAGGAAACAATAATAAAAGTTTTCATGAATGGACAGCCCAGCAATATGCAAGTGACATGTCAATTGCTTATGGAATAAAGGGAACTCCAAACTTTGTAATCATACATCCTAACGGCAACTTACTCAACGTTTCCGCAGGTTTAAGCAGATTCCTAAAGGAATTTAACGATTACGTTCAAGAGCTTCCGAGGGAAGAGATAAAGAAGATGCTCGCTAAGAAATAACATCCGCGAAATGAAGCAAGACATCCCCGTCAGAGCGAATCTGTCGGGGATGTGTCGTTTATCCCCATTTTGGGGTATTTTCTTATTAATTAGGTGTATTTCCACAGAAAAATAATATAAAATTAGGTAAATTACACGACAAATGGGAAATTATCCTATAAAGATTTGCATATTTTGGTAAATGTTTGTAACTTTGCACCCTGTAAAAAGAGCATACTTTTAAAAACATCCAAGGTTGCAATAACCGCCCTTATTTTTTAAATTCATTTTATTCACGTGAAATGAACTTTCGCTGCACAGTAAATCCGTAGCGCGGTTATTTCAAATTTTTCTTATTTATTTTTTCAAAAAAATGAAGAAATCTATATCTGATATGCTTAGTCGTAAAGGCATTCAGCCTATAAGCATGCTTACCGCATACGACTATCATACAGCTTGCACAATTGATGAAGCGGGGGTTGATATGATTCTCGTTGGCGATTCTCTGGGTAACGTGATGCTGGGTTATGAGAATACCCTTGCTGTTACCGTTGACGACATGATTCATCATGGAAAGGCTGTTTGCCGAGGCGCGAAGAACGCTCTCGTGGCTATCGATATGCCTTTCATGTCGTATCAGGGCTCTGTGTATGATGCCGTTATGAATGCCGGCAGAATCATGAAGGAAACAAACTGCCAGGCTGTGAAACTTGAGGGAGGTGTGGAATATGCCGACCGCATCAAGGCTATCGTACAGGCTGGTATTCCTGTAATTGCCCATATAGGACTCACCCCTCAGTCGTTTAACACGCTCGGTGGCTATAAGGTTCAGGGTAAATCGCTTGAGGCAGCAAGGAAACTCATTTCAGATGCTCAGGCAGTTTGCGAGGCTGGTGCCTTTGCTATCACACTTGAATGTGTTCCGGCAGCACTTGCATCAAAGATTACCGAACTCGTTCCAGCCCTCACCATAGGCATTGGAGCAGGTAACGGTTGTGACGGTCAGGTGCTTGTGTATCAGGATATGCTTGGCTATGCCAACGACTTCACGCCAAAGTTCGCTAAGAAATATGCCAATCTCCACGACACCATGCTTGAGGCTTTCAAGCAATATAAGGCAGATGTGGAGTCAAGGGCATTCCCTGCAAAAGAGCATACATTCGCGATAAGCGAGGAGGTATTAAAAAGCCTAACCAAGCCTTCCCAAAGGGAAGGATGTTTGGATAGTCTTTCAGATAATGGGGATTCGCTCAAGAAAATTTATTAATTAACAATTAAAAATTAACATGCCTTTCGCGCTCCGGCTCCCTCTCTACGGGAGAGGGCGGGGGGAGAGGCCGTGGTTACTCTATATTATGAAAGTAGTAAAAACAGTTAAAGAGGTAAGAGAGATCGTATCAGAATGGCGTAAAGAGGGACTCACAGTAGGACTTGTTCCAACTATGGGTTACCTTCACGAAGGTCATCAGAGCCTGATTGTAAAGTCAGTCAGCCAGAATGACCGTACCGTTGTGTCAGTATTCGTAAACCCGATTCAGTTTGGTCCTAACGAGGACTTTGAGGCATATCCACGCGATATGGAGCACGACAAGGCACTCGTGGAGAAGGCTGGCGGCGACTTGATTTTCAATCCAGAGCCATCAGAGATGTACCCTGGTCATTTCACATCTTTCATCGACACAACAGAGACCACCGAACTGCTCTGTGGTGCTGTTCGTCCTATACATTTCCGTGGCGTCTGCACAGTAGTAGGCAAGCTCTTCAACATCGTTTGCCCTGACCGCGCATATTTCGGACAGAAGGATGCACAGCAGTTGGCTACTATCCGCCGTTTCGTTCGCGACCTTAACTTCCCTATCGAGATCATCCCTTGCCCAATCGTTCGCGAGGCTGACGGGTTGGCAAAGTCAAGTCGCAACACATATCTCTCAGCAGAAGAGCGTCAGGCTGCCCTCATCCTCTCAAAGAGCTTGAAGAAGGGCAAGGAGGCCATTGAGGCTGGTGAGAAGAACGCAAAGAAGATTATCGACATCATCAAGACAAACCTTGAGACCGAGCCACTTGCACGTGTTGACTACGTTGAGGTGGTTGATTTCGAGAACATACAGCGCGTTGACACCATCTCAGGCGAGACACTCGTTGCTATTGCAGTTTATATCGGCAAGACACGATTGATTGATAACTTCATAACAAAAGCCTAACCAAGCCTTCCCAAGGGGAAGGATGTTAGGTAGTAAGATAAACAATACAAGATGCATCTACAGTAATCAACTTAGCTCTGTGTCTTAGCGTTCAAAGATTTAATTAATTATAGCCAAGTCTTCGTGAAGAAAAGGTTTACGCTCTCAAGTGTATAAAACATTTGGTCACATACTCCGATGTTATCAACATCGTACTACCCGTTTGGGAAGGCTTGGTTAGGCTACCAATATGGACATCACATTACTTAAAGCGAAGATTCACCGTGCCAAGGTAACACAGGCAGACCTCGACTATGTAGGCAGCGTTACCATAGATACAAAGCTACTCCGCGAAGCTGGTATTTTCGAATACGAGAAAGTGCAGATTGTTGATATCAACAACGGCAACCGTTTCGAGACATACACCATCGCAGGAGAAGAGGGCTCTGGCATCATTTGCCTTAATGGTGCTGCTGCCAAATGCGTGAGCGTTGGTGACAAGGTCATCATCATGGCTTACGCAAACATGACTCCACAGGAAGCTGCTTCACATAAGCCAACCGTACTTTTCGTAAACGACAATAACGAGATTGTGCGCAAGGCGAATTATGAGAAGCATGGGAAGTTGAATGATCAGTAATATAACGGCCTCTCCCCCCGCCCTCTCCCGTAGAGAGGGAGCCGGAGCGCGACAGGCAAATGAACACTAATAAAGAATAATTTTATCGCTTTTTCCTTCCGGCTCCCTCCCTACGGAGGGAAGTCCGATGTTGATAACATCGGAGTATGTGTAAAGCGGGGGGAGAGGCCGGATTTCATGCTTAATAACAAGACCATAGTCCTCGGCGTTACAGGCAGCATAGCAGCCTATAAGATAGCCAACCTTGCATCCATGCTTGTCAAGTTGAATGCCAACGTGCATGTCATCATGACAAAGAATGCGTGCAACTTCATCACGCCAATAACTTTCGAGACAATCACAGGCAACAAATGCCTTGTAGATACATTCGACAGGAACTTCGAGTTCAATGTTGAGCATGTGGCTCTTGCCAAGCGTGCTGACCTCTTCCTTGTAGCTCCTGCATCGGCTAATATCATCGGAAAGATTGCATCCGGCATCTGCGATGATATGCTTACAACCACTATCTTTGCCACAAAGGCTCCGAAGCTCATAGCTCCTGCTATGAACACCAACATGTGGGAGAACCCTATCCTACAGGACAACCTCAAGAAGCTTGAGCACTATGGCTATAGCATCATACAGCCAGCATCAGGCAGACTTGCTTGTGGCGATACTGGTAGCGGGAAACTTCCTTCAGAAGAGACTCTACTCCAGCATATTCTGCTCGCTGTGGCTCATGAGAAGGATATGGAAAGCAAGCGTGTACTCATCACGGCAGGTCCTACTCAGGAATCTATCGATCCTGTTCGCTACATCACCAACCATTCTTCTGGCAAGATGGGCTATGCCATTGCCAAGATGGCGGCATTGAGAGGCGCAAAGGTAACTCTCGTCTCAGGACCAGTCAACATACAGGCATTCGCAGGTATAGAGGTCGTGGATGTTGTAAGTGCTGCGGATATGTATCGCGAGGTTACAAGTCGAAGTGCCGATAACGATATCATCATAATGTGTAGTGCTGTGGCTGACTATACCCCATCCTCCTATTCCGACCAAAAGATGAAGAAGAAGGATGGCGACCTGTCAATTCCACTCACACGCACACAGGACATCCTCAAGTATCTTGGTGAGAACAAGCCGGAAGGACAGATGCTCGTAGGCTTCTCTATGGAGACAGAGAATCTGATAGAGAACTCTCGCGCAAAGCTCACCAAGAAGAATGCCGACCTTATCTGCGCCAACTCCATCTCAGAAGGTAAGACAGGCTTCGCTGTAGATACCAATCAGGTCACTCTCATCTCTAAGGAAGAGGTGAAGGTGCTTCCGCTCTGCTCAAAGGAAGAGACAGCAGAAATGATATTGGATGAAATAATAAAGAAGAAACGGCCTCTCCCCCCGCCCTCCCCCGTAGGGAGGGAGCCGGAAGGCAAAAGGCAATCCTCAAAATAAATGAACAAGAATAGCAATCCTCCATACACCTCCGGCTCCCTCCCTACGGGGGAGGGCGGGGGGAGAGGCCACCTTATCCTCGACATAGGAAACTCTACAGTCGTCATCGCATACTCAGATGAAGAGGGCAACATAAAGGACACATGGCGCCTGAAGACGATAAAGAGAGAGGCAATAAGCTTCTTCCGTCGCGAGATACGTGCCGGACTCTATAGCTTCGGTCTGTTGACAAAGGACGGGACGATAGCCAAGATTGATAGTGTGGTAATCTCGTCTGTAGTGCCGGAAATCAACGACAAGGTATCACAAGCCATTATTGATGTCACAGGTGTAGTACCGTCATTCTTCAGCCTCGACGATGCCCAGAAAGTCATAAACATAAAGATTGAATCCCCTTCACAGCTTGGCAAGGACCGTCTTGCCGATGCCATTGCCGCGCGTTGCTACTATGGCGCACCAGCCATCGTAATCGATATGGGAACGGCAACCACGATAGGGGTAATAAACGAGGATGGCGACTTCATAGGAGGAATGATAATGCCGGGTGTCAAGACATCCCTCAAGGCACTCAGTTCAAAGGCATCACAGCTCCCTACCATCAACATTGAGAAACCGCGCCACATGATTGGTCGCAACACCCTTGAATGTATGCAGAGCGGTATCATCTACGGCACAGCCTCCATGATCGACGGTATGATTGACCGCATCATCCCCACTCTCGGCAAGGACGTGAAGCTCATTGCCACAGGCGGAAATGCCCACTACATTATCCCTTACTGCAAGCACAGCATCACAGTAGATCCATACCTTCAGTTCAAGGGGATTCAGAAAGCGACGAAATAAAGAACGGCCTCTCCCCCCGCTTTACACATACTCCGATGTTATCAACATCGGACTTCCCTCCGTAGGGAGGGAGCTGGAGCGCGACTGGCTTATGAGCATAACAAAGAATAATTTAATCGTTTTTGCCTTCCGGCTCCCTCCCTACGGGGGAGGGCGGGGGGAGAGGCCATATCATGCAAATCGTCTTCCTCGGTTCTGGCAACCTTGCCACTAATCTCTCACTTGCGCTAAAGGCAGCAGGAGAGGACATAATACAGATTTTCAGTCGTACAAAGGAGAATGCTCAGGCACTTGCCGACAAGCTCCATTGTGATTCATGTACCAGCATCAACGATATCCGCACAGATGCTGATGTGTATATCTTTTCCGTTAAGGATGATGCTCTGCCAAGCCTCATAGAACAACTTACGGAGCACTTAGCAAACAGCCATCACCTAACACCCAACACCCAACACCCCATTTTTCTCCACACCGCCGGAAGTGTCCCCATGTCTGTCTTTTCAGACAACACACTAACACCTAACACCCATCACCCATCACCCAATTACGGCGTCCTCTACCCTATGCAGACCTTCTCCAAGGACAGGAACGTAAATTTCCGCGAGATTCCATGTTTCGTAGAGGCTTGCGATAGTGATACGATGGAAACAATAAAGGGAATTGCCTCAAAGGTATCTGACCACGTATTGGAGATGTCATCCGACAAGCGCAAGAAACTGCACCTCGCAGCCGTTTTTGCTTGTAATATGACAAACCATTGCTATCGTCTGGCAGAAAAGGTACTTGAGGAAGAAGGCATTGATTTCTCACTCTATCAGCCACTTATACAGGAGACCGCCAACAAGGTCAGGGAGCTCTCCCCTCGCAAGGCACAGACAGGTCCGATGGTGCGCTACGACAAAACCATCATGGAAGCCCAAATAGCTCTCATCAACGATGAGCGCACCCGTCAGATCTACCGTCTAATGGCAGACAGCATACACGAGGATTCAACTAAGTAGTTCCCAAAGACAATAAAAATTCTACACAATGTGTAGCAAATCCTAACGACTTGAATCCTCACCACTTACGACATAAGCATTATGACTCAGCCCTCACTACATAGGTGTAGCGAGGGCTGAATATTGTTATGTGATGTTCGAAACAAAAAGCATTTCCACATGGGTGACTCTAAGAAAACCTCTTAGTGAATCAATCCATTGACGAAGTCGCGGGCTGCCATGCGTTTCTTGCCGGCAAGCTGCACCTCAAGGATTTCAAGCTGATAGTCGGATGCGGAGATATAGAGATGATTCTTCTCTGCATGAACTGTTCCTGGGACTTCTCCCCTACGCTCGGTCTTCTGTGCCTTGTAGATCTTCATCACCGTCTCACGACCGTCAGGAAGGGTGACATTTGCCCATGCACCTGGTATTGGGGAGAGTCCGCGAACGAAGTCGTGACATTGCTTCACGCTCTTGTTCCAGTCGATCTCACACGTTTCTTTGAATATCTTCGGGGCTTGATGCAGTTCTTTTCCAACAGGTATCATCTCTTCCTGAGGAAGTGACTCCACATGACCGTTGCCCTCAATAATGGCATCTATGGTCTCTATGGCAAGTTCGGCACCGAGTTTCATCAGTCCGTCATAGACATACTCCACGTTGGCATCGTCAGGAATATCAAACGACTTCTGCCTGATGATTCTGCCTGTATCAATATCATGGTCGAGGAAGAAGGTTGTTACGCCTGTCTGCGTCTCACCGTTGATGATTGCCCAGTTGATAGGTGCAGCACCACGATACTGTGGAAGGAGGGCTGCATGTACGTTGAACGTGCCGAAGCGTGGCATATCCCATACTATCTCAGGAAGCATACGGAAAGCTACGACAACCTGCAGGTCTGCGTTATAGCTGCGAAGCTGCTCCACAAACTCTGGATCCTTCATCTTCACCGGCTGAAGCACAGGAATGTCATGCTCAAGTGCGTATTGCTTCACCTGTGACGGCTGAAGCACAGAGCCATGTCGTCCCACCGGCTTATCCGGCTGCGTAACGACTGCCACAACGTTATATCCGCCCTCAACAAGGGCAGAGAGAGTACCCACCGCAAATTCGGGGGTGCCCATGAAAATGATTCGGAGAGATGATTTATTCATATAATGAAATATTTTTAAGTGAAAAGTGAAAAGTGAATAATGCTTAGTGAAAAATACTGCTGGCGCAGAATGGGATTATACACATCAAAGTGCTTCCGTTCTGGTGTCTACCAGTATTTAGTATTATTCACTATTCGTTATTCACTATTCACTTTTAGTCATTCGACAAATCCGCCACCATCTTTCTGTATTGTGCATAGACATGACTGCGAGAGACGTATCCGATGAGGTGATTCTGATCGTCCATAACAGGAAGCTGATGGGCGTGATACTGGTCGAATGCCTTTACCACATCCTCCATAGGATCACCAAGACGGAGTTGCGCTGGCGGGTCGCTCATAAGTTGGGAGACGCGGAAATGATGATATAGCTCCGTGCGGAAAACGATATGACGAAGTTTGTTCATGTCAATCTCGCCAAGGAGATTGCCGGCACGGTCAAGGACTGGCAGAAGACTGCTACCAGACTTACTCAGAGAATGTACCAACTGCCCAAGTTCCATATCCTTATCCACACTCACATAATCCCTTTCGATAACGCTGTCAAGACTCATCAAAGTGAGTACGGCACGGTCGGTATGGTGGGTGATGAGCTTACCCTCACGTGCCAGTCGCATGCCATAGATGCTGTGAGGCTCGAATATGAGGATTGTGAGGTATGAACTTACGGCTGTTATCATCAACGGCATAAAGAGATCATATCCGGCAGTAAGCTCGGCAATGAGGAAGATACCCGTGAGAGGCGCATGCATAACGCCCGACATGACACCTGCCATGCCAAGCAATGCGGCATTCTTCTCAGGGAAATAAACGCCCATCTCATACGTGTTCCAGATGCGTGCAAAGAAGAATCCTGCAAAGGCTCCAATAAAGAGCGAAGGAGCGAAGGTTCCGCCACAACCGCCACCACCGTTTGTGGAAGCTGTGGCAAAGGACTTTGTGAGCACGATCATACCGATATATACGATAAGCCAATGCTCATGGCCATAGAACAGAGAACCGTTCATCACCTTGTCCCAATCAGCCTGAGTACGTCCGTCAAGAAGGATATTGATATCCTTGTAACCCTCACCATAGAGTGAAGGGAAAAGGAAGATGAGAGTGCTAAGAATGATACCTCCAAGGGCGAGCTTGGCGTATCTGTGGTCTTTCAGTTTTCCGAAGATATTCTCGCAGAATGTCATGGAACGGATGAAGTAGAGAGCTACAAGTCCGCAGAAAACGCCTAAGAGGATATTGCTCGGCACACGTTCTACTATCCATGGGCTATCAAGCGTGAAAGTGAACAACTGGTCATTGCCTATGAAGATATAGGTAAAACAGGTAGCCGTTACGGATGCTATGAGAATCGGGGAGATGCTCGCCATTGTGAGGTCGATCATCAGTACCTCGATGGTGAAGACGAGTCCGGCTATTGGCGCCTTGAAGATTCCAGCGATAGCCGCAGCAGCACCACAGCCTACGAGCAACATCAGCGTCTTGTTGTTGAGGCGGAAGAGCTGTCCAAGGTTACTCGCGATACTTGAACCCGTAAGTACGATAGGAGCCTCGGCACCTACTGATCCTCCGAATCCGATGGTTATGGCAGAGGCAAAGACAGATGACCAGCAGTTATGCCTCTTCAATCGGCTCTGCTTGGTACTTATGGCATAGAGGATTCGGGTGATACCGTGCGAGATGTTATCCCTCACCACATATTTCACAAAGAGCGAGGTCAGCCATATGCCGACGATAGGGAACACAAGATAAAGCCAGTTGAATGACTTCATATTGAATTCCGAGGTCAGCAGATGCTGTATGAAGTGGATGGCAGAATGAAGTATGAAGGCTGCAACAGCAGCAAGCATACCCACAAAGAAGGCAAGGACAAGCGTAAACTGCCTGTCCGACACTTTCTTAACACGCCATTCTATGATTTGATCAATGTTCATTACTTCCTTATCACCGTAACCTCACCATTGCCTGACAGCTTAATGATGCTTGAAGGCACATGAGGTTCATGCTCGTTTCTGCGAGACTTGCAGACATAATCCACAGCCTCAAGGATCTCTGGGGCGATGTCACGATAGTTCTGTGCGGCAGGTTCGCCACTTATATTCGCACTCGTGGAGACGATAGGCTTCTGCATGCGATAGCAGAGTTCCTTGGAGAACGCTTCCTTTGTTATACGCATAGCGATGCTTCCATCCTCTGCCACAAGGTTATTGGCAAGTCCGCTAGCATTATCAAGGATAACGGTTGTAGGCTTTGTAGGGAGGTTGAGAAGATCCCAGGCTACATCTGGCACATTGCGCACATAACGTGAGATGCGCTTGTCAGAGTCTATGAGACAAATCATAGCCTTTGAGTCATCACGCTTCTTTATCTCGTATATTTTCTTCACGGCATCCGCATTAGTGGCATCACAGCCTATTCCCCAAACGGTATCCGTAGGGTAAAGGATAACGCCACCCTGCTTCATCACACGAACAGCCTCAGCGATGTCGGCGGACCAGCCGTCCTTGAGAACAGCGGCCTCTCCCCCCGCCCTCCCCCGTAGGGAGGGAGCCGGAGTGCCCAAAGACGCACCCTTTTTATTTTTTGAATCCTTGAATTTCTCGTTATTATATGCCATATCTTTTTCTTTTATTAGCTGCTATTTTTTACAATCTTTTTCTCAGAATCCCGTTCTGCGCTAGCTTTTTCCCCTCCACGGGGGAGGATGCCCAAAGGGCAGGAAGGGGTTAAGTATTCAACTTCGTCAGCATCCAGGTGCCGGATATCTTCTGGAACGTAAATTCCGACTCAATACCGTTGGCTATGCCACGAACCACGAATATCCTTGTGTTCGACGGCTTGTATGGCTGATCGCCGTAATGGATATTGTAGAGTGTTCCGGAAGGCATCCAAGGCAGGAACATAGGTACCTGCTCTGCCATCAGTTCACCTGTCATACGAGAGAAATCATCCTCCGGATCAGGTCCGGAAAAGACAACAGACTCGGCAATAGCGAACGAACGATAAGTAGAGTCAGTTACAAAGCGGTTATAGAATTTCAGGAAAGCGGCATCCTCATGCTTTGCCAATGGCATAATCTTTACGCCCTGCATCTTCCACAAGCCGAGCACACGATTGAACAGCCATCTCTTTACCTGCTTCTTTGCAAATGATATTCTCTCCACATATACGTTGCCAATAGCTGTATCTTTTACCACATCCAACTGCTTGGCATTGTTGAAAATAAGAGTATAGTAGCCCTGGCGCATGAAGAAATGCTCCATTCCCCATTTCGACTTCTCCACACGCGACAGCTTTCCGTAGGTGTCAACGCTGACGGGATAGTCGGTACGGTCTGTCTGAAGACGACGGTTTGCCGCATAATTGAAAATGAAGTCGTCAAAGAGCTCATCAGCAGCCTTTGGCATTGGTTCATCCTCAATCAGCGCCTCCATAGAATCAGTGCCGAGAGAATCCACAAGCATAGAATCCACGCTTACAGGTTCAATGGATGTTGTCTTTTTGTCAGTACATCCCGTACCGACAAAGAGCATCATCAATGACATGCAAAAGACTACAAAAACAATTTTTCTCATTAAATTTACACAATTTTCAGTGCAAATGTACACATTTATTTTTATTTTATTCCTTATTTTCCAAGAAAAATATTAATTTTGCACGCAAATTTGATTTAAGACACTATCAAGACACTATGTTAGTAGAGAAAATAGACGCACTTCGCAAGGAAGTGGAAGCGCTGACTGCCTCCAACGCAGAAGAAATAGAGGCTCTTCGTCTGAAATACCTCAGCAAGAAAGGTGAGCTCAACGCCCTGATGGCAGACTTCCGTAATGTGGCTGCCGATCAGAAGAAGGAGCTTGGTATGAAGATTAACGAACTCAAGCAGTTCGCTCTCGATAAGATCAACGGACTCAAGGAACAGGTTGCAACAACAGAGACTGTTGCCGACGACCTCGACCTCACACGTACTCCCTACCCTATCCAACTTGGCACACGTCACCCTCTCTCTATCGTGAAGAATGAGATTGTGGAGATTTTCCAGCGCATGGGCTTCACATTGGCTGACGGTCCAGAGGTAGAGGACGACCTTCACGTGTTCACAAAGATGAACTTCGCTGCTGATCACCCAGCACGCGATATGCAGGACACATTCTTCGTGGAGCAGAGTCCGCTCAACGATGTAACGAAGAACATCATCCTCCGTTCACACACCTCAAGCGTACAGGCTCGTGTGATGGAGCAGGGACAGCCACCAATTCGTGTAATATGTCCTGGACGTGTGTTCCGTAATGAGGCTATCACAGCACGTGCACATTGCTTCTTCCACCAGATTGAAGGTCTCTATATTGACAAGAACGTATCGTTCACAGACCTCAAGCAGGTAATGCTTACCTTTGCGCAGGAGTTGTTCGGTCCTGATACAAAGATCCGTCTCCGTCCAAGTTACTTCCCATTCACAGAGCCTTCTGCAGAGATGGATATCTCTTGCCATATCTGTGGTGGTAAGGGTTGCGGATTCTGCAAGCATACTGGTTGGGTAGAGATTCTCGGTTGCGGTATGGTTGACCCTAACGTACTCGAGCTCTGCGGTATTGATTCTAAAGTATATTCCGGTTACGCATTCGGTCTCGGTGTTGAGCGTATCACAAACCTCAAGTACCACGTTTCCGACCTCCGTATGTTCTCAGAGAATGACACACGATTCCTTCAGGAATTCGAGGCAGCAAATTAATAACAAAAACAAAAAACATAAAGAAGCCGCATCTGATATTATCGGGTGCGGTTTCTTTGTTATTTATCGTGAGTTGATAAACTATAAAGTTTGTACGTTGCTCTTATGTAACTCTTATGCAGCTCTTATGTTGCTCTTATTGGAGATGGGAGTTACAACGGACTGATATCCTATGCCCTTCCCAGCATCTTGGCTATCTTCATTCTGAGTTTCTGAAGTTGCTGCATTTCTCCAATAAGTGACATGTATTTCTCGGCATCATTGGAACATAGCCCCATTTCCTGACGGATATAGGTAAGCCTATTCTCAACGAACTCAAAGCGGACATCAAGCAGAAGATGCTCCAACTGCCCTTTCAATCGCTCTGGCTCATATTTCAGTTGATATGTCTTTGTCAACTGCACAGGATCTTCAGTCAGTTTGATAGCCAACTGACTTATCTCATAATCGGCATGAAGTCTGAAATATCTTTCCGTCTTGAATCCCTCTTCTCCGGAATGTGCCACAGCCTCCTCAAGTATCTGGGTATGCAACGGATTGGCGAACGTGAGGCTATCATTAGCAAGGTCAATCTGTGCCACCTGAGCCACATTCAATGAGACAGTTTGCCCCTCATCGGTCTCGACATTATCAAGAATAACCTGTTCACCATACTTGATGATGAACTGGATGAGGAGGTCTTGGACGGATAAATCGTGAGTGATGGGTGTGAGGCCTCTTCCCCCGCCCTCTACCGTAGAGAGGGAACCGGAAGTCGACGATATTTCCCCTCCTGAAGGAGGATTAGATGGTTGAGGTTGCGAGAATGCCTCGGGAGGAAGAAAGGCCTCTGGTGGTATCTCATCGTAAGAATCGTTCTGAGGTGTTGGCGATTGCGTAGTGGGAGTTGGTTGCTGTTGAGCAGTTTGCGACTGTTCCCCTCTCTGCAACGCACGATTATTTCGATCTTCTTCCTTACGTTTCTCATCACGATAGGCACGGATGAAATTATTCATCGTGACAAGCAAAGTCTGCTCGTTGATACCAAGACGGGAAGAACAATCCTTTATATATGTTGCTCGTACTATCGGGTCAGTTATCATACTGACACTCTTCACGATAGAGTTTATAGCCTCCGACCTCTTTATAGGATCCGTGACACCTTGCAACAACACCCTTGTCTTGAACTCAATGAAATCTGTCTGATGTTCCTCTACATACTTTCTGAAATCATCAGCCGTATGTTTTCTTGCAAAACTATCAGGATCATCACCATCAGGCAACAAGAGCACCTTCACGTTCATTCCCTCGGCAAGAAGCATATCTGTACCTCGGAGAGCGGCATGGATACCAGCATCGTCACCGTCATAAAGCAGGACGATGTTCGATGTGAACCTATGCAGAAGATGAATCTGATGCACGGAGAGAGCTGTACCAGAGTTGGCTACCACGTTCTCTATACCACATTGGTGCATTGAGATAACGTCGGTATAGCCTTCCACCATGAACACGAAATCTTCCTTGCCTATCGCCTTCTTTGCTTGATAAATGCCGTAAAGCTCATGATCCTTGTGATAGATTGGGGAGTCTGGCGAATTGACATACTTCTGATTTACGCCTTTGGTTCGCTGGTCGAGCACACGACCTCCGAATGCCACTACATTACCGCTTACGCTTATCCAAGGGAACATGGCACGACCAGAAAATCTGTCAACCAGTTCACCCTTGTTATCCTTATAGCACAAGCCTGTCTGTTCAAGGAAATTAAGGTTGTAGCCTTTCTCCTTTGCCTTACGTGGCATTGCATATCTGTCGGCAGGAGAGAATCCAAGTCTGAACTTCTTGATTATGTCATCCCTGAAACCGCGCTGACGGAAATATTGCATTCCAACAGCACGACCATCCACATCATTATGCAGGATGTCTGTATAATAGTCTGCTGCCCAGTTATTTGCAATGAACATTCCCTCTCGCTCCGTCTGCTGCTTACGCTGTTCGTCCGTAAGCTGTTTCTCCTCAATCTCAATGCCATAGCGATTGGCAAGCCAACGGAGAGCCTCCGGATATGTGAGTTGCTCATGCTTCATCAGGAAACCCACGGAATCGCCACCCTCGCCACAGGTAAAGCAATGGCAGGTACCACGAGTAGGAGACACATAGAAAGACGGTGTCCTATCGTTATGGAAAGGACACAATCCCTTGTAGTTTGAACCAGAACGCTTCAAACTAACAAACTCTGAAACGACATCCACAATGTCTGCCGCTTCCTTGATTCTTTCTATGGTAAGACGATCGATCATATAAAAGACAACATTTCCCAACAAACCACCCTACAGCCCCTCACCTGCCCTACGGGCATTCTCTCCCCAAGGGGCAGGTGAGGGGCCATAGGGGCCGTTGGTTAATGGGTGGGTCTAAATATACTAAAATTCACACTCCCATAACTTCTATGCTCCACAAAGCAGGGGTGTTGCGAGAAATTATTCTGCTTTCCATGTTCGAAAACGAAGATACCATCTTCTGAAAGCAGACAGTTGCCAGTCTCTGTGCCAAGCACAAGGTCTGGGATCTTTGGAAGCTCAGGCAATGCGTATGGAGGATCTGCGAAAATAAGGTCGTACTTTCTTCTGCACGACTTCAGGAATCGAAACACATCGCCCTTGATAAGCGAGCAACGGTCATCACCCAGTTTCTGAAGACATTGACGGATGAAAGCCGAATGTTCGCGATCAAGTTCCACACTCGTCACATCCGCACAGCCTCTCGACAGCATTTCAAGAGATATGCTACCCGTACCGGCAAACAAATCCAAAGCCGAAATGCCATCAAAATCCAGATAGCCATTCAGCACATTGAAGATATTCTCCTTGGCAAAGTCGGTTGTCGGCCTTGCCTTGAAAGTCCTCGGCACATCAAAGTGCCTTCCTTTATATTGTCCTGTGATTATTCGCATAAAAACAACAGTCTAACTACGCCCCCTACAGCCCCTACAGCCCCTCACCTGCCCTATGGGCATCCTCTCCCCAAGGGGCGAGGAAAAAGTTACCTTTATTCGCTTGTGAGGAATCTCTTGAGGGTTCATTACTAACTTTTCCCTCGCCCCTTGGGGAGAGGGTGTCACATAGTGACGGGTGAGGGGCTGTAGGTTCGGAAGTTTTATATCATCAAATCATACTCCATCCCCTCGATCATTGAAGCAGGAGCACGATTAAGATCTGCAACAGGGTTGAGGGTATATACCCTACGCAGATAAGATTTCAGCTTCGTTGTAAGCCATTCCATGTGCTCACTTCTGCCAACGAGATGCAACTCGTCATCCTCATTGCTCAAGCCAAGCTGTTTCCATGTGAAAAGCAGGTAATAGAGTGCATCGTGAGAGTGAGTAGCATCAAAGGAGTTGGCAAACCTGAACCTTCGCTGCTGAAACGAGAAAATATCAATTCTGGAATCATGAAGATAGGCATACAACTTGCGACGCTGACCGACCAACGTACTGCGACGGTACAGATGCGTCCATACAGGTTGCATGATATTCTGTATCCTCACATCCGCAAAGTGATCCTCCACTACGAGCTTCAGATCTTTGTTGACACCGAAAACCGCAACCGCACTAAGGTCTGGCAGCACATTTGCAATCTTTTCCTCGTGTTCCCTGCCCGTGAAGGTATGGTTATAGAGCGTATCCACGTCAAAATTCTCCTGATCCATGTACTCGTCGATAGGTACAAGCACTACAGGACTCAACACAGAGAGCATAGCACGGTCATCACGTTCCCTAAGCAATTCCAACTCACGGAAAGCAGTACGCAGGTTTGCTGCCATCGCCACACCGCTCTTCACCGTGTAAGGCAGATACTCCACCGTGCCGTCTGTCCTCGGCAGGAAGAACGACATCGTTCCATAGCCAACACGAATAGTCAGACGCGGAACAACACCACGTCTTACCACACGCTGGGAAGATACGTTATTTTCAAAATTCTCACTCATATTTTTGCATAGCAAAAAATTATTTCTTAACTTTGCAGTATATTAGGTGTTGGGTGATGGGTGTTAGTGTGATAGTGGTTTGTCTTGCTGACCGCCAACACCTAACACCCAACACCCATCACCCACTGTTACGAGTGCTTCTTCGCACGAAGTCAATAGGGGAAGTCGCTCGCAGAGCGGTGCCCGTTTCGATTGACGAGTGCAAAGTATCTTCGCACGAAGTCAACAGGGATAGTCGCTCGCAGAGCGGTGCCCGTTTCGATTGACGAGTGCAAAGTTAAGAAAAAAAGAGATAATTAAAGAATAAATCTCAGAAAAAAAGTGAAGATACCCGAATTTATATCCCTCATCCTCGACAGGTTCGGTTTCGAGCCAACCGCCGACCAGATGAACGCGCTCCAATGCTTCGGCCAATTCCTTGCCTCACGCAACGATATGCCGATGATGCTTATGCGTGGTAGTGCCGGTACCGGTAAGACCTCACTCGTCTCTGCTATGGTACAGACGCTCGTGGCTCTTCACCAGAAAGTCGTGCTCATGGCACCTACAGGACGTGCTGCTAAGGTACTGTCTATCAGCAGTTCACTACCAGCCTCCACCATCCACCGGAAGATATACCGCCAAAAGACGATGCTCGGGGATTTCAACCTCAACGACAATCTTCACACCGACACGCTCTTCGTTATCGACGAGGCTTCCATGATTTCCACCTTCTCTATGGGCGAGACAGGTTTCGGAAGCGGGAACCTTCTTGACGACCTCATACAATTCGTTTATTCCGGCCGCAACTGCCGAATGCTCCTCATTGGCGATACGGCACAGCTACCTCCAGTTGGCGAGGATGAGTCACCTGCCCTTATTCCCGAAATCCTCTATGGTTATGGGGCAACACTCTTTGAATGCGACCTCTCGGAAGTGCTTCGTCAGGAACAGGAATCGGGCATTCTTTATAATGCCACAGCCATCCGAAGTCTCATCCAACATGAAGAGGCTACCGAGCTTCCAAAGTTAAAGTTTCGTGGCTTTTCTGATATTATTTCCCTACCCGGAAATGAGATTATCGACACTCTTTCAAGCAGTTATTCTCACGTTGGCATAGACGATACCATCGTCATAACACGCAGCAACAAGAATGCCACGATGTATAACAATGGGATACGTGCGCAAGTACTTGACCGCGAAGAACTTCTCGAGCGTGGAGATCAGGTTATGATAGTAAAGAACCACACTCTGCCATCACTAAACCCTAACCCCTCAACTCTAAACACTAAACTCTCACCCCTAAACTCTAACCCCTCAACACTAAACTCTCAACCCTCCTTCATAGCCAACGGCGACAAGGCGATAGTTGTTCGTGTGCGTAATTTCCGTGAGCTATACGGCTTTCATTTCGCTGATGCCATCCTGCGTTTCCCCGACTATGACGATTTCGAGCTTGACACCATCGTATTGACCGACACCCTTCAGTCGGATGCCCCTGCCCTAACCCAAGAGCAGAGCAACGCCCTCTTCAAGGCTATTGAAGAGGACTATGCCGACATACCCCGAAAGGCTGACCGCATGAAAGCCATAAGGGAGGATGCCTATTTCAACGCCATCCAGATAAAATACGCATACGCCGTAACTTGCCACAAGGCGCAAGGCGGTCAATGGTCACATGTGTATATCGACCAAGGCTACATGACCGACGATATGCTCACGCCCGACTATATCCATTGGCTCTATACAGCCATAACGAGAGGCAAGGAAAAGGTGTATATGGTTAATTGGAGGAAAGAGCAGACACAATTATAACCAACGTGAATGCTATAATAGCAACTCTCTTTATCTGCCGAAATCCAACCTCCTTAGAATACATGAAAACATTTTTAACAATTATTCTGTGATTTTTTCGTTATATCTTCGACTAACCAAACAAAAGCTATAGCGAAAACAAATTTTGTCAAACTCTAAAAAAAATGGATTTAAATGAACAGAATGATTTTCTTTCTATCATAAATGAGAATCAAAAGATAATATCAAGGTATTGTCTTATGTACACAAACGAGTTGATGACTTTCGAGGATTTGTATCAAGAAACGATATATAATCTTTGGAAAAGTTACCAGTCGTTCAAGGGCAACTGCAAGTCGAGTACTTGGGTTTACCGAGTCACGATCAATACCTGTATCACCTATATCCGACTGAAATACAAAAGAGGGCATCATCTGGAACTTATCAAAGCAATAAATGTTCCAGAAGAAATAGCTGCTGACAACCACAAGAGTGAGTTGTACAGCATGATTTCAAGGCTCTCTATGATTGACAGGTCTATCATCATGCTTTGGCTCGACGAAAAGAGCTACAGCGAGATAGCCGAGACCTTGGGTATATCAGAAACGAATGTAGGCAGCAGGCTGAATCGTGCAAAGGACAAACTAAAACAGATGTTTAATCAATCTAAAAGCTAAACAGTTATGGAAGATTTTGAAGAAATGAAGCTATACTGGAATCAGTTGGCAGAAAAGAATAATGTAGATAGCGAGACAAACAAGAAAATACTTGAATCTATCATGTCAAACCGATACAAATCACTTACAGGCAAGATGATTAAGGAAAGAGTGATAGGAATGATAGTAGCTGCGGTATTCATGTTTTTTCTTTTATTAAATCAGTACCGGCACATCTTAGCGAGCGGACCGTTTCATGAGGTTACCTTTTGCGTTGTGGAGAGTTTAATGACCCTTGCCTTTTTCCTGACGTTTTGGGAAATACTTGTTATCAACAAATTTGACTTTACAACAAACGTAACAGTTTTAAGAAAAAGGATCAATAGTTACAAGATATACAACTCTATTAGTTATTGCGTAGGCGCAGCTATTGTAATATTATTAATAGGAATGATGATATATCTGGGCGATATTAAATTCCAATATGTTGAAGTAAAGATGAGACTACTGATTCTCATTCCAATAGGCGGATGCTTCATATATCTGGCATATTTGCATGAAAAGAAACGTATAAAGGCATTTGAAGAAATCATTGACGGACAAGACTCATGCAATTAGACATAAATATTGTAGCCAGCCACTTCTTTTTGGTTGGCTACATTTTATATTATTGCTATCTAGTAAAAATTTATCTTTGCTTTTAATACCTTCATGTATGCCACAACACCTCGTTAGCATCATCCCCACCCAACAGAGCATATCCAGACGTGGGGGAACTATGTCTGAAATGAGATACGCTAGCACTAAGATCCTTATTGTTACCCGTTACCTGTTACCGCAAGGGTAGAAATGCTGATGTGCCTTCGCTCTGCCTTCGTTCTGCCTTCGCTTCAGGTTCGCTCCTATCGATGGAGCATCAACGGACTTACAACGGACCTGAAACGGACCTAGAACGGACCTGCATTGGAGGGAGTTGAAAGTTATCACAGAATCTCATTGAAGTCAGTATTAAGTTGGGGAAATGTTTTTGGAATGGTTTTCTCGCCTTTACATCGTTTTTCATGCATACTGAACAAGGTGAATCTGACAGGAATTAATGCTTATTGTTATGCTATTGAGACTATCAGCCGCCTTTATCCTGTCCTCCGATTTATGCATAACAATCTCATTATCTTTACTTTATACAACCACAAGCAAGATTAAGTCTCGCTCGTCAAGTAGTCAAAATCACGATCAGTAACAAGTAACAGGTAACAATAAGGATTTTTGTGTATGCCAAAATTTTACAGAATTATTCTAAGGAGTTTATATACCTTATTATATATATAAATAATAAATATAGGCAGCAGTTTACACTATTTTTCTTATTGTTACCTGTTACTTGTTACTAATACGTTTTCCTTGAATGAACTAAATTCAGTTTGCCCACTTGTTCTTATGCTTCGACCTCTGTGGCGTTGCGTTGATACCGCTACCGTATTTCTTCTTGGTAGCACCACGATACTGATTCCAGCGGTCGATGATCCTGTCCACATACTCGGCTGTCTCAGAGCCACGCATATAGCCGTTCTTCACAACTGGGTCATTATAGTAGCGTGGTGATTGTAATCCAAGCACGAACTGCCGAACATCACTCCATCGCTGATGATTTCTGCCATATTTCTTTGCCAGAGCCATAGCATCACGTATATGGTGATAGCCGCCGTTATAGCATGCAAGAGCAAACTTTATACGTTCGCTACGCACAGGCACGTCGGAGAACTTTCCCTGTAGCTGCGACATGTATCTGCATCCTGCCGCAATGTTTGCCTCCGGATCATAGAGCTGCGCTCTCGGCAATCCTATCTTATCAGCTGTCCCCGGCATTATCTGCATCAGTCCGCAAGCGCCTGCCCACGAATGTGCCCTTGGGTCGAAACAAGACTCCTGATAGCATTGGGCAGCTATGAGCGTCCAGTCGCATCCTGCCACCGGGGCGTATTTCCTGAACAGAGCATCATAGCGGGAGATGATAGCATCCTTGCTGCTTAGCATGAATGGATAGACATGCCTCTTCACCATACCGACGGAGAACATAGAATGCATCTCACGCTTTACCTGCGTAACGAGTTCCGGTTTATACCACGCCTTCAGTTCGTTGGCAATCTCTCCCTTGCTGTCGGCCACCTTCCATGACTTATAATCAGAGAAAACGGCAATATCTCCCTCTCCGTCGGCAAGGCGTTTCATCACCTCGGCAGAGTCCTTGCATATCTCTACACGAAGCGATACCCCAAGTTTCTGTGCGAACTTCTCGCAAAGCATATACTGAAGTCCCATGCCATGCCCATGATAGTCATAATACGTCTCAGGTCCTGACACGGTAAGCATTATCATCTCTCCGGCATCCACTATATCACTCAGCGATACCGCGCCGGCGGTATCGACCTGCTCAATAGGTGCTCCGTCCTCGCCTATTGTCTCGCCCCAAGGGGTGACGGTGGGTTTTGAGGAACTTTCACATCCTAAAATTGACACAAGTGTCAAGAATAAAATGAAAGAAAATGATGCAAATTTCATTTGGCTAATTATATTGGAAAGTAAATTAGTAGTAAATTTATTCAGTAAATTACAAGAATGAAATTTCCTTGCGGCAAATGCCGCATAAGTAATTTACAGTCCATGAATTTACTGAAAATTTACTTTCCCAAAACTATCTGATTTCTTCCACCACAGTCTTCATTCCCTTTATCTTTGCCCCAGCAGTATTCTTCAGCACGGAGCGGAGACACTTGCGGTTGATAGCGGCATAGCAATAGCGGTCATAGACGTCGATTCTTCCTATCTCCGCACTCTTCAAGCCACCAATCTTGCAAAGGAAACCAACGATATCACCCTTGCTTATCTTATCCCTCTTGCCCTTGCCTATGTAGAGAGTAACCATCTGCGGAAGCACAGGCTTTGCCGATTCTGACTGCACCTGATACTCCTCGGGCTCAAGTTCTACGAACTCAGGCATTTTCTCCTCAGGACCAAGGAGGAAGAATGTTCTGCCCGATGCATCCCAACGGGCGGTTCTACCCACACGATGGATATATTCCTGCTGGCTGAGAGGCAGGTGATAGTGAATGATATTTCCGATCTTCGGAATGTCAAGACCTCGGGCAGCAAGGTCGGTACATACCATTATCTGCACAGAGCCATTGGAGAATTGATGCAAAGCCTGTTCACGCTGTTTCTGGTCAAGTCCGCCATGGAACACGACATGACAGAAGCCTTGCGATTTAAGATACTCGGAAGTACGCTCGATAGAGTCGCGGTAGTTCAGGAATACTATAGAGGCCCCTTCCCCCGCCCTCCCGAGGGAGGGTGCCTGTCCGCTAACGGTTCCTGCTCCGATATCAGAAAGGAGCAAAGCCAATGTGCCAAGTTTATCCTTCTCCTGACTATGCACAACAAAAGACTCTACGCGGTCGTTTGTCTGCTCGTCTTCGGGAATGAAATTGAGCTTTACGGTGCGCCCCATATTCACGAAGCGCGGAATGTCGTCCATATCTGTGGCTGAGAGGAGTACACGACGACAATCATCACTCACAAAACCGAGTATAGCACTCATCTCACGAGCAAAACCCATCTCAAGGCACTTGTCAAACTCGTCAATGACCACTACCTGAACATTGTCGCACAGGATATTGCCTTTCTCCAGATGATCAAGAAGACGGCCAGGGGTTGCGAACACCACCTGCGGATTAACCTCACGCATCTTACGATGCTCATCCATAGTGGCACGACCGCCATAGCAAGCCATGCTTCGCAATCCGCACTTGAGGCTTTGCAATACCTCATGCGACTGCAAGGCAAGTTCCCTGCCCGGCACTATAACAAGCATCTGCACGTTGATGTCATCCCGATCCAACTGCTCCTGCAACGGAAGCATATATGCCAATGTCTTTCCCGTACCTGTTGGCGAGAGGATAACCACATCTTTCTGTGAAGAGGAAATTTCCTTCCCCACAGCCACCTGCATAGGGTTAAGACTCTTTATCCCGATTTTATCTAAAATATTCATATTCATAATATATACAGCCCTACAACCCCTTTCCCGTCTTGCGGAAAAGGGGTTGTTGTTATTGCCCATTTATCTCACTAAACTCCTTACCCATATTCAGGTTCAGATACACATTATACAGCACCGGACGCCACTTGGCTCTTTCTTTTGGCTCTAGTTCACGGAATTTCTCCATGTAAGGGCGGCATTTCTTATAAAGGTCGTGGAGTTTCTTCTCACGCTCCTTACGCTTGTTCGCCGGTCCATTTTCAAGTCCCATTGTCTGATTATAGTAAGCCAGGGCATTGTTATAGTAAACTTCTGAAACAGAGTTTTTCTCGGCAATCAACTTATCGCCAAGTGCCACGCACTCATCATATCGTGCAAGATTCAAGAGCAGAGTCTGCCTAACCACCTTTGTGGAAAAATCAGTCGTATCAGCAGCAAGTACCTTTGTAGTCACACCAAGCGCTGACTCATAGTCATTACGATTGCAATATAAATCCACGAGACGAGAGTAGAAATATCTGTCACGAGGGAAAGAATCCACACCTAATGAGAGATACCGCTCATAGCGCACAGAATCATTTTTTGCATGATAGATTTCCGCAAGATACTGCAAGGAAGTCTCCAGACGAGGACGATACTTCAAAGCATCCTCTTCATATTTCAATGCCGACTTAAAGTCCTCGCTTCTGTATCCGGCAGCAAGCATAACATAACCGGCATGCCAACGATGCAGGGAATCAATTTTCAACGCTCCTTTCATCATTGTCCACTCAGGAGCCATGAGATAGGTGTTCACGCATTGTACAGCCTCGTTATAATTACGATGATTGAGCAGGAACACGCCTCCAGTATAGAGATTTCCATACAACTGAGCCATAAGTTGCACGTTATCCTCACGATATGAATACTCCACCCTACCCTTCTCATTAGGCAGAGCCTCTATGCTATCCAATCGCTGGGCAGCCTCGAATATCTTACGGGCAATAAGAAACAACTGCGTCGTATCATATGGTTGATGAAGATACAGTTTCTCATTTCCCTGATTATACTGCTTGCGCAAAGCCTCTATGAGCGTGGCATGGAGTCGCTTGTCACGGATATTAAAGCTATCGGCGAGCAAATTACGCATGACAGCCTCCGTCTTGTCCAGATTCTTGTTCTGCTTGAGATTTATCTTCGCATCATTAAGTTGTTTCTTCACTTCTGCCTTGCGAAGCTTATCAGTCGCCTTAGCGTCACCAGACACGCCACCATTACCCTGTGCAAAGATACCAACGGCACATTGCACAGACAAAATCAACAGCAATATAGACAAAAACCTTTTCATTCGAATGATTCCTCGCATAAAAGAAATAGTGATTGTCAGCCCAAAGGCTGGCGCACATTTCCAAATTTCGGATGCAAAGTTACACATTTTTTTGCAGAACAACAAAATTAGCGCCCGAAATACTAAAACAAGATGAATGTTTCTTGTATTTCTTGTCCTTTTTTGTCTATTTTATTCTAAAATAGAGAGAACAAAACATCAAATCGGCACCCATCACAATGACGGATGCCGATTTTTTTTACTCTATAATCTTTATACTTTTATCTTTCCACCAAGATTACTCACCGAGCATCTTAGAAATCTCGTTAGCCTTGTCGGTCTCACCGAGAGCATTGTAGAGCATACGGAGCTGATAAGGCCAGTTTGAAACCTTCTCACGGTTAGGATCAAGGTCACGAACCTTCTCGTAGTAACCAACAGCCTCCTTGAGTACCTCCTTTACCTTTGCATCATTCTCAGGTGTGAGACGACCGTTCTCGCTGAGCTGCTCGTTGAGGTCGAAGCCTTTTGAACTTGCACAAACACCGAGGTTAAACCATACGGCTGTGAAATCAGGGTCAATCTCAACAGTCTTCTTGAAGTTCTTGATAGCATCATCCCAGTTCTTATCATTCATTGCATTCTCACCCTTGATAGCATAAGCCATCTTGTTGTTTGGATCCTTTGCAATGGCATCATTCAGAATCTTCTCTGAGAGGCTCTTCTCACCAATCTGGTTGTAGAGAGAAGCCATCTGAGCCATGTACTTTTCAGCATTGATTTCCTTGAGCTTAGCGATGTAAGTCAGAGTATCAGACTTTGTCTTGAGATTCTTTGTGAGAGCAGAAACGAGGAACTGCTCTGCATTCTCCTTTACATCATCGAACTTGAGAGCCTTCTCTGCATACTCAGCTGCCTTGTTCCAGTTTTCCTGATGATAATAAGCAGTAGCAGCAAAGAACTGAGCATAACCAATGTATGGGTCGCCAGCCTTGAGAATCTCTGCGAAGAGAGGGCTCTCTGATGAATTGATGTATGCGTTAGCAAGAGCGAGCTTGCGGTCATAGTTCTCGTTTTCCTCATTAGCCGCATTGATGAGCACAGAGCGGAAGTTAGCAAGACGGTCTGCATTCTTCTTGCGGAACTTTGGAGCCACCTTACCCTTGTCGTTTGGCTGGTTGTCGAACTCATCACACTTTACAGCATCGTTAAGAACATTAACGATTGAATTATAGGCAGAAGCATCAACCTTATTCTTCTGCACACTAGCAAGAGTGATAGCCTGATATGCCTTATCTGCCTCTGGGTAACCGATTTCTACAAGCTGGTTATAACCCTTTGCCTTCTGCTCAGCAGAAAGACCTGACAATGCAGCGTTAAGTGTAGAGACAGCATCTGAATATGACTGTCCCTTCATCTGCTTTACGATATCCTGAGCAAATGAAGTTGTAGCAAATGCAGCTACAAGTGCTGTGAAAATAATCTTCTTCATAATTCTTGAAGTCGTTTTAGTTGTTATTGTTAGATAATTATTTACTTGTAAGTTCTCTTTTTCGTGAGTTTACTATTCTGCCGTTTCCTCAGTATCCTGAGTTTCTACATCCTCATCGAACTCTTCAGGCTCCTCATCAACGTGCATAACCTTGCAGACACTTGCGATGTAGTCGTTCTTCTTCTTGAGGTCGATGAGCTTGACACCTTGAGTGCCACGGCTCATTACTCGACAACCGGCAACTGCGAAGCGGATAGTAATACCAGACTTGTTGATAATCATGAGATCCTCATCGTCCTGTACATTCTCTATAGCAAGGAGATTACCTGTCTTCTCGGTGATATTGAGGGTCTTAACGCCCTTAGTACCACGGTTGGTTACACGATAATCCTCTACCTTTGTACGCTTGCCATAGCCCTTGTCGCTGACTACCATTACGGTATCGTTATCAGGATCGTTGACCACAATCATACCTACAACGTAATTCTCTGGATCACTCTCAAGATCAAGGTTCATGCCACGAACACCGGTAGAAACACGTCCCATTGTGCGGATTGTTGACTCGTTGAAACGAACAGCACGACCGTTACGGCTTGCGAGAATCAACTCGTCAGTTCCGTTTGTGAGCATTACGTTTACGACCTCGTCGCCCTCAAGGATATTGATTGCGATAACGCCCTTAGAGCGTGGGTGTGAGTAATCGGCAAGGCGTGTCTTCTTGACAACACCGCTCTTTGTAGCGAATACCACGTTATGTGTCTGGAGGAACTGCTCATCAACGAACTTCTGACTCTTGATAGCGAGTACGGCATTAACAGAGTCACCAGGTTCAAGCTGAAGGAGGTTCTGAATAGCACGTCCCTTTGAATCCTTGGCACCCTCTGGAATCTCGTAGCACTTGAGCCAATGTACTCGTCCCTGACGGGTAAAGAACAAGAGCATATCATGAGCGTCGGCTGCATAGAGGAATTCTGTGAAGTCAGACTCACGAGTACGAGAACCACGTGAACCAACACCTCCCTTTGACTGCTGCTTATACTCATCGAGCAATGTACGCTTGATATATCCGAGATGGCTGATAGTAATAGCCATTGCATCGTTAGCGTAGAAGTCCTCAGGATTAAACTCCTCAGATGTGTATTTAATCTCTGTACGACGTGGATCGCCATACTTCTCCTTAACTTCCTGAAGCTCGTCCTTCATAACCTTCTTACAAAGCTCTGGGTCATCGAGAATCTGCTGCAAGTATGCAATAAGTTTCTCCAACTCCTCATACTCTGCATGAAGTTCCTCAACACGCAGACCTGTGAGCTGTGAGAGACGCATATCAACGATAGCCTTTGACTGAAGCTCGTCAATATTGAAACGCTCTTCCAAAGCACGCTGAGCATCTGAAGGGTTCTTTGAAGCGCGGATTATCTTTACAACCTCGTCAATATTGTCAACGGCAATAATCAAGCCCTCAAGGATATGAGCGCGTGCCTCTGCCTTCTTCTTATCGAACTTGGTACGGCGAATTGTCACGTCATGACGATGCTGTACGAAGTACTTAACACATTGTTTGAGCGTGAGCAGACGTGGGCGGCCCTTAACGAGAGCGATACAGTTCACAGAGAATGAACTCTGGAGGTTTGTCATCTTGAACAGCTTGTTCATGACAACATTGGCATTCGCATCACGCTTAACGTCAACAACGATACGCATACCCTGACGGCCGGTCTCATCGTTCACGTTAGAGATACCGTCAATCTTGCCCTCCTTCACGAGGTCAGCGATATACTCAATGAGCTGCTGCTTGTTTACGCCGTATGGAATCTCTGTAACGACGATTCTGTCGTGAGAATCATCAGACTCAATCTCAGCCTTTGCGCGGATAACGATACGGCCACGACCTGTCTCGTAGGCATCCTTAACACCCTGTATTCCATAGATATAAGCACCTGTAGGGAAGTCTGGAGCCTTAATATACTCCATCAATCCGTCGGTATCTATGTCAGGATTGTCGATATATGCACAGCATCCGTCAATTACCTCACCAAGGTTATGGGTAGGGATATTTGTTGCCATACCAACGGCAATACCATTACCACCATTTACAAGGAGGTTAGGAATCTTCGTAGGCATCACGGTAGGCTCGGTGAGGGTATCGTCGAAGTTGTTAGCCATATCAACGGTATCCTTCTCGAGGTCGTCCATGATGTGCTCACCCATCTTGCTCAAACGGCACTCTGTATAACGCATGGCAGCAGCAGAGTCACCATCTACTGAGCCGAAGTTACCCTGACCGTCAACAAGCGTATAGCGCATGTTCCAATCCTGCGCCAAACGCACGAGGGCTCCATATACAGAAGAGTCACCATGTGGGTGATATTTACCGAGCACCTCACCTACCACGCGGGCACATTTCTTGTAAGGGCTCGAACTTGTGTTGCCGATACCGAGCATACCGTAGAGGATACGACGGTGAACCGGCTTGAATCCGTCACGAACATCAGGAAGGGCACGTGCCACGATAACCGACATAGAGTAGTCGATATACGATGACTTCATCTCGTCCTCGATGTTGATCTTGATAATTCTATCCAGATCTTGAGTCTGTGTTTCGTCTGTCATTTATTTTTGGGTTATTTTTTTAGGTCAAAATCGCGTTTTTGGCACTTTTTAGAGCTTCTGACGCGTTTTCCGTTAATTTTGCGGGTACAAAAATACAACTTTTTTTTGACATTACAAAGGCTTACACGCGTTTTTTTAGGATTATTAAGGATAGTCTTCTCCCCAATCTTGTAATGTCTTTCACAAACGCACGAATTTATCCTCTTATTTCCTTGGATATTTCGAGATTTATGTTTACTTTTGCAAAAAAGATTCGTTTATACAAATGAAAAGAATAATATTTCCGCTATGCGTGGCAATTCCTTTGCTTACGTCTTGCTTACTAAATCATGGAGGACTTTACACCTACCATTGTGACGATGCACATTTTACATTTTCAATACTTGAAAGAAAAGATGCATCTGTCTTAATTTTCGGAAATAGCGATTCGATTATATATACTCCTGCAATGGATGGTGATTATGAGGGGATTGCGTTCTATCTCCTTGATAGTACAAATACAATTTTCATCCCAAGAGAATTGGAGTTTTACCAGACAGATTCAGATTCTATAATGGGATACTTAAGAGCCCGTCCAAAGGCTGTATCTTACAAAATAAAAAGTCATAAATATAAAATAAAATATTTACAGCAGAGTGTAGAATCATTAGAATATGATTATTCTGTATTGGGAAAGAACTACTGGTTGTTTGAAGGAAATATTAATGAACGTGGTGAAAGATATACTTTTCACTATATACGCAGTAATTCAAATCATGTTTACCCAGACTTAGAACCAATCCGCCAATAAACGCAATAAGGATTTGACAATATTTCCAGAACATTCTTTCTCTTATGCTCCTCCCTTACTCCCCCTAACCAAGCTCGATGATTCTCCGCTCCCCCACCGACTTTGCACCGACTTTGCACCGACTTTGGTACGGAGGAAGAGCGAAGGAAGAGCGGACTTACAACGGAGACACCACGAGGGTTATACGAACTTACTCAAAGACCTCCTCGATGTTTATTTCCAATACTCTCAAACTTTATATGTCCACAACCCGACAATTCCAACAACATTAATTTCTCTTATTTCCTTGGTCGTTTTGATTTTTTTGTTTACCTTTGCCGTCAAAATGCATTTGTTTTAGACAATTTATGAAACAATCATATCATCAAACTTATTCACTTCTAAAATTTTAACGATATAAATGAAGAATATTCCCATCTTGCTATCCATCGCTGTTCTTGTTTTATCAGCTTGTCAAGCGCAAGTCGATAAAACATTTGATGCATCATCATTAACCCACGAATTGGATTCTATCACGGAGATAATACTAAGCGAGAATCGAAACTCCCAGTTAGCTAATATCGATTATACACCTAACGACAAAGATGTAGATCGTTGTATTGAAATATGTGACACTTTGATTGCACATGAAATCGGACCTAATCCAATAATAATCAAGCTTAGAACACTTTCAATAGCAAAGCGATATAAAGAATTCATTGAGTTTGGCAATAGCGAAATCTGTTCTTCACATGAAATATATCCAGTACCAGGCGTTTTTAAATGCAAACTAAATGCCATGCAAAGCCATCTTAATGGAGATAAGGATGGTGAGAAAAAACATATTGAATTGGCATTAGAGAAAATCAATCAATATATTAATGACAACAAAACGACATTTGATAGTCTTTTGAGTATGAATCAAGAGGAATTTGATTCTATTGTTGTTGTAAACGGGAAAAACAATCAACCTTATGTAAAAGCCATGATGACAATAATGATATACCCAACATACTATACCTATGCTAATGGTATGGACGCTTGGAACAAAGAATTCGACAGACTCCGCAAGAAATATCCCAACGCAAAGATTTGGGATTCTATAAGCGGCTCAAAACCAAGTCAAAACATTATGGAATTTTGAGACAAATCTGACAAATCCGTTTCCCTAATTATTTTCTCATACAAAAACAGAATGGCGTGATACCAATGTTATATAGGTATCACGCCATTTTCTATTAAAAATGCATCTACTCAAACACGTCCTCTACGCTTGGTCCTGATTCCGACGCATCAGGCTTTCCCGACGAAGCACAGGCATCATAGCCATGAGGGACATCGAAGGTGTCCTTCTCGGAATACGGCAAGGACTCGTCTTTATAGACCTTTTGTATATAATAAGCATAGATAGGAAGTGCCATTGAGGCTCCTTGTCCGTAGAACATATTGTCGAAGTGGATGTCGCGATCCTCACCTCCTACCCAACAGCCGCTTACGAGGTTTGGCGTAACAGCCATGAACCAAGCATCGGAGTTGCGATTGGTTGTACCGGTCTTACCACCCATCTGAGCCTTGATGCCATACTTGAAACGCAAGCGTCCACCAGTACCACCATCAATAACACCTTGCAGGAGAGCAAGCATCTTATAAGAGCTTTCCTCGGAGATAACCTCAGTAACACGAGGCTCAAAACGAGCAACAATATTACCCTCGTTGTCCTCAATACGACTTACGAGCATAGGGGCACAACGTATGCCTCGATTGGCAAAGGCTGTATATGCGCTAACCATCTCAGCAACGGTAATGTCGCAAGGACCGAGACAAAGCGACATGGAAGGAACTATCTCTGGGTTGTTGATGCCATACTGACGAAGCAGAGAAACGAACTGTCCAGGGTCGAGCTGACTCATAAGATATGCGCTAACCCAGTTGCTTGACTGTGCCAATCCCCATTTGAGAGTTACCATCTCGCCAGAACGCTTGGTATTCGAGTTACGGGGGGTCCAAGGCTGTCCGTTGACGATGTATGTCTGCTGCCAGTTAGGAGCCTCATCACAAGGCGAGAAACCGTTCTCCATAGCAAGGGAATAGAGCAGAGGCTTCATTGTAGAACCTACCTGACGACGGCCGTCAGAAGCCATATCATACTGGAAATGGGCATAGTTCAATCCACCCACGTAAGCCTTCACCTGACCGGTCTTAGGATCCATGCTCATAAATCCGGAGCGCAGGAATGACTTATAATAGCGAATAGAGTCGAGCGGAGTCATAGTTGTATCAATCTCGCCCTTGTAAGAGAAGACCGTCATCTCCACAGGCACATTGAACGACTTGCGGATTTCCTCGTCAGAATAGCCTTCCTTCTTCATACCGCGATAGCGATCGCTCTGGGTTATAGAGCGGTTGAGGATATTGTCTATCTCCTTCTTCGTGAGTTGGGTAGAGAACGGAGCATTCTTTTTGCGCTTGTTCTCCTTGTCGAATGCCGGTTGCAGATACTTAGCCACATGGGCATAGACGGCATCCTCGGCATATTGCTGCATTCGGGAATTGACTGTGGTGTAAATCTTCAGACCGTCCTCGTAGATGTCATAGTTACGTCCTTCCTTGTTCTTATTTTTATTACACCAACCGTAGAGAGGATCCTGTTCCCATGCGATAGAGTCGATAACGAACTGAACCTTCTGCCAAGACTGATACTCGGAGCGTATAGGCTTTGTAGCGGTCATGTATCGGCGAAGATACTCACGAAGATATGTTGCAGAGCCTTCTTTATGATCGGTACGCTGGAAATTGAGCTTTATAGGCTCCTTGGAATACTTCTCATAGTCGGCATCTGTAATATAGCCTTCCTTACGCATCTGCGAGAGAACCACATTACGACGTTCAAAGCAACGGTCCTCATGACGTACAGGATTGAAATATGATGGATTCTTACAAAGACCGACAAGGAGAGCGGCCTCCGTAACAGAGAGGTCTCTGGTGTCCTTATTAAAATATGTATGGGCAGCGGTCTTTATGCCGACAGCATTATGAAGGAAATCAAACTTGTTGAGATACATGGCTATGATTTCCTCCTTGGTGAAGTTACGCTCAAGCTTGATGGCAATAACCCACTCTATCGGCTTCTGCATGGCACGCTCAAGTGTAGAGTGCGCCTTCTCGGTATAAAGCTGCTTTGCAAGCTGCTGGGTAATGGTACTACCACCTCCGGCACTTTCCTGTCCGAAGATACCGCGCTTCACAATGGCACGTGAGAGCGAGATAAAGTCAATACCGGAATGCTCGTAGAAACGTGCATCCTCAGTAGCGATGAGAGCCTGTATCACATTAGGCGAAATGTCCTTGTAATGCGTCTGAATACGATTGTCTGTGCTGCGGCTCCATGTGCCCAGCGTCTTTCCGTCTTCACTTATAATCTGGGAGGCATATTTGTCAATAGGATTCTGCATAGCCTCCATGTCAGGCATGTAACCGATCCATCCGTTCCAGATGGCGGTAAAGGTAAGTGCCGTTGCGATAATACCCAGAACAAGCACTACCCAAAGTGTATAAATAAATTTTTTGCGCATCATTTTCGATATTTGAATGCAAAAATACAATAAAACTTTGGAAAATAGCACGATTTTTGAAAAATTATGATTAACTTCGCATCCGAAAACCAAAAATGACAATTTTGGAGATGGAAAAACATAATTTTGTTACGATAGCCGACTTATCTCGCGAAGAAATCCTATACATGATAAGTATGGCTCAAGAATTTGAGAAGCATCCAAACAGAGAGCTGCTCAAAGGTCGTGTGGTGGCAACCCTTTTCTTCGAGCCTTCCACACGCACACGTCTTTCATTTGAAACAGCCGCCAACCGTCTAGGTGCCCGCGTCATCGGTTTCTCTGATGCCAAGGTTACAAGCGCAACCAAGGGTGAGACATTGAAGGACACAATTCTCATGGTTTCAAACTATGCCGACGTGATAGCTATGCGCCATTACATTGAGGGAGCAGCACAATATGCCTCCGAGGTGGCCCCTATCCCTATCATAAATGCCGGCGACGGAGCTCACATGCATCCTTCACAATGTCTGCTCGACCTGTATTCAATATACAAGACCCAGGGCACTCTCGACAACCTGAACATATATCTTGTAGGAGACCTGAAGTATGGCCGTACGGTTCACTCTCTCATCATGGCTATGCGTCATTTCAATCCTACTTTCCATTTCGTAGCTCCTAACGAGCTTGCGATGCCACAGGAATACAAGATGTACTGCCACCAACACGGAATCAAGTATGTGGAGCATACCGAGTTCAACGAGCAGGTAATCTCTGATGCAGACATTATATATATGACTCGCGTGCAGAAAGAGCGTTTCTCTGACCTTATGGAATATGAACGCGTGAAGAACGTGTATATCCTTCATAGGGACATGCTCAAGCTCACCAAGCCAAACATGAAGATTCTCCACCCTCTGCCTCGTGTCAACGAGATCGCATACGATGTGGACGACGATCCACACGCATACTATATTCAGCAGGCAGGCAACGGTCTATATGCCAGAGAGGCTATCTTCTGCCATTGTCTCGGCATCACTTTGGAGGACATAAAGAACGACAAGACGATAATAGAGTAGTTTATGAACAAGAAAGAACGCTTGGTTGCCGCTATTGAGAACGGCACCGTTATCGACCATATTCCATCTGAGAAGACATATCAGGTGGCTTCACTCCTTGGGCTGCATAAGCTCACAGAACCTGTGACTATCGGTTACAACTACCCATCAGAAAAAGTGGGTAAGAAAGGACTGATAAAGGTTTCCGACAAATTCTTCTCCGACGAGGAGATTTCACGTCTCTCTGTCGTTGCCCCTAAAGTAGTGTTGAGCATCATCAAGGACTATGAGGTTGTAGAGAAGAAAACCGTTGAGATTCCTAACGAGCTCCACGGCATAGTGAAATGCAACAATCCTAAGTGCATAACCAACAACGAGCCAATGAACACCTACTTCACCGTGGTGGATAAACTTGCTGGTATCGTGCGTTGCCACTACTGCGACAAAGAGCAGGATATTAAGAATGTGAAGTTGTGCTAAATGCCTAACCAAGCCTTCCCAAAGGGAAGGATGTCAAATAGCATTTTAATGTAATACAATAATCCCTCAAGCAGATCAGCCTGAGGGATTTTTTTATATTATTGCCGTATGTCTAAAATTAGATACGCTTACACTAAAATCCTTATTGTTACCTGTTACTTGTTACCGGTCGTGATTTCCGTTTGTTGTGCCTTCGTTCTGTGTCTTTTCGCATTCGTTGACATCATACTTGAAAGGTTGTCGGTTTCCTGGAAAGGTTTACACAATCCTGATTTCGTTGACATCATACTGAATTCGTTTACTCCGCATAGGAAAACTATGAAAAACACTCGGGGGATGCCCGACGGCAGGGGGCAGACAGCCCCCGAGAGTCCTAATGCTTCTGGCTATGCTTCTGTGTGGGTGACAGCATCCCAAGACTGTAATGGGGACGCTGGTCATTATAGAAAGCAATGTACCTGCTAAGGCGTCTGCCTGCCTCTACTATGTTCTTGTAGCGCTTTTCCCTGTACACGACTTCTGTCTTTATCGTCCCGTTGACACGTTCCGCTATGGCATTGTCTGTCGGCTTGTAGTCTTCTGTCATGCTGATACTGATATGATATTTGTTCAGCTCACCGACATATGCATCACAGCAGTACTGTACGCCTCTGTCTGAGTGATGTATGAGTCCCTGGAGATTTTCCCTGCCTGTCTGCTCTATTGCCATGCGCAGGGCGTTCACCGTGTATTTTGCCTCGAGGGTCGGTGCTAGGCTCCAGCCTATGATCTTACGTGAATAGGCATCTGTCACGAGATGCAGATAGCAGAAGCCGCTTTCCGTGTCAATATAGGTGATGTCGCTCACCCACAGGGCGTTAGGATGCATCGGGATATAGTCCTTTATCAGATTCTTGTATTTGTGGAATCTGTGATTGGAGTTTGTCGTGTGCCTCGGCTTTTGACGCTTCAGTACAAGACCGAATGTACGCAGAATGGAGAAGAAGGAATCGCGGCCGGGAATCCAGCGGTCGGGATATATACGGTTTATCATGAGCCACAGCTTGTAGCCTCCTATGCCAGGATCCATCTCACGGATGTGCCTGACCGTGTCTATTACCGGTGTCAGGCGGCTGACATGGCTGTCATCATCGCGCTTCTTCTTGTAGTAAGCCTGTCTCGTGCGGCCAAGTAGTCTGCAAGCGACATCAACCTTGTACTGATCCCGCTCGCAGAGGCGTTCTACTACTTGGCCC
>OMXX01000078.1 GCA_900315105.1 uncultured Prevotellaceae bacterium | reverse complement strand
AAATATAGAGTTTATTTTTGACTTTTTATATAGTCATTTTTTAACTGCAACAACTGCAACACTGCAACACATTAGGTTACGGATATTACTGTGAATAGTCGTTTAACTAACTCTGTAAGAGGCAGTTGGTGCTAATACAGGTTGGTATCTTTACGTCGGTTGAAATTTCGACCATCGTACTTTTTCCTATGCCGGCATAATAAAAAACACCTCAGAAATACAACTTTTTTGCTTGTTTCTGCGAAGAATTTGCATGATTTTGTGCTTTTGTGCACTCCTATACAAGTCTTAAAAATATAAAATGCATAAAGAAAATAGGGAAAAATGTCTTGAATCGCAAGGAAATATTTGTAATTTCGCACTCAGAAAAATCAGATACATCCGTTTCCCTTTTATGACAATGCCCCATTTTTTCCTGCTTTTCTTCGCTATTCTCCTTTTTTTTTAGTATTTTTGCATCGTTAATTCATAGGCAAATGAAAATCGGAGATAAAGTAAGGTTCCTCTCTACTACGGGAGGAGGCAAGATAGCAGGCTTCCAGAAGGGCAATATCGTGCTTGTGGAAGACGAAGACGGATTTCAGATACCTACATTGGCATCTGAGGTCGTAGTCATTGCAGAGGGCGGCGACGACTATAATATGTTCAAGACTTCCTCTTTTCAGGGAAAGAGTGGGGAAGAGGCAAAGAAACATGAGTCTGGCCGTTCCGTGCGCTCGATAATGAACGAGGTTGATGAAGACGGGGATATTTCAGCTTCTATCGTTGATGATGATCCTTCGCTCGGCAACATCACTTTCCGTGCCCCTGTTGAGGAAAGGAAAGGCGGAGACCGTCTTAGTGCGTATCTCGCATTCGTGCCTGTTGATGCTTCGATGATAACGAATACACGCTTTGAGGTGTATCTTGTGAACGACTGCAACTATTACTTCCGCTACACAATCCTACAGGCAGAAGGACAGGCGTGGAGCCTCAGAAACGAGGGCGAGGTAGAGCCAAACACAAAACTTTTCATTGAGGAAATAGGACGTGAGGACCTTGAGGAAATACAGCATCTCGGCATTCAGATGATAGCTTTCAAGAAGGAGAAATCATTTGTCATTAAGCCCACTATCGACGTACAGATGCGTATTGACGGTGTGAAGTTCTATAAGCTCCACACCTTCCAGCCAAACGACTATTTTGAGCAGAATGCACTTCTATACACAATCATAGAGAATGATAAGGCTGCGCGTCCTTTGGTTGTTGATGCCAAGACGCTGAAGCAGGAAATGTATGCTGATGCAAAGCCTTCACAGATGTCAGGTGAGGGAGAACTTAACACCGAGCGCATAGACAACTACGTGCGCAGATATGAGAAGCCTGGGCAGAAGAAGGGCAATCCATTTGCGCAAAAGCAGAACGATAAGGATGCCCCTCTGGTAATCGATCTTCACGCAGATGCTCTTCTCGAAACCACTCAGGGAATGTCGAGCGCCGATATACTTCAATATCAGTTAGATACCTTCAAGAAGACTCTCGAAGAGCACAAGAAGGAACGTGGCAAGAAGATTGTCTTCATTCACGGCAAGGGCGAGGGCGTTCTCCGTCGTGCCCTTATCCATGAGCTGACATACAGATACAAGAACCTCCGTTATCAGGATGCCTCTTTTCAGGAATATGGATATGGGGCAACGCAGGTGACGATGTAGGGCAAGTGACGGCCCCTCACCCGCCCTGCGGGCACCCTCTCCCCAGGGGACGAGGGGGAAGTTAGTATTGAAACCTCAAATTTAATTAACAATTAAATATAAATAACTGAGCTCCATAGCGATAAAAGGTAACTTTTACCTCGCCCCTTGGGGAGAGGATGCCCGAAGGGCAGGTGAGGGGCAGTTTTTCCTTATGAATAACTTCGGATACATAAAAGTGGCATCTGCCATTCCAAGCGTGAAGGTGGGTGACGTGACCTTTAACCTTCAGCAGGCAGAGGAGATTATTGCCAAGGCAGAAGGCAAGGGTGTTGAGATTATCGTGTTCCCTGAGCTTTCGCTTACGGGCTATACCTGTCAGGACCTGTTCCGTCAGCAGATTCTCATCGATGCTGCAGAACAGGCGGTTATGATGCTGCTCGACTTCACACGTCAGCTTGACATCATCGCCATTGTGGGACTGCCTGTGATGGCAGGCAACATTCTGCTCAACTGTGCGGCGGTCATTCAGAAGGGTGATCTTCTCGGACTTATCCCTAAGACATATTTGCCAAACTATTCAGAGTTCTATGAGAAGCGTTGGTTTGCTTCTTCTCAGGACTTGAATCCAACGGATGTGCGCTTCGCAGGAAGCACTATTCATATTAGTTCGCAGCCAACGATATTCCGCACTTATACAGGCGCAACCTTCGGAGTTGAGCTTTGTGAGGATGTATGGGCTCCAGAGCCTCCAAGCACACGTCTGGCACTCTCAGGAGCGGATATTATCTGTAATCTCTCTGCATCCGATGAACTTATCGGCAAGCATAACTACCTGTGCTCATTGCTCTCTCAGCAGAGTGCACGAACTATGAGCGGATACATCTACAGCAGTAGCGGTTTCGGCGAATCTACTCAGGATGTGGTGTATGGCGGTAATGCCCTCATCTATGAGAACGGCAAGTGCATAGCAGAGAGTAAGCGATTCTCATTCGACCCACAGCTCGTGATCTCTCAGATTGACTACGAGAAGATGCGTTCAGAGCGTCGCAACAATACCACGTTCATCAATGCCCAGCGTCCTACATCATTGAGTCACACGCTGCCACAGGTACGCTTCGTTGATTGCCATTCGGTAGAGCCGCACGACTTCGTTCTTGAGCGTGAGGTTAATCCTACGCCGTTCATCCCTACAACGGACGATATGAAGGATTCTTGTGAGGAAATCTTCAATATTCAGGTTGCCGGTCTTGCAAAGCGACTCGTACACACTAACTGCAAGACGGTGGTTGTCGGTATCAGCGGCGGACTTGATTCAACCCTTGCCTTGCTCGTATGCGTAAAGACATTCGATAAACTCAAATATCCTCGCACAGGTATCGTGGGCGTGACTATGCCAGGCTTCGGAACAACCGACCGCACTTACCATAACGCCATCTCGCTCATGCAGCATCTCGGCATCACAATCAAGGAGATAAGCATCAAGGATGCCTGCATACAGCATTTCAAGGATATTGAGCACGATATAAACGTGCATGATGTTACTTATGAGAATGGTCAGGCGCGTGAGCGTACCCAGATTCTCATGGATCTCAGTAATAAGCTCAACGGTATGGTGATAGGTACTGGCGACCTCTCGGAGTTGGCTCTCGGTTGGGCAACATATAATGGCGACCACATGTCGATGTATGGAGTCAATGTGTCTATTCCAAAGACTCTCATCAAGTACCTCGTTCATTATGTTGCTGATAATGAGGTGGAAGAGGCTTGTCGTGAGGTGCTTGTGGATATTATCGACACGCCGATTTCTCCAGAGCTTATTCCGGCTGACGAGAACGGCAACATCAAGCAGAAGACCGAGGATCTCGTAGGTCCTTATATCCTTCACGATTTCTTCCTCTATTATGTGCTTCGTCTCGGATTCCGTCCTGACAAGATATTCATGCTTGCCCGTAAGGCATTTGCTCCTGGTGGTGAGTATGTGTTTGATGATGAGACGATAGAGAAATGGCTAAGGACATTCCTGCGTCGCTTCTTCAATCAGCAGTTCAAACGCTCTTGCCTGCCTGACGGTCCGAAGGTGGGTAGCGTTAGTCTATCACCACGAGGCGACTGGCGTATGCCGAGTGATGCATCATCTGCTATGTGGCTTGAGAAACTGAAGTAACTTCGGTAATCCTCCGCTCTTTGTCTGCTGAAACTCTGCTCCAGAAACAGAGGAATAGCGTATTCTGAGCGTTTCCACTATGGTTCTGCATGAGTGTTTTTCCTGGACACACACTCTCAAACACAATACAAAGATACTGAGAATTTGCAAGATATGTAAGTTTTCAGTATCTTTCACTTTTACTTGTATCCTTCGTGTCTTCCTTGTTCTAGTTTTTATCAAAAATAATGCTACTTGAGTTCGACGAATTCAAGACTGCGAGGGCTGAAAGCCCGACACCTAATAGGGCAGTCCGTAAGGGCTGTTATTCGGTAGATGTGTGATTAAAGGAGCGCTGTAAGTGCGACACCTAAAAAACATAGATAAATACAATAGGTGTCGGTCCTACAGACCTCATCCCCCATATATCGGCAAATATAACAGCCCTAACGGACAGCCCTTTTAGGTATCGCTCCTTCAGAGCTCTTTCAACCACTTGATATTCAATAATATACAAGCGGACATATTCGTCGAACTCACGTTAATGCTCAAAAAACTTGCATGTCTTACGATTTTTTGTAACTTTGTAGTGTTGATGTGAGAGCCTTAGACGCGAGGGGCTACAGGGGCAAAACACGGGATGGGTATCGCCTTTGTGAGTCTTATGTAGCTCTTATGCTGCTCTTATGTAGCTCTTATTCCGGAAGGGAGCTAAAAGGGAGTTGTAGGAGAGGTTTCAAAAGGTAACGAAATACCCGTGAGGGAGCAAAACGCTGATAGTTCTGGCGGCTATCAGAAAAAATATGGTTCTTCAGGAAGATTTTAAGTGTTGTAGCACCGTAGTTTAAGTGTGCTATTACCTCATTCTCTCTCCCTTAAAAAAACTTAAAATTCAGTATTTCCTTTGAAATGTTCGGAAATAGTAGTAACTTTGTAACCTATTATGAACAATATACGTAATTTCTGCATCATAGCCCATATCGACCACGGAAAGAGTACCATAGCCGATCGTCTTCTGGAGAAGACTAACACTATCCAGATTACTGAGGGGCAGATGCTCGACGATATGGATCTCGAGAAGGAGAGAGGCATTACCATTAAGAGTCATGCCATACAGATGGAGTACGAGCGTGATGGTCAGAAATATATTCTGAACCTGATTGACACTCCGGGACACGTTGACTTCTCGTACGAGGTTAGCCGCAGTATTGCTGCCTGTGAGGGCGCTCTGCTTGTGGTTGATGCTACGCAAGGTGTTCAGGCACAGACAATCTCCAACCTCTATATGGCTATTGACCATGATTTGGAGATTATTCCTGTAATAAACAAGATTGATATGCCGGCTGCTATGCCTGATGAGGTGGAGGATGAAATCATAGAACTCATCGGTTGCGACCGTTCTGATATTCTCCGTGCCAGTGGAAGAACTGGTGAAGGCGTACAGGAGATACTTGATGCCGTTGTTGACCGCATCCCTTGTCCTAAGGGAAATCCTGATGCTCCTCTCCAGGCACTTATCTTCGACTCTGTTTTCAATTCCTTCCGCGGAATCATTGCATACTATAAAATCCTTAATGGTTCTATAAAGAAGGGCGATAAGGTGAAGTTCTTCAACACCGGAATGGAATACGATGCTGATGAAATCGGTGTCCTGAAGATGGATATGGTGCCTCGTAATGAGATGACTACCGGTGAGGTGGGATATATTATCTCAGGCATTAAGGATGCGAAAGAGGTTAAGGTGGGCGATACCATCACTCATGTGGATGCACCATGCGACAAGGCTATTGAGGGCTTCCAGGAAGTGAAACCTATGGTGTTTGCCGGTGTTTATCCTGTTGATCCTGCCGACTATGAGAACCTCCGCGCCTCTCTTGAGAAACTGCAGCTCAACGATGCTTCGCTTACATTCATGCCAGAGTCATCAGTAGCACTCGGATTCGGATTCCGTTGCGGATTCCTCGGACTTCTCCATATGGAGATTGTTCAGGAAAGACTTGATCGTGAGTTTGATATGGATGTGATAACCACCGTGCCTAACGTATCATATATGGTATATGACAAGCAGGGTGGGGCAAAGGAGGTGCACAATCCGTCTGGATTGCCAGATCCGACATTCATCGACCATATTGAGGAGCCATACATCAAGGCTACAATCATTACAGATGCCAATTATATCGGTCCGATAATGAAGCTTTGTCTCGACAAAAGAGGTGAGCTCGTAAATCAGGAATACGTAAGCGGTAATCGTGTAGAACTGCATTTCATGATTCCTCTCGGTGAGATTGTCATCGACTTCTACGACAAGTTGAAGTCGATATCCAAGGGATATGCTTCGTTTGACTATCATGTGGATTGTTTCCGACTCTCCCGTCTGGCAAAGCTCGATATCCTGCTCAACGGTGAGCCTGTTGATGCGCTCTCAACGCTTACACACTACGACAATGCCGTTACGTTCGGTCGTCGTATGTGCGAGAAACTCAAGGAACTTATCCCTCGTCAGCAGTTTGATATTGCCATTCAGGCTGCTATCGGTGGTAAGATCGTTGCCCGTGAGACTATCAAGTGCGTCCGCAAGGATGTTACGGCGAAGTGTTATGGAGGTGACGTTAGCCGTAAGCGCAAACTCCTTGAGAAACAGAAGAAGGGTAAGAAGCGCATGAAGCAGATTGGCAACGTGGAAGTGCCTCAGAAGGCATTCCTCGCCGTGTTGAAACTTGACTAATAACATATTTAACATAAAAATCCTCAACCACAAATCTGATGAAAGACCTTAACATCCCAATTCGTGACATAGCCCGTGAGCTTGCACGACGGTATAGCACTATGACTCATGAGGAACTGGATGTCCTCGAGAGCATCCTTGTTCCGCTGAAATTCTCCAAGAGTGAGATGATTTTGGCGGAAGATGAAGTTTGTACGAACTTCTTCTACCTTCATAAAGGTCTCGTGCGTCAGTATTACTATAAAAACGACAAGGAGGTTACGGAGAATCTTGCTGTAGATGGTGATATGTTCTTCTGTATAGAGAGTCTTTTCACCGAGACACCTACAAAGCTTATGTGTGAGGCTCTTGAGCCTACCTATGTCTATGCAATCCCAAGGAAGCGACTTGAGGAGGTGGCTCTTCATAATCAGAATATCCAGATTCTGTATCGTAAGATCCTTGAGGAGAGTCTCATAAAGAGTCAGAAACACTCGGATATGGTGCGTTTCGAGAGTGCCCAGAACAGATACCGCCGTATCTGCAAGTCTGCTCCACAGGTTGTGCTCCGTGCACCGTTGGTGTATATTGCGTCATTCCTGCAAATGACTCCAGAGACATTGAGTCGTGTACGCTCGTCAACGCTGATTGATTAGAAGCCTAACCAAGTCTTCTCAAAAGGAAGGATGTTAGATAGTAAAAACGCTTCAAGGACATAGGCTGTAAATAAAATATGTTTCATTCTTTAGAAGGTTCAAAGGTAACTACTCCCCTCCATTTATGGAAGGGGTTGGGGATAGGTCTTTTCCTTTTCCTTGCCCTCTTTTTCTCTTCTTGTCAGGAATCATTGGAAGATAGAGCTGTACGACAGGCGAAGGAATATACGGAACGGTATTGTCCTACTCCGGTAGTGAACTACAGCAGGACGGATAGTATTGTCTTTGACCAGAATAGGCATGTTTATATCTATTATCTCTCGTTCTGTGGTATTCTTGACGACCAGAAAGTCGTAGATGAGAATAGGGATAGGATAACGGATATGCTTACGCAGTCGGTCAGGGAATCAACGGGACTGCGGAATTTCATTGAGGCAGGCTTTAAATTCGAATATGTCTGTCGCTCGGAAAAGGAACCTAAAAAAGTGCTTTTCAGAATTGTAATCTAAGAAAGAATAGGTAAAAGGTAAAAAGTATGTGATAATACTTTTTACCTTTTATTTTTTAGCCTCTGTCTAGAACATAGGCATAAACTACTGCAAGTGAAACCAATACAGCGAGTGAGATGGTTGCCCAATAGACAACACGTCTGATAATTCTGATACGCTTTACGTGGTCAGACATTCTCTTTCTGAAAAGACCGGTATCATCAGGTCTGTGGTGACTATGATGATGGTGGTGATGATGGTTTTCGTTATTAGTTGTACTCATTTTCTTTATTGTATCTTTTCTTTACTTTACTTTCTGTTATTTATCTTCTCACCAACAGCACAACGTTCTCGACGTGTGGAGTGTGTGGGAACATATCTACAGGCTGTACTTCTACAACCTTATAGTCTGCGTCAAGCAACTGCAAGTCGCGTGCCTGAGTAGCAGGATTACAACTTACATATACTATTCTCTGTGGCTTAGCCCTGAGGATAGTGTCGATTACATCCTGATGCATACCTGCACGTGGAGGGTCGGTGATGATAACGTCTGGCTGTCCGTGCTGGGCAATGAAATCATCTGTAAGGATGTCCTTCATGTCTCCTGCATAGAAATCGGTATTGCCTATACCGTTAAGCTCAGAGTTAACCTTTGCATCCTCGATAGCTTCTGGAACATACTCTATACCTACAACCTTCTTTGCCTTGCGAGCCACGAAGTTGGCAATTGTTCCTGTACCAGTATAAAGGTCATAGACAACCTCATCACCTGTCAACTGCGCAAACTCACGCGCAACAGAATATAGGTGATAGGCCTGTTCGGTATTTGTCTGGTAGAATGACTTTGGTCCTACCTTAAACTTCAGGTCTTCCATCAGCAAGAGCATGTGATCCTTGCCTTTGAAGACATGTATCTCCTGATCACCTATGGTGTCATTACACTTTTGGTTGTCGAGCCAGAGTAGGGAAGTGATCTGCGGGAACTTGTCGGCAACGAACTGCAATAGTGCCATTGTCTGTTCCTCGCTCTGTTTCGTGCTTTCCTCCGAAGTGCGGTCGAAATGCATCTGAAGGATAACCATCCACTCACCGCTGTTGCTGCAACGGATGATGATGTCACGAAGTAAACCTACCTGTTGTCTGAGGTCGAAGAAAGAAAGACCGTTGTCAAGGGCATAGTCACGTATTGAGTTGCGTATCTGGTTGTGGAGGTCATCCATTAACCAGCACTTCTCCACAGGGAGAATCTTGTCGAATGCGCCTGTGATATGAAAACCGATAGCCGGACTGAAAGGCACCTGAGCCTTCATCTGCTCCTGAGTAAGCCACTGCTTGCTGCTACAACCGTAGTCGAGTTTGTTGCGATACTCCTTCGTCTTCACGCTGCCGAGAATTGGACGGAACTCAGGCAACTCAATCTTACCTATTCTATGTAACTGGTCACTTACCTGCTTCTGCTTAGCCTTTATCTGTGCCTCGTAAGGCAGGTTTTGCCACTTACATCCACCACATATACCGAAATGTTCACAGAAAGGAACGGCACGTACATCGCTCAACTTATGGAACTTGATAACCTCAGCCTCTGCATATGAATGTTTCTTGCGCTTAATCTGCAAATCCACAACATCTCCTGGTACGCAGAAAGGAACGAATACCACGAGGTCGTTGACACGTACAACGCACTTTCCCTCGGCGGCGATGTCCTGAATTGTTATATTTTCAAGTATAGGTAATGGTTTCTTCTTTCTTGCCATTTTAAAAATTCGAATTTGGTGCAAAGGTACGAATTTTTTTTGATAATGAGTAAAAATAAATATTAAAAGTGATTAAACCTACAAAAAGTGTGAAAAAAACAACAAAAGATTTGGTCATTATTTTTAATTTCCATATATTTGCAGTCCCTAATAATGATATTTGGTTAATAACCTAAAACTATAAACACTCATTAAAAGAAATGACACAAAAAAGAGTTTACACCTTCGGCAATGGACAGGCAGAAGGTAACGCACAGATGCGTGAAGCACTTGGTGGCAAGGGTGCCAACCTTGCAGAAATGAATCTTATCGGTGTACCAGTACCTCCAGGTTTCACTATTACTACAGACACATGTAACGAGTATTATAAGGTCGGGCAAGACAAGATCGTCGAACTCCTTGAGAGCGACGTGAACGCTGCTGTAAAACATATTGAGAACCTTATGAACTGCAAGTTCGGTGACGCAGAGAATCCTCTTCTCGTTTCCGTTCGCTCTGGTGCTCGTGCTTCTATGCCAGGTATGATGGATACAATCCTTAATCTCGGTCTCAATGATGAGGTTGCCGAGGGTATGGCAAAGAAGACAAACAATCCACACTTCGTTTATGACTCATATCGCCGTTTCGTACAGATGTATGGCGACGTTGTTCTCGGCATGAAGCCTGAGAATAAGGAAGATATCGATCCGTTCGAGAAGATTATCGAGGAAGTGAAGAAGGAACAGGGTGTGGAACTTGACAAGGATCTCTCTGTTGAATCACTCAAGAAACTCGTGAAGCTCTTCAAGGCTGCTATCAAGGAACAGACAGGTTCTGACTTCCCAGATGATCCTATCACACAGCTGTGGGGCGCTATCTGTGCTGTATTCCGTTCTTGGATGAACGAGCGTGCTATCCTCTATCGTAAGATGGAAGGTATTCCTGACGAATGGGGTACTGCCGTATCAGTAATGGCTATGGTATTCGGTAATATGGGCGATACATCCGCTACTGGTGTTTGCTTCTCTCGTGATGCGGGAAATGGTGAGAACCTCTTCAATGGTGAATATCTCGTCAACGCACAGGGTGAGGATGTTGTGGCTGGTATCCGTACACCACAGCAGATTACAAAGATAGGCTCTCAGCGTTGGGCTGAGCGTGCCGGAATCTCTGAGGCTGAGCGTGTTGCTAAGTATCCTTCTATGGAAGAGGCTATGCCTGAAATCTACAAGCAACTCGACCAGATTCAGGACACTCTCGAGCACCACTATCACGATATGCAGGATATGGAGTTCACCGTACAGGAAGGCAAGCTTTGGTTCCTCCAGACACGTAACGGTAAGCGCACAGGTACCGCTATGGTGAAGATTGCTATGGATCTCATGCACGAAGGTCTTATCGACGAGAAGACAGCTATTCTGCGTTGTGAGCCTCAGAAGCTCGATGAGCTCCTTCACCCGGTATTCGACAAGCTCGCTCTTTCTAAGGCAAAGGTAATAACACAAGGACTTCCGGCTTCTCCTGGTGCTGCTTGTGGTCAGATTGTGTTCCATGCAGATGATGCGGAGAAATGGCACGATGACGGACATCAGGTTATCATGGTACGTATCGAGACTTCTCCTGAGGATCTTGCAGGTATGGCTTCCGCAGAAGGTATTCTCACCGCTCGTGGTGGTATGACCTCTCACGCAGCCGTTGTGGCTCGTGGTATGGGTAAGTGCTGCGTATCTGGTGCTGGTGCTATCAATGTTGACTACAAGGCAAAGACTGTTGAGATTGATGGCATAGTATATAAGGAAGGTGATTATATCTCGCTCAATGGTACTACAGGTCAGGTTTATGCCGGACAGATCGAGACAAAGGCTGCGGAGCTTTCAGGCGATTTCAAGGAACTTATGGATCTCTGCGACAAATATACCAAGATGGAGGTTCGTACCAATGCCGATACGCCACACGATGCTCAGGTGGCACGTGCATTTGGTGCAAAGGGTATCGGTCTTACTCGTACCGAGCACATGTTCTTCGATGATCAGAAGATTGTGGCTATGCGTGAGATGATTCTCGCTGATTCTGTTGAAGGTCGTGAGAAGGCACTTGCCAAGCTCCTACCTTATCAGAAGGCAGACTTCTACGGAATTCTCAAGGCTATGGACGGACTTCACGTTAATATCCGTCTGCTTGATCCACCTCTCCATGAGTTCGTTCCACATGATGGTGCCGGTCAGGAGACTATGGCGAAGGAAATGGGCGTAAGTGTAGAGGAAATTCGCAAACGTGTAAACTCTCTTGCTGAGAACAACCCAATGCTCGGACATCGTGGCTGCCGTCTCGGTATCACATTCCCTGAGATTACAGCTATGCAGACTCGTGCCATCCTCGGTGCTGCTTGTCAGTTGAAGAAGGAAGGCTACGACCCACATCCAGAGATTATGGTTCCGCTTATCGGTACTGTCAACGAGCTGAAGCAGCAGAAGGCTATCATCAAGGCTAATGCAGAGGCTGTATTTGCAGAAGAAGGCGTTTCTCTCGACTTTGAAATCGGTACAATGATTGAGATTCCTCGTGCAGCCCTTACAGCAGGACTAATCGCCGAGGAGGCAGAGTACTTCTCATTCGGAACTAATGACCTCACACAGATGACATTCGGCTATTCTCGTGATGATATCGCTTCATTCCTCCCTGCATATATGGAGAAGAAGATTCTGAAGGTTGACCCATTCCAGGTTCTTGATCAGGAGGGTGTTGGTCAGCTCATCAAGATGGCGGTGGATAATGGTCGCAAGACTCGTCCAGGTCTTCGTACTGGTATTTGTGGCGAGCATGGTGGTGAACCATCATCAGTTAAGTTCTGCGCAAAGGTTGGTATGGATTATGCTTCTTGCTCTCCATTCCGTGTACCTATAGCACGACTCGCAGCTGCACAGGCAGCAGTTGAGGAATAATTAGTGTAATCTAGAAATAAAATAGGTTAGGCGGTAGGTCCTTAGAATGTAAGGTCTTCCGCCTAACTTTTTTTATGATAATTTGTTTATTTAAGAAAAAAGAGTTATCTTTGCAAACTGAAAACGAATGTGTTGCAATGTAACGAACGTTATTTGGGATGTAAATTAATATACAAAACGAATCCGATGATGTGTTTTGAAATAAATCCCTACCTCTGCAAACCTGATAATTAATCACAAGAAGTATATTATTTATGAGAAAGAAATTTTTTTCTGCATTTATTGCACTGGCCTGCGCTACAACGGCAATGGCTGCTGACAACGTGAAGGCAACAGTCCACGCTGACAAGGCTGGGGCAAAGATTAACCGCGAAATCTATGGACAGTTCTCCGAACACCTTGGAACGTGTATCTACGGTGGTCTCTGGGTGGGCGAAAGCTCTCAGATTCCCAACATCAACGGCTACCGCAAGGATGTATTCGAAGCCTTGAAGGCGCTGAAGGTTCCTGTGCTGCGCTGGCCGGGTGGCTGTTTTGCAGACGATTACCACTGGATGGATGGTATCGGACCGAAGGACCAGCGCCCGTCGCTGCGTAACAACAACTGGGGCGGAACCATCGAGGACAACTCGTTTGGAACCCATGAGTTCCTGAACCTCTGTGAGATGCTAGGCTGTGAACCTTACATCAGCGGCAACGTCGGCTCAGGTACGGTGAAGGAGATGGCTCAATGGGTGGAATATATGACCAGTGACGGTGATACACCGATGGCTCGTCTGCGTCGTCAGAATGGCCGTGATAAAGCCTGGCAAGTTAAATACTTCGGCATTGGCAACGAGGCCTGGGGCTGCGGTGGCAATATGACGCCGGAATACTATTCGGACGAGTTCCGCAAGTTTAACACCTATCTGCGCGACTATACAGGCAACAAGCTCTACCGCATCGGAAGCGGTGCCTCTGACTACGACTACAAGTGGACGGAGGTGCTGATGGACAAAATCGGCAATCGCATGCAGGGTGTGTCGTTACATTATTATACTTGCTCTGGATGGGAAGGTCCGAAGGGCTCCGCTACGAAGTTCGACAACGACCAGTATTACTGGGCTCTGGGTAAGTGTTTGGAGATTGAGGAAGTCATCAAGAAGCACAAGGCCATCATGGACGAGAAAGACCCCGAAGGTAAAGTTGGACTGCTCGTTGACGAATGGGGCACATGGTGGGACGAGGAGCCAGGCACTATCAGCGGCCACCTCTACCAGCAGAATGCCCTGCGTGACGCTTTCGTAGCAGCGCTCTCGCTGAACGTATTCCATAAATATACCGACCGTGTGAAGATGGCGAATATCGCGCAGATTGTGAACGTGCTGCAGTCAATGATTCTTACCGACCAAGAAGGTACTGGCCACATGGTGCTCACCCCGACCTACCACGTGTTTGAGATGTACACCCCATTCCAGGAAGCCACCTATCTCCCAATCGACCTCGAGAGCGAGACCATAGCGGTGAGCAAGGCTTACTTCAAGGAGAAAGAAGGTGCGAAGGATGCAGGCTATCGTCCTTGCCCTATGCTCTCAGCTTCGGCTGCGAAGACCACCGACGGCAGCATCGTGCTGGCCGTTACCAACGTTTCGCTGGATAAGGCTCAGACCATCGACTTCGCTTTGGAAGGATATGCAGCAAAGAATGTTAGCGGTCGCATCCTCACCTCGAAGAACGTGGCTGACTTCAACGACTTCCAGCATCCTAACGTTGTGGCTCCTGCCCAGTTTAAGGATGCCAAGCTGAATAAAGGTGTGCTCACGGTGAATATACCGGCAAAGTCCATCGTCGTACTCAAAATCAAGTAGATGCAGGAACTATAACCAACGATGGTCGAACAGCCCCGTAGGCTACCATTGAGGATTAAAACACTCAGATATAATTTGCAAAGGGATCTGTCTATTTGGCAGATCCCTTTGCTTTATCTTTTGCCTATTATACGGCTTATTTGCATATTTTTGAGTGAAAACGTTGCATAATATGCGTTTTTTATGCGTTTTTATTTGGTGATTAGACATTTTTTAGTATCTTTGTCGCAGAATTTGCAATCGATATACTTTTTTCATAAAGTGAATCTATGGTTGTTCAATCTGCTTAGTAAATACTGTTTGTATATGGTTGCAAGCAATAGAGGATAGCATAATAAACAGATAAATCGTAATTAATAAAGGAAAGTCAAATCATATGAGACAATATGTTATAGATGCTTTCACAGACTCTGTGTTTCACGGCAACCAGGCTGCCGTTTGTGTTATGGAGAAGTGGCCAAGCGAGGAAATGATGATGAACATCACTCGTGAGAACAATTTCTCCGAGACAGCATTTACCGTTAAAGAGGGTGAAAAGTGGCATTTGCGTTGGTTCACACCTGGAGGTGAGATTGATCTTTGTGGACATGCCACTTTGGGAACAGCTTTTGTCTTGCTCAATTTTTATGAAAAGGAAGCTGACCAGGTTGTATTTAACACTTTAAGTGGCGAATTAATCGTGACACGCAAGGGTAACTTGTATGAGATGGAGTTTCCTGCCTATGAATTGAGACCGACAACTGTAACGACTGCTATGGAGGAAGCTTTGGGAGCTTTTATCAAAGAGGCTTACATTGCTCGTGACTTGCTATGTGTACTGGATGATGAGCAGGCTGTTTTGAGTCTGAATCCTGATTTGGAGAAAATCAAACAGATAGATGGTCTGCTGGTTCATGTTACGGCCAAAGGAGAGAAGGAAGATTGCGTTTCACGTAGTTTCGGTCCGAAACTTAACATTCCAGAAGATCCTGTTTGCGGTTCTGGCCATTGCCACATCATCCCCTATTGGGCAGACACGTTAGGAAAAGATGAATTGGTGGCCTTCCAGGCATCAAAACGTGGTGGAATACTTTATTGCAGGAAAGAAGGCAAAAAGATATTTCTTGCGGGCAATGCTGTTTTATATTCTGTTGATGAATTGTATGTAGATGAGGATTAAATTCCACTTTTTGCGAAAAACGTGAAAATGACATTAAAAGCATAAATTGGAATTTATGGAGATAAAAAACAGACCAAATCCCAAAGAGGCTTTTCCGAATCCGAAGATTCCAAGCCTCTGCTTCATCAAGAACGTGGTGAAGAACCCGCGTATCATCATCGGCGATTACACCTATTACGATGATGTGGATGGTGCTGACCAGTTCGAGAAGCATGTCACTCATTTCTACGACTTCATAGGTGACCAACTGGTTATTGGTAAGTTCTGCGCTATTGCCAAGGGTGTGGAATTTGTCATGAATGGAGCCAATCATAGGATGGACGGCGTGACTACTTATCCGTTTTATGTCATTGGTGGTGATTGGGGAAGTGCCATTGCTCCTGTGAAAGATGAATTGCCTCTGAAGGGCGATACCGTTGTGGGCAATGATGTATGTGGATTGGTCAGAATGTAACCATTATGCCAGGCGTTCATATTGGCGATGGAGCCATTATCGGAACAAACTCTGTGGTAGCCTCAGATATTCCACCTTACGCTGTTGCGGTAGGGAATCCCTGTCGAGTTACCAGAATGCGTTTTGACGACGAATTTATCGCCTATCTGCTGCAACTGAAATGGTGGGATTGGGACATAGAGAAAATTGAGGCAAATTTTGAAGTCTTGTCAAGTGGTGATTTGTCGTTAATAAAGAAAATTGACAATTAAATTCCAATTTAGCAAAATCATAGAATGAAATTGAAGAAACGCAAAATCAAATATTCAGCAATATTCTTTCTTTGCTGGTTTACCGTTTTAGTCATTCTGGTTGGTGGAGTCCTGAAATTCCAGACATTGGTTGACTATTTCGGTTCATACGCATTGGTAGAAATAAGCCTGTTGCTATTGGTTATTCTACCTACATGGGCTGTTTACAAATTAACAAAAGAACGATAAATCGGAATTTATGAAAGAAGAATTCAAGACCTCTGTCATAGAAGCATTGCAGTATTATGTATATTGTCTGGTAGATCCGAGAAGCAATAAAATTTTTTATATTGGCAAAGGACATGACAATAGAATATTCAATCATGCCAATGATGCTTTGAACGAAACCTTATCAAGCCTGAAACTTGATATTATTAGAGAAATCAGAAGGAAGGGACTAAAGGTTTCATATTATATTATCAGACATGGACTTAGTGAGAGCGAGGCACTTTTGGTTGAGTCTGTTCTGATTGACATGTTGACTTATTCGGATTTTAATAGAGAATCAATACTTACAAATATCCAGTCTGGACATCATCAATGGGATAAAGGCATTAAAACGGTTGATGAAATAAACATCATTTATGATTGTGCCGAAATAGAACCTTCACCTAATGACCGTTTTGTCTGCATCAATATCAACAAAACTTATAATAATGGCGAACGTGATAACATCTATGAAGCAACAAGAAAATATTGGAAAATGAACGGAGAACGGGCTAAATCCGCAACATACGTTTTATCTCTTTACAGAGGGATTGTAAGAGCCGTTTTTAAGCCGACACGATGGTACAAATCCCAGGAATACGAAGGTCGATGGGAGTTTGATGGAATAGAAGTAAATGATTCGCCATACCTGCACAAGAGTGTCAAGAATATCATCAACTGTGGTCAAAATCCTGTAACTTACTATAATATGTAAATTC
>OMXX01000024.1:174095-211809 GCA_900315105.1 uncultured Prevotellaceae bacterium | reverse complement strand
TGGATTGGTTGGATGAAAGACTGGAAGCCCCAAAGGCTTACAAAGGCTTTCAGACAAGCAATACATTATGAAGGCTGAAAGCCTTTTAGAACATAAATGCTTTTTTCTGGTTTTTGTTTTTACCGGACAGCAATATTATTAAGCCTTTGATGCTCCTCCATTACACCCCCACTCTATCGCCCATTTGTGAATGGGATTTGAATGGGATTTGGAACGGACTTACAACGGACCTGGAACGGACCTATAACGGACCTATAGCGAACCTACTCCGAAAGCACGATTCCGTCCATCACTTGCTCATAGATTGCACATTTCTCATCATTGGTGAGATAGTGGATGTTTGACACATGCTTTGCTCCATTCAAGAAGAATGACACAACAACTACTACAACTACTGCTAATGTACTAATAATGTAATTTCTCATACTTTTGTCCTCCGAAATTAATTAAGATTTAATATTTGAGGGCAAAGGTAAGCGGAAACTGTCCTGTTTTGTGGGACAGTTTCTAAAAATCTTCAGTCTTTCTTGAAAAAAACGGAAATTTTAACATAAATTCACAGGAAATGCCCCTTGCGGAGCTTAAGTTTTCAAGAAAATTGTGACAATGAGTAGAAAATTTTGTTTTTAGAACGCAAAGCCGCGGAGACGCAAAGATTAATATTGAACACGGAATAAACGAAAATATTGGCATCTGGTAAGACAAAAACCAGAAAAACCCCTTTATGTTCTAAAAGGCTTGCAGCCTTCATAAGGCATTGCTTGTCTGAAAGATTATGAAGCCTTTAAGGCTTCCTGTCTTTCATCCAATCAATTCATTACCCTCTGCGAGGGGTGGAACATAAAGGTATAAAACAGAAAAAAGCCAATCACAACCTTAACGCTGGCAATTATATGCTTTTTCATGTTTTTTACCTTAATGTCTTGCCGAAGGCCTGATATGTGGATTTATTTTATCGGGAAGCCCAAAGGCTTACCAGAAAAAATAAATACGCATAGCAGCAAGAGGCGAGGAACGAGACTCTAAGACATTAAGGGGTTTTCTTTGTTTTTGTCTTATTTATAGGCTTACCAAGATTCAAATCCCTGATAAAGGGTAAGTTACATTAGTTTACCAGACACCAATAAAACGAAAAGAACGAAATTTTTTGTTTTTTCCGTGAGTTCTGTGTTCAAAAAACATAAACATTGCAATATTTAGCAGCAAGCTGCTTTTTAACTGACAATAATTAACGTGAATTCGATGAAAAAAAGGAAACAGATTTATCTGATTTATCTGAAACAAATTGCGAAAATATAACTGCACCAGCTACCAAATATTGCTTTCGCCATTTAGAAAAACAGGACAAAACAAATAAAAACATATAAAAACAATAAAACAAAATGTTTTCTTTTGTTTTATTTGGTTTTAATTGGTTTTTCTAAATGGCGAAAGCAACTTATTATTGTCAGTTAAAAACAGCTTGCTGTTTGCCATATAGCAAGTCATCGAACTCACGTTTAGATAATTATTTGTACATCTCTAATGTTTTTCTAAGATTTTCCGCGATTTCATCGACCAAAGACTGGGGACTAATCACTTTTAGCCACGAACCACGCGACATGACATATCCGATGAAATCGCTTGTTGGGCGCATGAAGATCTCATAATCCACATAACCTTCTCCCTCGCCTATCACCTTCTGCGACTGATGCACAGGCAGGTCATCCATGTAATGGCACTCATTGCCAAGAGCACGAAGAACTATGCGCTCAGCAGGATGACGCTCATCACGCATCACGCCAAAGCAATCCTCAAAATATCTTTTAGAATCAAAATTCTTTGGCATCCTGAACCTCTCTCCTGTCACTTTTGCAGACATCACACGATCAAGGGAGAACAGTCTGTAACCATTCTCCGTATTCGCCATAACATACCATCTGCGTTTATGCAGTTTTAGGAAATAAGGCTCAATAACACGTTCTGACACCTCCTTGGAACCATACTTCTGATAGTCGATAACCACCTTTCTGCTCACCTTCATAGCCTCAACAAGCAGTTCCAGATGCCTTACCTGCGGAATAGACTCAAGGAAGATACGATTCTGCAACGACATGCTCTCTGAGATGATATTATTCACCGTAAGTGTAGAGTAGAGCCAGTTCTGTATTGAGTCTTCATTCAATACGCGCTCATTGTATATGTAGTATTTTCGGCCTTTGCATTCAATCATAATGCCGAACATATCCAGAATGGCATCCCTATGGCGGTTGAAGGCAGAGCGATGCATTTTCTGATTTCCACTCATCTCTGTCTTCATCCATTCCTCGTTAATCTGGGCAAAGGTAATCTCACCATACCTGTGTATGATGTTTATCAGCCATATACATTGCTTGAATAAAGATGTTGATCTCATAGAATAATATTAAGTCAAATCATGGTGCAAAAATAATATTTTTTTTCGATACGAGCAAGTTTTATATAAAAATAGAGTGTTGGGGAGACAAGTAGTTTGAACATTTCTGACTATAAATGAGCCTTTTTATATACATGTATCAAATTTTATCCTAATAAATAAGGATTGCAGAAACGGGGAAAATATTGTAATTTTGCACTCGGAAAATCAAAGACCGTGCGCCAACCTTTAGGGTGACACGCACTTTTTCCTTTGTGCGAGGTGCATTGCACGTTGTCACTCGGAAAATCAAAGACCGTGCGCCACCCTTTATGAATCTAGGCTTACGCCGCTCTTTTATCAAAAGACGCTCAAACATGCGAGGTGCATTGCACGTTGTCACTCGAAAATCAAAGAACGTGCGCCAACCTTTAGGTTGACACGCATTTTTTACTCACTCAATGAATGGATAATATATTTCTTAATACACTTCTCGGCAAGGAGTGCCAACGTCCACCTGTATGGCTTATGCGTCAGGCAGGGCGCGTACTGCCACGCTATCAAGAGTTAAGGCAACAGTATTCCTTCTCTGAACTTATCTCTACTCCAGATCTGGCAGCAAAGGTAACACTGATGCCTGTAACGGACTTAGGCGTGGATGCTGCTATCCTTTTCAGCGATATTCTCACCATACCGATGGCAATGGGAATGGAGATGGAATGGACTGAGCGTGGACCTAAGTTCACTCATCCGTTAGCATCTTATCAGCAACCGCTGAAACATCTGAACATACAACCAGAACGCCTCAACTTCGTATATAACGCCATTGACAAGGTGGTGGAGCAAAGCAAGGTACCGCTAATTGGATTCTGTGGTGCACCTCTCACTACTCTCTGCTATATGCTTCAGGGCATAAGTACGAAACAGGCATTCCCGGAGGCAAAGAAATTCTTCTTTGAGCGTAGAGATGAGGCAAAGCACCTGATAGATGAAGTCACAGACCTGTCTATCGACTATGCCACAAAGCAGATAGAGCACGGTATAGATGCGTTTCAGTTATTCGAGAGTCACGCAGGATTGTTGCCTACGGAAATGTATGTAGAAATGTTCTTGCCAGCCGTATGTCGCATAACGAAGGCTGTGCGCTCAAAAGGCATTCCTCTGATTTTCTTTCCAAAGGGACTGGGTAGCGGTTTGAGACACATCACTCCTGATGTCTGTGACTTTGTAAGCATTGACTGGCAGACGTCACTCACGGAAGCACGGGAAATGGTGCATCCAGAGGTAGGACTGCAAGGCAACATAGACCCACATCTGCTGTTTGCCCCTCAGAAGGAGATAGCGCGCATTCTTGAATCCTACAAACCATTCTTCAGAAAGAACCCTCGATGGATTGTGAATTTAGGACACGGCGTGCTTGCCGACACCCCATTGGAGAATGTGCAGTTCTTAATTGATTGGATTAAAAATACTAATTGGAAATGATACAATATAAGTCAATAAATCATCAGGATACATCGCTGGCTGAGCGCGAGGAATACTTTAAGAATCTGGAGCATAAGGACGATGATTCGGCCGTACTCCTGCAAACGTGCAACCGCGTGGAACTATACTATGGTAATGGTGATGTTCCCGACGAGGTGGCACGACATCTGTTTAGGGTGGCTTGTGGCTTAGAATCAGCCATCATAGGCGAACAGGCAGTACAAGGACAGATTAAAGAGGCTTATATAACAGCAAAGCGCACCAAGAAACTGTCGGCTGGTATGCACAAGCTATTTGAAAGTGCATTGCAGATAGGAAAGCGTGTGCGTAGCGAGACACAGATAAGTCATGGAGCGGTGAGCCACTCGCTTGCCGCTATTGAGATTATAGAGCAAGAGAAAATAGACCTGCACAATTCGCGCATTACAATTATTGGCGTGAACAAGCTGACGGAAGAGATTATCAAGTTCCTGCTCAATAAGAAAGCGAAACTCGTATTTCTCGCCAACCGCACAGAGGAAAAGGCAAGACGTATGGCTGAGCCTTACGGCATTGACATCTTCCGACTTGAAGATAAGCAGAAGTTCCTGAAGAATATTGATATTCTTATTAGTGCTACTTCTGCTCCTGATGCCATCATACATCCATCTGACCTAACATCAGGGCGACCACTTCTTGCCATTGACCTTGCCTTCCCACGTGACATTGACCCGGAAGTAGCTAAGATGCAGGGTGTTACGCTATATAATCTGCATGATGTAGAGCAGAAGGTGAAGGCCAATATATCTGTTCGTGAGGATGAGGTGAAAAAGGCTGAGCAGATGATTGAAGAGGCTATAACGGAACTGCACGAGACTCTGGAGCGTCGCAAGCAATACAAGAAAGCTATCCGCATAACGGCTCGTAGCAGTCGATTGTCGCAGATTCAGGTAAACGAGGTTCTAAAGCGTTTCCCTGACCTTTCATATCAGTTGGTTACACGCCGCTCGTATGGAGATAAACACATGAAAATCTCTCTATTGAATGGTGAGGCACCTGACGATATGTTCACTCGCGAACTTGACATGGCTTTACTTTCTGGCAAGGCCGACATAGCCATACACTCGGCTAAGGACTTACCGGAGAAACTGCATCCTGACTTGGAGGTAATAGCACTCTACGAAGCCTTCGACAAGACCGACTCTTTGGTTAGCCGTGACCATATATCCCTTGCAGACCTTCCAGAAGGCAGTACCATAGGCACCAGTTCACCACTACGCAAGAAGGAACTGGAGAACATTCGACCTGACTTAAAGGTAGTGGGCATACGCGGCTGCATAGAAGAGCGCGTTGAGCAGGTTCGTGACGGCAAGATAGATGCCGTGATTGTTGCTACGTGCGCTCTGAAGCGTCTGGATATGGAAGATGAGATAACCGAAGTTCTCAACTTCGAAACACACCCAATGCAAGGGCGACTGGCGATAACCGCACTAAAGGGGCGCGATGACTTGAAAGCGGTATTTGCAAAGGACAGCATTATTTAAACTATGCCAACACTCTACACGGGCTTGACTTCGCCTGATGCCAACTACATCCACACACCGCTGATTGAAATAGTGCCTGTGGATGATGATACGCAACTTCGTCGTACCATTGCCGATATTGACAGCTATGACTATGTGCTGTTTACTTCGCGATATGCTGCGAAATATGTAGGGGCATTGTCAGTAAGGCATACGCGGATAATTTCCATAGGGCGCACCACAACTAAAGCTTTGCATCAGATAGGTGTTGAGGAGGTTTATGAGGTGGAAGAAGACAACTCGTATGGTGTCGTCTCGTGGTTCAGTAGCCAGTCCCGTGGACGTGTACTCATACCACGCTCCAACCTTGCATTGCCAATAATTCCCGAAGGACTCAGGCAACTGGGCTTTGAGGTTGATTGCATCACGGCATACAATAACCGTATGCCAGAGCATCCAAAGAAGGTGAATCTGGATGAAATAGACCGTATAGTGTTCACCTCACCTTCAACCATCGACAATTTTATCCGTCTTTATGGGGTATTGCCTGAGAAGAAGGAACTGGTTACGCGAGGTCCTATTACCGAACAACATTTACAAACAATATTAAAACAAAGATAATTATGAAAAGATTCAGAACATACCGTACATCGCAGGAAGTACGCGATAAGTATGCTGACGTATCAGTTGATGTAAAAGATTTTATATACCCTTACTTTGTTGTAGAAGGCAAGGGCGTTCGTGATGAGATAAGCACAATGCCAGGCATTTACCGCTTCTCTATCGACACACTGGTAGAAGATGTAAAGGAGATTTATGCCCTTGGTATTGACAAGGTGCTGCTTTTCGGTGTTATCGACGATAATCTGAAAGACGAGCGCGGTTCACTTGCATACGCAGAGGATGCACTTGTATGTCGTGCTGTAAAGGCTATCAAGGCTGCTCAGCCAGAGGTATGCGTAATAACAGACGTTTGCCTTTGCGAATATACAAGTCACGGTCATTGCGGACTTCTCCACAACCACGATGTAGAGAACGACTCAACATTGCCTCTGCTTGCAGAAATGGCATACGTTCATGCAAAGGCAGGTGCTGATTTCGTGGCACCTTCTGCAATGATGGACGGTCAGATTGAGGCTCTGCATAATCGTCTGGTTGAGGCAGGCTTGCGCGACAAGTGTAAGATTCTGGCATATTCTGCCAAGTATGCTTCTGCTTTCTATGGACCTTTCCGTGATGCAGCCGATTCTGCTCCATCATTCGGTGATCGCAAGACATACCAGATGGACTATCGCACACACGATCAAGGACTTGAAGAGATAGCCGCTGATATTGAGGAGGGAGCAGACTGGACAATGGTAAAGCCTGCTATGCCATATCTCGATATGATAGCGCGTGGCGTTGAGCGATTCCCACAGGTGCCTATGGTGGCATATCAGGTAAGTGGTGAATACTCTATGCTGAAGGCTGCTGCAAAGCTCGGCTATCTGGATGAGCAGCGTGTGGTGTTCGAGAGCCTTATCGCTATAAAGCGTGCTGGCGCTCAGTATATTATTTCATATTACGCTAAGGAATACATGCAGAAATGGGCATAAATGAACGTATCAAGTCTGCTGCTGCTTTCGAGCAGGCACAGAAGGTCATTCCAGGAGGAGTGAACAGTCCTGTAAGGGCTTTGAAGAGCGTAGGCACAACACCTCTCTTTGTGCGCGAGGCAAAGGGTGCATACTTTACGGATATTGATGATAACCGCATCATTGACTTCTGTATGTCGTGGGGCGTGTTTATTCTTGGCCATAACAACGCAAAGGTTAGTCAAGCTGCCGTTGACGCTGTGAATCGTGGTAGTAGCTACGGCATTCCTACCCTTGCCGAGACAACTTTGGCAGAAAAGGTGCGTGAGGCAATTCCGTCAATGGAGCGGCTGCGCTTTGTTAATAGTGGTACGGAGGCTACTATGTCGGCTATCCGTGTGGCTCGTGGCTATACAGGTCGTGATATTCTTGTTAAGTTTGAGGGCAACTATCACGGACATGCTGATCACCTCCTTGTATCTGCAGGTTCTGGTGTTGCCAATATATCCAATGCCTCATCAACAGGTGTGCCAAAGGATTTCGTTAAGCATACCGCCGTATTACCTTATAACGATGTAGAGGCTCTGCGCAGTTACTTTGCAGAGAATGGTGACAAGGTGGCTGCTCTTATCCTTGAGCCTGTAGCTTGCAATATGGGTGTTGTAGTGCCTACTGAGGAGTTCTTGAAAACAGCTCGTGAGGTTACGGAGAAATGTGGTGCTATTCTTATCTTCGACGAGGTAATAACCGGCTTCCGCTTGTCTCGTGGTGGTGCTCAGCAGCGTTTCGGCATTACTCCTGATATGACCACCGTGGGCAAGATTGTAGGTGGTGGTTTCCCAGCCGCTGCATTCGGAGGTCGTGCGGATATCATGAAGGTACTTGCTCCTGAAGGTCCTGTATATCAGGCTGGTACTCTCAGCGGAAACCCTGTGGCTATGGCAGCAGGTATAGAGACACTTACCCAGCTATCCCGTCCAGGATTCTACGAAGAACTTGAGGCAAAGAGTGATGCGTTCATTGCTAAACTTGAGAAGATAATTGAGGGCAAGGGAATACAGCTAAATCGTTGCGGCTCAATGTTCACTATGTTCTTCAACGACAAGCCTGTACGCAATTTCCAAGACACCAAGCGCAGCGATCAGGAACGCTTTGCATGTTATTTCCGTAATATGCTTAGCCGTGGCATCTATGTAAGTCCTTCGCAGTTTGAGGGTAACTTCATTTCAGAGACGCATACTCCAGAGATTCTCGACTACGTACTTGAGAGCATTGCTGCGAGCATAGATTAACCAAGTGAAGAGTGAAGAATTAAAGTTTGTATAAAGATGTTGATCTCATTTTTGGGTGCAAAGATGCAAAATTAGCAAAGATAACAAACTTTTATGACTATATTTGCAATAAACAATGCGCATTGAGCGTCTAATGGATATATGGCTTGTACAACAGATTTTATCGACTTCGTATGCTCTCAGGTTGAAGGCGTTGGCGTAATCCGGGCAAAGAAGATGTTCGGCGACTGGATGATATACATCGACGAGAAACCAATTATTCTCGCATGTGACAACACCTGCTATGTCAAGATGCTTCCCGTAATAGCAGATATGATGGCCGATGCCGGCACCGGTTTTCCATACGATGGCGCAAAAGAGCACTACATCCTTGACATTGAGCACCGCGACGAGGCTATCAAGGTACTCAAGGCCCTGCTTCCTGTTATTCCTTATCCAAAGAAAAGGAAAAAAGCAGAATAGTTTTCAAAAACACTTCTGAATATCCATATATTCTTATTTTGAACACAGAATGCACGGAATAATCGAAAGTTTTCGTGTATTCTGTGTTTATGTTTTTTATAGGCAGACATCAATAATAGGTATGTAAAGTTATACTTCTCACCATGCAATACCTATTTTTGATTAATCTCTTTATTTGTGTTTTCCTAACATCCTCACTCACAAAAACATAATTTTTGAGTATTGCACATTTCGTGTTTTCGGTGTAACTTTGCACTCGAAAATCAGAGACGTGCGCCAGCCTTTGGGCTGACAAGCACTATTTTCATCGTGCGAGGATGCTACGCACGTTGCACTCGAAAATAAGCCCCTCACCTGCCCTATGGGCATCCTCTCCCCAAGGGGCGAGGAAGAAGTATGTAAAGAATCTTCAAAAGGGATATCAACAGCGATAAAAGGTAACTTTCCCCTCGCCCCTTGGGGAGAGGATGCCCACAGGGCAGGTGAGGGGCCGTTAAATTATATTTCTTATGTCAGTAGAACAACTCAAAACAGTTCAGCAGGCTCTCGATATGAAGGTGCTGATGAATCACATTTATGAATATAAGAAAGGTGTGAGACAGATGATTCTCTTCACCTGCAATGCCCGTTATGAGGACTTTGCTGTTAATCGCCTTAAGAGTCAGGGTATAGAATATATCATTCAGAGGGTGGGTAACTCAAACATCAATATCTTCTTCGGAAAGAAACAATGCCTTGACGCTATCCGTATAATAGTGGATAAGCCTCTTGTACGTCTTTCCCCTGAACATGACTTCATCATCGGTGCCCTTCTCGGATATGACATCTGCTGCCAATGCGAGCGATTCTGCGAGAGGAAACAGCGAGAGCAAAAGGAATATGCTTGATTTTGACACGTTATTTTACTTATTAATAATATTACATAGAAAGAAATGAAAAAGACTATCGTGGTTTATGGCAGTTCAACTGGAACTTGCGAAGGTATTGCTAATGAGATTGCATCAAAGCTCGGTACAGAGGCTATCAGCGTATCTGATCTTTCTGCTGATGTAGTGGCAGAGAATGAGAACCTTATCCTCGGCACAAGCACTTGGGGAGCCGGTGAGGTACAGGATGATTGGTATGACGGTATCAAGGTTCTCAAGGGAAGCAACCTTAATGGCAAGACCGTAGCTCTCTTCGGCTGTGGCGATTCATCAAGCTATTCCGATACATTCTGCGGAGGCATGGCAGAGATCTACAATGCAGTCAAGGACGGTGGTGCTAATATCGTAGGTGCTGTTGATGCTTCTGAATATACATTCGATGATTCCGAGGCCGTTATTGACGGTAAGTTTGTAGGTCTCGCCCTCGACAACGACAATGAGGACGACAAGACATCAGGACGCATTGATGCATGGATTGCTTCTATAACTCCCGCATTATAATTCCCCCTTTTTATTACACAACCAGTAAAAGTTCAAGCAAGCCCGTCATCATCTATGGCGGGCTTTTTAAAAAGAAGAAAAACTATGGAAAGAAATCAAAAGATTATAGCATTGTGGCTGATGACTATCTGTGGATTCGCATGCCACACATTGACCGATATTCTCCCTATGTTCTGGGGCAAGGACATGGCAGTTGTTGCCACCAACGGTAATGTTGACTATGGCATGATTGTATTTATGATGACATTGTCATTCTTCATCCCTGTCTGCGGAATATTTTGTTTGCTGACAGACTGCCGCGCGAAGATTTTACGTACGGCAAATGCCGTGTTGGCTATCCTCATCGGACTTTTCAACATTGCTCATGCCTTTATGGAGCTGCCTTCTGAAAATGTGGGACAGTATGTCATTATGCCTATGATGGTAGTCATCGGCTGTGTGCTTTCATGGCACTCGGTAAAAATCATAAAGTAGAAATTTATAACTGAAGTTTATTCGCAATGCTCATCAGCAAGACAGTCGGATGTACAAAACTGTCTGGAAGACAGTACCATTCGTAACCCCGTACATACGAGGAAACGAGAATGTGCGGGGATATAGTACCAATCCCCAATTACTGCCTGGAGGGCAGTACACAGCCAATCAGGTACAGCCTTCCAGGCTGATGAATATAATCCTATCTTATATCCGAGGGCATCCTCTCCTTCGTTGAGTATGCACCTCGGTTACTCATGATATTGCCTTCCAGGCAATTGGCTTTATTTTTCGCTAAGGCTCAACAGGCAGAAGCAAGTCGCAATGCTCATCAAGCTGCGCAAGTCCCTTTCGGCTGCCGACCTCTTCGACGTTCTGAACATCCGACTGTCTTGCTGATGAGCATTGCGAAGAACTTGCTTTAGCTTGTTGAGCTTTGCGAAAAAACTTGAAATTTTTAATTTAAAGAAATATGGGATTTCTGAAGAAGCTTTTCACTAATTGCGCCCATCCAAAGGGACGCATGGGGCGTATCATGCTGAAGTTCATGAACGCAAGTCACGGACCGCTTAACAACTGGGGACTGGACCTTGTAAAGATTCAGGACGGATGGACTATGCTCGACATCGGCTTTGGTGGTGGAGCATCACTAAAACGAATGCTCAAAAGGAGCAAAGGCGGTATGGTATATGGCATTGACATCTCTGAGGAAAGCGTGGAAAAAGCCCGTAAACTTAATGCCGACGTATTGGGCAAACAGGTTTTCATTCAGCAAGGCTCTGTAACCGAACTGCCTTACGATGACTGGAAATTCGACCTCGTAACAGCTGTTGAAACGGTATATTTCTGGCCAAACCTCCCAGAGTGCATGAAAGAGGTGTATAAGGTTCTGAAGCCAGGCGGTCGTTTCGCCATAATGGTGGAGGTCGTTGTTACCAATTCCAAATGGCTTGATTTTGTGGAAGGAATGACAGCCTATCCGCCAGAACAACTGAAGCAGTTCCTCAAAGATGCCGGCTTCGTAAATACAGAGATTCATCGCATGAAACCGTCGTATGCCACTATTATAGGAGTAAAGTCATAATAAGTGAAAAAAGTGAATACTGAAATCACACAATGCAACCAAGTTGTGATTTTTTCGCAGTACTTTTGCACTCGAAAATAATTCACTTACATTCATATTATTATGTCTGATAAAATCAAGAAATCGTATAAGTTTAGCAAGAGCTTCTATGACGATGCCATCACGCAAGGGAAGTGGTGGAGTAAGCTCTATTTCAAACTGTTGTGGGGCGGTGTTGATGATAATGAGATAGCCCACCAAGTACTGGGGTGGATTCCCGATGACTTTTCTGGTAAGTTGCTTGATATCCCTGTTGGAACCGCTGTGTTTACTGCAAAGAAATACACAGGCATGAAACAGGCAGACATTGTTTGCATGGACTATAGTCAGGATATGCTTGAACAGGCAGAATACAGATTCCGTGAGGCTGGAATCTGCAATATCAAGACAATGCAGGGTGATGTAGGCGCGTTGCCATTCGATGACGAAACTTTTGACAAGGTGCTATGTATGAATGGCCTACACGTTTTCCCCGACAAAGATAAGGCTTACTCCGAGATTCTACGCACCTTAAAATCGGGTGGAGAATTATTAGCGTGTTTCTATATTGCCGGCGAACAGAAAGTTGCCGACTGGCTTGCACGTACCGTTATGACACGCATGGGATGGTTCACACCGCCTTTCGACAAAGCCAATGACGTGAAACGCAGATTGGAGCCTTATTGTGAGATCCTCGACTTCCACGTTGAGGGTGCCATGCTTTATTTCAGGGCAAGGAAGAAATAATGCAAATATTTATCCGCTATTCTCTCCAACATCTGTTTTTCCTTTTTTATAGCCTAACAAATCTTAATTATCCGTGTGGGATATTGTTAGTCTCAGAAATTATAACTACATTTGTAGCCATAAATCTGCTATATTACCACATTACACATGGTTTTGGAAGAATAGCCGATAATCACAAAATGAAAAGGAGTAGGATATGACAACGTTAATCATAGGATTGCTGATTCCGCTTTTAGGTACGATGCTCGGCTCTGCCTTCGTGTTCTTCATGCGCGATGAGATGTCAGTAAGATTACAGAAGACCTTATTGGGATTTGCATCGGGTGTGATGGTCGCTGCATCTGTGTGGTCGCTGCTTATTCCGTCGATGGAAATGGCAGAGGGAAACGGACGGTGGGCTGTTATGCCTGCAGCCGTAGGATTTCTTGCAGGTATAGGATTTCTGTTGATGATTGACGAGATTACACCACACCTACATATCGGTACTGACAAACCAGAAGGTATGAGGTCGCATCTCTCCAAGACTGCGATGCTAGCCTTGGCAGTAACCATTCACAACCTGCCGGAAGGTATGGCTGTGGGTGTTGTCTTCGCAGGAGCCAATAGTGATTTTTCGTATATCTCACTAACCAGTGCCGTGGCCGTAGCGTTGGGTATTGCCATTCAGAACGTGCCAGAGGGCGCAATCATCTCTATGCCTATGCGAGCTGCGGGCAATTCCAAATGGAAATCGTTCGTAATAGGCTCGCTGAGCGGTGCTGTAGAGCCTGTCGGTGCTCTGGCAGTATTATTGCTTGCCTCAGCACTTACCCCTATCCTACCCTATATGCTTGCCTTTGCCGCCGGAGCAATGTTCTATGTGGTTGTAGAAGAACTCATCCCTGAGGCCTCTAACGGTCAGCATAGCAATCTCAGCACCATCGGTTTTGCCGTTGGCTTCGTCCTTATGATGGTGCTCGACGTGGTAATGGGATAATATCATAAATCACAGATCCACTGGGCGATGTCCTGGGCTGAAAGCGATTGCCCCTTCAGGGCATTGGAACTATGAACTAATTTTTTCACTTCATTATTAACACTTGCGAAGCTTGTTGAGCCTTGCAAAAAATAAAAAATACCGAAGAACCAGCGCGGCTAAAGGTATAAAACATCCTTCCCTTTGGGAAGGCTTGGTTAGGCTACTTTTGGGAAGGCTTGGTAACACATGCCAAAACGAATATTCTATATCATCGCTATTGCCTTGCTTATCGTGCTTGGTCTTTCCTCAAGAAAAGTGGCTTTCCTGCCAGATGAAACTGGCGACGGACTTTGGGCTATGGCATTGTTCTGCTTCCTGCGCTTCATCTTCGTCAACAGCAAACTGAAAACTATTGCCATTGTCACGCTTATTCTCTCCTTCCTCGTGGAGTTCTCTCAACTCATCAGATGGGAATGGTTGGTTGCAATCCGCTCAACTTTTATAGGGCACATGCTTCTCGGACAAGGCTTCGTATGGTGGGATTTACTTGCTTACTCAATAGGCGTTATCGTGATATATCTCGCAGCACGAGCTTATGAGAACAGATAGCCCCCTACCTCATCCAACCTTCCATGTGATAGATTTTCTATCTGAAATATCCATTGCCGAAATAGCTGTAATGATTGTTGTCAGGATTGATTACAATTTGCTCTACCGTGATTTCTGGATCAATCATTATTAGCTTTAGGGTATGCTTACCCGGGGTTATGTCGAAATTGACCGATAGCCATCGGATATTATCAAAGACCTCATCACGACGGGGCATCTTACGGCCTTTATTCCATCCGCTCAATAGGAGTTTGTCAGCCTTTGGCAATGGTTTCAACACCTTGGAGACAGCAAGGTTCTTTGGTGTGTATTCGCCAAACACATCGTGAAACCATTGGCGGGCATCAACTACCTGCATTGGCTGATCGTCAATCTTAACGCCAATACGAAGACCTCGCTCCGGGTATATGTCCTGAACAGGGAGTATGCCTATTGCCACTTGACTGGTCTTCATATCCACCTCATAGCTAAGAGATGCATTTGTCTCGCTTTCAACGCTTTCAGCCATAACATTGCTTGATCCCATACATCCCTTATCACGACCTAGATCAGGGAGAAATATCCAACTTGCCTGTGGGGTATCTGTCTTACTACTGTATTTATAGGCAGGAATGCAATACTCGTCGGATGTATCGGAAACAGGATAGTTCATTTTCCTGAGATTGAGAGCGAGAGGATTCACATTCTTCTCGGGAATAGACCATTTGGTATAGCCTATGTGATTGTCGAGCATCATACCATCCCATTTGCCACCAGCAAGCTGCTTGTTGTAATAGTCGGTGAGCTGCTGATCCTTCTTCATCAGGGCTTCTATGGCTAGAGAATCGCCGAGAGTAGCGTAGTTATAAATCTGTGCTACCCCAGCACTTCCCACAACAGGATAATACACAAGCTGATAGAAAGCATCCTGCATTGAGGCTGGCAGTTCTGCTTTCAGATTTTCGCAACGTGTTACCAATGCCTGCCACTTACAGCTCATGTGTAGCATCTCCTCGTTGTTGAAAATGCCCGGATATTGCACTTCGGGTTTTCTTAGGAGGTTATACTTGCTGTATTTTGCGATGATATCGGCAATTTCGGCAGAATACTTCCTACCAAAGATACTTGCAACAAAATCCTCAAGATACTTAGCCTCATCACCTGGCTTTATAGCATCAGGATTCCAAGCATATCTCATGATAAAATCGATAGGCACTTCCTTTGGCTTCAGATCACCCACATTTATTATCCAGATTCTATCTATACCCGATTGATAGGCTATATTTAGCTGCTCTCGCAGTTTTGGCACGGTGGTGGTGTTTACCCATCGGTCATTCCATGGACCGCCATTCATATCAATGTGATAGTAAAGCCCGAGACCTCCCTTGCGCTTACGCTCGAAGTCACGCCCCTTACGACGGATATATCCCCAGTTATTGTCGCAGAGAAGTAGGGTAACATCATCGGGGACCCGGAATCCGGCATCATAATATCTCTGCACCTCGGTAAAGATAGCCCAAAGCTGTGGTACAGCATCAGGACGTCCATATAAGTCTTTGATGATCTTTCGTTGCCCTTCAATAACTTTTTCCAATATCTTCATATTCTCAGAATCATCACCTTTACCCATAGCCACATCGCCATCGCCACGCATTCCGATAGTAACGATATTGTCATAGTTTTTGTTACGCTCCATACCTTCACGGAAGAACTGGTCTATACGATTCTTATTCGTAGCATAATCCCATGGTCCAACTTCATTTTTACGATGCAGATATTCCTGATGTGAGCGCATCATAGGTTCATGGTGTGACGTTCCCATAATAATGCCCATTTCATCGGCAAGTCGTGGCGATTCTGGGTCGTCTTCATTAAAAGCCGTTGCCCACATAGCAGGCCAGAAATAGTTAGCTTTCAGGCGCAATAACAGTTCAAAGATATGTTCGTATGCCTTTGCATTAACTCCTCCGAAATGATTGTTGCACCAAGTGCCAAACGAAGGCCATTCGTCGTTGATGAATATACCGCGATACTTCACCTTTGGTGATGGCTGTATGAAGCATCCGCCATCATAGTAAAGCATGTCTCTATGCACTACGGGGGCATCGGCCATCCAATACCATGGAGATACACCTATACGCTCTGAGATATCGTAAATACCGTAGATAGTACCGCGCTTATCACTTCCCGCAATGATAAGGTTTCCATCGACAATATCGATGATATACGACTCCCATTGCCCTTTTACTTTGCGCACATCCAGTTTCTTCTGCCTTATGATACTGTCGATGATTCGGCTTTTGCCTATTGTACCGACAATAATGCTCTTCGGCTGCTTCATCCATGGTGAGTCAGATGACTTTAGGATTACCTGGGATGAGAATCCTGTTACCTTACGTACATCGTCTCCCAGATCATGCGCGGCACGGATAACTCCCTTCCAGTCGTTTTCATCCACTATAATACCTGCCGTTATGCCTCTGCTGGCTATGCGGAAACGTTCTGTCTGTGCCTTTCCACTCAAGGATAATACTACTGCTATCAGAAGTATAAAAAACTTTGTCCTAATACTCATACATCTTTATTCTAAATGCCTTTACTTCTCCGTTGCGGATAACGGGACCACCTAATGTAGTCTCATCTCCATTAAGTCGGTGCAGCATTTCGCGACCTTCACTGGTGAATGTTATCTCATCAACCGACTCATAACCTATATGTACTCCATTATTAGCAGATAGTATGCTGACCATCAGATTGCCTATACCACCTGCTATTAGAAACTGGTTGTCACTTTCTTGTATCACCAATACACCTGCAACATTCTTATCGGTCATCTTTACCTGCTCTCCTGCAACACCAACAAGTGCCTGTGCCTGACTTGTACTGTAAGGTGTAACGGCTACTATATAGTTTCCAATCTGAACCCTATCTGCCTTACGATTATCTCCATCAAGCAACAAACCATTGATGCGGTGTTCACGTCTATACTTCACGATATACGGTGTAAGATGTCTGAGCAATTTATAGGCTTTGTCATAGGCATGATCTTGCGGGTCGGCACTGTTCATGATTCCTCCTCCGTCAATGCCGAAGGGCGAGTAACAGAGAGTCTGATAACGGCCAAAGGCATAAAATGCTCGCGCAGCACCATCAGATGAGCAACGTGTCTCTGGCAATATTACAGGATTGTCTGCCATATCATAACGCTCCATAACCCAGTCGAACAGTTCTGTAGAATATATGTCAGGACACAATAGGTCTATATCAGGAGCTGCCGCCCGCCATATATCAGTTAAATGGGGATGTGGACCTCCTGATGGATATTTACCAGGCTCCTTGAAATCACCTTTTATCCACGCATTGACGAAAAGGGGTAACGGATAAATGGTTTTTGCCATTTTAGCAAGCGACTCCATATATGAGGCATAGTTCCATGTATTGAACAACTCCTCTGTGAAATATGGAAACTGCCATTTCCACCGTTCGTCTTCAGCAACGTTGTCGTGCTTCACCTCCAAAGGATTGTCCTTGTCGCTACATCCGAACACCTCTTCCCATGAGCCTTTGCTACGACATCTCTGCTGTTCCCAAGCCGTAAGCAATGCTGGTTGCAACTGCTTTTTGTGAGTCTTCATATAGTTGATAAGCTCTTCAGGAACCTGCTCCCTAAAATGTTTATTTGCCAAAGGTGAATAGTCACGCATAGCACGGTTGGAACCTCCTGCCCAACTTGATGCAGCATCAAGCGTACCTACTTCGTTTTCTATCTGAACAGCAATTACCGTATGTGCTATGCTATCCTCATGCCTTACGTATTTCATCAGTTCACCAAAAGCCCGCGTATCAGCCTCCATAGCATTCTTACCCAAAGCCGATAATGCAGCTATTGGCTCACCATCCTTGAAGTGAGCTAATGGGAAACGCTTTGTGTCGTGTTTCACCCAACCAGGTACATAACTTGACATGCCATTCTTCCATGAACCAAACCATAGTAGTACTAATCGGAGATTAGACTCACGAGCACCACGTATCATGTCTCCAACAAGCGAGAAGTCGAATTTTCCCTCTTCTGGTTCTACTAATTCCCATGATACTGCAGCTATAACCGTATTCAGGTTCTTTTTTGCCATACGTTGCCAGATGTCTGCCATATAATGACTGCTGCCTGTAGATGAGTTATGCAGTTCTCCTGCCAGCATAAGATATGGCTCCCCATCTACAGTCATCTGCCATGTGCCATGCTTTTTCTCCACCTTGGGTAACTGTTGTGCCATTAATGAGGATGTCGCAAATACAGTCAGCGCAATATATAACGCACTTTTCCAAATGTTATAATTCTTCATATTTCCTTTATTTTTTTACTTCATATTCAAACCAGTCTATATCAACATATCCTTTATCGTTTTCATTATTGCTCTGCGCAAATAATCCGAGCATCACTCCGGTGAAACCGCCATTTGTCTCCGTACTTAGGTATCGGTATTCCATCTTGGCAAGCATAGTGTAGCTTGCACCGTCAGTAGATACCATCATATAATAGTAGTCTTTGTCAGAGGTTATACGCAGATAGGCGTAGTTACCATTCAAGTTTATCTGATTGTTTTCGCTATGACTGGTCTGCCCAAGACGCACATTTGGCCTTATGATAATCTTCCCGTCTTTCTTCTCTGCCACCAAGTCATAGTGGCTCAACGAAGTGGCATAGGCTGTGATGCCCACTTGCATTCCTTCTGTAAGATGTGTGAGGTCTGCCTTTGCCGTTGCAGAAAAAGACAGTTCTGTCTGCCTACGTGCAACAAAGGTTGGTGAAGCCGTTTCACTTAGGTCGATAGTACTGGGATAGAGACGCAGAAAACCCTTATGCGCCGTGAGTGAGTATTTAGTATAATCTGGATTACAAAGACTCATCCAGCCCATAGGCAAGCCTAAGGAATGATAGCTGTCTTTTGGAGCACGTCGCTCCACATAGTTAAATTCTTCCTTTACAGGGTCTTGTGCCAAAGGCACTAACGGCAAGGTTTTACACTTCATCTCTACCTGCAATGTGCCGTCACCATTCACTACAGGCCACTCGTTTTTCTCCCATTCCACCGGTGCAAGCATAGTCTCACGCCCCATAACGTGCTGTAAGTATCCGCTTGTTCTGTAGCCTAAGCATATCATCCACCATGAAGAGTCGGGAGCCTGAACAAGATCTGCATGTCCGAGTCCCTGAATAGGACTGTTCTGCATCTTCATGTTGAAGTGTGAGAGAATAGGATTGGCAGGATTAGACTCATAAGGACCGAACAGGTTTTTACTACGCAGTATATTGACATGATGCCCATGCTCAGTACCGCCCTCTGCAAGTAGCAGATAGTAGTAGCCGTCTTTCTTATAGATATGCGGTCCTTCCGGGTAACGCCCTCCAAGACCAACTCCCAGATGATGTATGTCGCCCAATTTCTTGCCTGTGTTCACATCAATCTCACATATCTTGATATCGCCCTCTTTCCACAGGAAATAGCATTTGCCTTCATCAAAGAAGAGTGTAGGGTCACAACTGCCTATAGCAAAATCGATTACAATTGGTTCAGACCACTCTCCTGAAGGATTATCTGTCCATACATAGAAATGGCGACGTGAAGGGAATACCGTTGTCACCATATAATATCGCCCATCATTATATCTGATAGTAGGGGCATAGATTCCGGCATTACCATCTGCGCCCTTCAAATCCACCTGAGACGGACGTGTGAGGCAATTACCCACCTGCTCCCAATTCACCAAATCCTTACTGTGGAATACTGGCACACCAGGGAAATACTGGAAGGTACTGTTTACGAGATAGAAATCATCACCAACCCTACATACACTTGGATCTGCATGAAATCCTGTAAGCACAGGATTCTTAAAACCTGATGCTCCCCTTGCCGCTAAAGGAATGAAAATATCTGACAGTATCATAATAGCAGCCAGAAGAAAGAAATTCCGTTTTTTCATATTACATTAATAACTTTACGCATTTTAGTCTTTGCAAAGATAACATCTTCACATGCTATTATGCAAAAAAACGCGTCTCTTATTATTGCAATAATGTCTCAGAAAAATTACGTAATAGGATAACCCCCTCTCTAATAATTATTTACTTCTCTCATGCTCTTTCCATTCATTAGGTGACATTCCATAGAGTTCACGAAACGAATTGATGAAATATGATGTGTGCTTGAAGCCTACCTTCGTGGCTATCTCGCTTACGTGAAGGCTTGTTTCGAGCAAGAGCTTCTCTGCCTGCTTCAGTCGTACGTTCCTTATGAAGATGCTTGTTGACTGGTTGGTTTTCTCCTTTAGTTTTCGATGTAGGCTGGCTCGGCTTATGCCTACCTCCTCGCATAGAGTTTCTACGGAAAAGTCTGCATCGCCTATGTGGTTGTTGATAACATTCATCAGTCGCTCCATGAGCTTGTCTTCATAGTCTTCTGCTTCAATTGTTTCCAATTTATCCTCTTGTAGTTGCTTTCCCTGATAGACATTGCGGAGCTGCTGACGAAGCTGTATGAGGTTAGATATTTTCTGGCGTAATATCTTTATGTTGAATGGCTTGGTAATATATGCGTCTGCACCTATGCCCAAACCCTGAAGCGTAGCTTCTTCATCGGCACGTGCAGTAAGCAGAATTACAGGAATATGGGCTAACTGAATGTTCTTCTTCAGTTTTCGGCATAGTGTTATACCATCCATCTGAGGCATGGTTACATCGCTTATTATTGCGTCAGGTTTTTTCTCGAATATGAGTTGCAAGGCTTGTTTACCGTTTGTCGCCTCATGTATATGGTAGTCGGTGGAAAACTGTTCGCAAAGATATTTCCTCACCTCGTCATCATCTTCCACGATAACGAGATGCCTTGTGGTGCGCGATTGCTGAAGGTAGGTTGAAACATTGTATTCTGATTCTATGCCAGGAACTGGTCCTATCGGTTCTTCGTCAGTTGCCTGAGCTGCAAGATGCTGAAGTCTCTGAGCATTATGTAGCATAAGATTGTAGGTCTTTTGTCGCTGTTCGTCAGGATCATTGTCTATGAGTTGAATAAGAGGACTAATAATGAGCGACATAGGAGTACGTATCTTGTGTGATATCAAGGCAAGTGCCTTGACCTTTTCCTTGCTGCGTATCCAGAAATATATCAATGTAGCAATTGCAACGACTATAAGGCACAGCACGCTCTTAGCCCATATACTTCCCCACCATGGATGACGGATTTCTATGTTTGCCTCTTTTGCTTCAGAACGCTTGCCTTTATATTCCACTGCATAACGCAGAGAATGACAGCCTGCATCAAGGTTACTGAACGAAATGATATGTCCGCCATCAGGAATGGATATCCACTCACCATTATCGAGTGAATAGCAGTATGTGCATCCTGCGGGACGGTCAATCTCTACGGTTGACAGTTCTATGCTGAATGAATTATTCTCGTATGCTATGCTGAAATTCTGAGAATCTAATATAGAACTGTCAATAACGGCTTTTCCTCCCGTAAGTGTCTTTGTATTGATAGCTTCGTTATTGATATATAGAGCCGTAATGCGTGGATGTAGGCCAAAGCTAATCTGACTGACGTTTCTTGATGAAAAATACGTTATGCCCTCATTTCCGGCAAACCAAAGCGTACCATCATCATCCCTGACAACAGCACCTTTTGAGAACTCATTGCCTTGAAGTCCATCTCTTACCGAATAGTTAGTGAATACACCTTCATGCTCATCAAAGCATGAGAGTCCTGCGTTTGAAGAGAACCATATCTTCCCTTCTTCATCCTCAGAAATGGCGAAAACCGTATTTGAGCCCATTCCATCGGCTGTGGTATATGTTTTTTGCCTGTTTTTATCTATAATTGTCAAGTCTTCGGATGTGCCAATCCATAATCTGCCTCTTGTATCCTCATATATAGTATATACTATCTTCTTAGGACATAGGTTCTGATGCTTGTTGATATTGTATATGCCGTTGAATGTTCCTACAAGGACATCACCGTTTGACAGTATGCAGATGCAGTTTACAAAGCGATTCATTCCCTTATAGTCAATATGCCTAATGCTTTGTTTGGTTAGATCATAGCAGTATAAGCCATTTCCCATAGTACCAATCCATACTCTTTGCTGTCGGTCTTCCTTGATGCAAAAGACACGAGGGAAATCGGGTAGCCCCTGAACCTTGCGTGACATGCCATTGACACGTCTATAACAAGGATAACCATACGAACCTATCCAAAGTGTACCTTCTGAGTCTTCCATTACGGCATTTATTATAGGAGGTACCCCTTCTGATATGTGCTGGGACTTATTGCTTTCAAGATAGTACAATCCATCGCCATCAGTTCCTACCCACATACCTCCATTACGGCTCTTTACTATTGATTGCACACAATGTGAGCCTATAAGATTCTTCTGAGATGTTCTTGAACCTATATAACCGAACATTCCCTTATGCCTTGACATCATCACAATGCCTTTCTGATAGAGTGCTATCCATAGGTTTCCGCTTCTGTCACGCATAAGGTGATGAACTTTCTGAAGCTTTTGCGGAATATTCGGAATATCAAGTGGATAATCGATATATGTGTGCTGAAGTTCATTGAATAGCTTCACACCATCGCCATCAGTACCTAAAAGCAAATGATTATCGTCATATCGCAATGTGGCACGTATGTTTAGATTCTCTGTAAACTCATTTGTAATATCATTTGAGAAGTACGGCTTATTCATTTGCAGAATCTCAATATCGCTTTTCCCCTTTGTCCTTATCTCACACGAAATATCGCCCGTTCCATATAATCTACCATCCTTCTCCAACATCAACCTGTTGATGTTTACCTTCAATGGCTTACCATTTGGAGTGGTACCAATAGGTGAAAAGTCATCCGTATCGTGCCTGTATATCTGCAAGCCACTATATGTACTTACAATCAAATTGCCCTGTGCGTCTTCTATTAGCGTACTAACATAGTTGCTTGCCAGCGATGTATCATCATCCTCTTTGTGCCTGTATGATGTTATCTTAACACCATCGTACTTGTTCAGCCCATCTTCCGTGGCTATCCAAATAAGTCCTTTTCTATCTTCAAAGATATAATTTACAAGACTACTCGTCAATCCATTCTCGGTAGTAAACATCCTATATGTCTGTGCTGAGACTCTGATCATTATGAGCCACAGTAAGAATAAAATTAAGATGTTTCTTCTTTTCATAATAGTTTATCCTCTACCTGATTTCAAGCGAATAGCTCCTGCCTCTGTCTGATTCTATCTTGAGGTTGCTGTTTGCCTCAATGATTGGTTTGATGCGACGGATAAGAGTATATAGAGTATCGTTGGCATCAGGTTTCTTTGGCCAGAGACGATCACAAATCTCCTGCTTGGTGAGGGTGTGGTCATCTGACTTCAGGAACATCTCCAGAAGAGTATGCTGCATAGGTGTGAGGTGGATGCGCTCGCCTGTGGTAGTAGAGAATTTGTCATTATTGAATATCAGTCCTCCATAGGCAATGCCCTGCACTATGAGTTCGGGCTTATGACGACGAATATAGATGGTACTGCCGATAAGCCATAGTATGCCGACAAGCATGAACGATGCCGATGCACGCTGGTCGGAGAGCATAAGGACGGTTGTGAAATCGCAGTTAGCCTCAGCAATAAGTTCGGTTTCATGGCGATTTCCCTTGCGGATTGTCCGCATAGCCAGACAAGCAGTCTCCTTGAGTTCGGCAATAGTGATGTTATTGCGATAGCAGCGAATTGTATCGGCTGTCACCACATCACACGGCATTTGGAACTTGGTAAGCGCCAAGGCATTGTTTACATCCTCGGAGATACGCGTGCAAGTCGTTTTATAGCTTGTTATAGCTGAGGCAACAGCCATAAGCATCACGAAAAGGAATATTGATATAGGCAGTTTTTTCATAACTTACAGTGACCGTTATATTTTGCAAAGATACTAAGAAATACCGAATTTCCGCTTATCAATCAGCACAAAATGCCAAGCTTTAAGAAACTTTTGCCTTTCTTTGTATGATATCTCTGAAAAAATGAGTAATTTTGCAAGCCAAAGTATATTATACATTTAATAATGACAGAATCACGCAATTCATTCAGCGGTTCGCTTGGTTTTGTTCTTGCATCGGCAGGCAGCGCTGTCGGCTTAGGCAATATCTGGCGTTTCCCCTATCTTGCAGCACGAGACGGAGGCGGACTCTTCCTCCTGCTCTATATACTCCTTGCCGTAACCTTCGGTTTTACGCTCCTCATCACAGAGGTAGCCATAGGCAGACGCTCACGCCAGGGACCCCTGACTGCCTATAAGTTCTTTAATGAGAAATGGGCGTTCATCGGTTATCTCTCATTCATTGTACCTTATATCATCTATCCTTACTATTGCGTGATAGGTGGCTGGGTATTGAAATATCTCACCACATATATTGTTGAAAATGCCGATGCACCTGTGGCTGACGGCTATTTCACCAACTTCATCACAGATCAGTGGTCGCCTATTATCTATATGGCAGTCTTTGCCATAATATGCTTCTACGTGGTATATAAAGGTGTTGAGAAAGGCATAGAACGTTATTCTCGCATCATTATGCCTACTCTGCTGCTGATGGTGATTGGCATCTGTGCATATTCCCTCACAATATCCCATACTGATGCTAATGGAGTTACCCGTACCGGTCTTCAGGGCTTGGGAGTGTATTTCATTCCGAACTTCGAGGGACTCACCATGAAGAAGTTCATGATGATAGCACTTGATGCCACAGGACAGCTTTTCTACTCACTTTCTATCGCCATGGGCATTATGGTGACTTACGGCTCATATATGAAACGCAGCGTGAATTTGGGTAAGGCGGTCGATAGAATCGAGATTTTCGACACTTCAATCGCTATTTTTGCTGGTATGATGATTATCCCTGCCGTGTATGTTTTTATGGGTACAGAGGGTATGGGTGCCGGTCCTGGACTTATGTTCGTTGCTCTTCCAAAGGTATTTGACTCATTAGGTGCATTTGGTGGTCGTGTATTCGGTCTTGTCTTCTTCCTTACAGTTACCTTTGCAGCTCTCACAAGTGCCGTATCTATATTGGAGGCTATCGTTGCAAGCTTCATTGATAAGTTCAAATGGAGCAGACGTAAGTCGGTGATTGTAATGTCAGCCACAGGGTTTATATGGTCAATAATAGTTTGTCTTGGCTACAACGTATTCTACTTTGAATATACGCTCCCTAATGGTGCTGTGGCACAAATTCTCGATATCTTCGACTATGTGAGCAACAATGTACTTATGCCATTCCTTGCTATCTGCACCAGTATAATGATAGGATGGGTAGTGAAACCTCGTCTTCTCATTGGCGAAATAAGGATGAACGGATATGAGTTTCACCGTAAGAAACTCTATATCGTGATGCTTAGGTATGTAGTTCCTGCTTTGCTCACTATCCTGCTGATTTCAGCGACGGGAATATTCTAAAGCAAGTGAAAAGTGAAGAGTTAAGAATTTAAGTTAGTATTGTAGTTTAAAGTTGGTAATCGCCTTTCGCAATAAAAGGAAATTCAAATTCTTCACTTTTCACTATTCACTTATAAAACACCGTTTCTCTCTCATACCCTTCCCAAAAACAATGGAGATACTTCGTGTTTTCCTCCATAGCTTTATTCTTGTCTTCCCATGAGTATTTGCCTGTGGCATCACGGATAATCTCGTAATAATGATGGCTCATACCCGATTCAAGACCCGTCTCATTCTTGATTTCTGTACAAACGTCATCACCAAGAAAATCCACTACATTCCCGTCGAAATTAGCGTATGCCATATAAAAGGACTTTACCTGAATCTCTGATGTTACCATGCCATGATTGAGTATAACCATATCTCCCCAATATCCACGGTCGAGATATGACTGGTGCTTATATTTCTTAAAGATTCCCTTCTTCTTGGCTGTTTGAACCAAATCGGTTATCATAGAATGTAATGAATCGTAAGGACATGCTATGGTACAGCGTACAAGGTCGTTGATCTCATTTGCCTGTACCTTTTCTTGATTGCACTTGCGAATAGTGCTCTGAAATGATTTATAGTTGATTGGAGTAACCTTACCACCATGAAGCATGGCTATGGAATCAGCAAAGTGTATCATTGCAGGACCTACAGCAGTAGCTACATAACGCATCCTTACAACCAAGGCGGTATCTATGTGAAACTCAGGCACGGGCTCATCCTGCCCTACAGCAGTTTTTCCCTGTGCAAGGCTCACCATATTGGTGATGAAAAGCATCATAAAGACTATGACAGATCTAATCATATTGAGATAATCTGCATTTATAGAGTTTTACACTTATGTTATATAGTTTTACACCTATGTGATTGCAAAGATAATAAAATTTACTTTTTCCTGCAAATATATTCACAAATTTCTATCATTCCTACATCCCTTCACGTAAAACTACATACATACCGACACAATAAGAGCCCCGCAGGTCTCTGCGGAGCTCTCTTTTAGCTTCCTTGCGGTTGTACTTTGAGTGATCCTTGTACTTCCGGTTCATTGCTACGAACTTTCCGTCGAATCGCTCCAACTGCTCATTTCGAGCAATCATTCTCAGCACCTTGTGCTGTGAATTGCTTTTAGTCGGTTTGCTTAGTTTCATAACCTTGAATTTAATGTTTGTAATTGTGCATAACAATATATGCACATCTATAACGGCAAAAACACAGTATATATTGTGTAAGTTAAAACTTACATTTACAACAAAAAACAGCAACCATCATAATGACGATTGCTGCTTGAAAAAATATTTATATGTTTGTCAATTAGTGCTCTGTTCTACTTCTGTATTCCTTTGGAGTACATCCGAAAGCATCTGTAAATGCACGGTTAAAGGTACTACGTGTGCGATAGCCACATGTGTAGTAAATCTGCTCAATAGTATCGTTAGTCTCAAGAAGCATACGTGCAGCCTGATCCAGACGAATCTTCGTGATATAGGCATTGAAGGTGAGTCCTGTTGCCTCCTTGAGAAGCTTGGTAAGGCGGATGTGATTAGTCATCATAGCCTTTGCTACGTCCTCACGGGTAATACCATGCATACTGTATAGATTACCCTCAGTACATACTGTGTCAAGCTGCTCCATGAACTCCTTCTGCTCGGCAGTAAGTTCCCTACCCTCTACATGAGTCTCTTCTTCCTCATCATCGTCATTGTTGCCGTTCTCCTCAAGAACAGCCCTCTGCTCGTCGCCGTAAGGTATTGACTCTATCATACGCATCTGGTCAACATTCCAACTGAGAACGACATAGATAATGAGACTAAGAGGATAGAACATAATACCGGCAAGACGATTGTCGTAATAGCCATGCAGCACAATTTTCAGCACAGCATACGCCAACGCAAACAGCATCATCATGATGAGGATTCTGTTAAGCCAGTTGATGCTTCTACCATCAAGGTCGGCATACACATCCGCTACGGTCTTATTATATCTTTTTGCAGCCTTTGCAAAGCGTACTACATATATTCCCAGATATATTAGCAGCTCACCCATTGTGATATAGTAGAACACATCTGCATATTGCTGATCAACACCTCTCAGGATGCAGTAGATAACGAGTATAGCCAACATTGCACCTACATGGATAGATCCCTTCCTGAAAGTCACCACACTCATTCGGGTAAGCTCGGTAAGCATCATAAGACAGAAAGGCACAATAAGCAGGTTGACAAGAACTGCCAATTTCTTGTCATTAACCAAAATGTCTATTCCTGTGAAACTACCAATGAAGTAGAAAGATGATTGAATAGCTACAATTAATAGAACTGCTCCTAATGAACGACGCAAACGCACTGGTGCCTGCTCATCACATTTTTGAAATAGAAAATATAATGAGGAAATAAGGCAAAAGGCCATTATGGCTGCGTGCATTATATCGTCCAATCTGTCAAGTATAGTCATATATTTAGATTTAGGCTACAAAATTACTTTTTTTTTTTCAAAAAACGTAAGAAATGACCAAAAAACATCTATTATATTACAAAAATTTAAATTTTTCACTATTCTGTGATGATGAAATAATAACTTTAATGGTTAAAAACATCACAGCGGCTACCAGAAATCAACAAGGTATTGAAAACGGTAGCCGCTGCTATACAGAATATGAGAACGGTATTATTTTTCTTTTTTCATTTAGTGATGATGAAATAATAAATTGGAACGATTTACTTTTTTATCATCACTTCGAACTGGTCTTGAAAGGAAGGCAGCTTTATCAGAGCATTACCTGTAAACCTTCTTCTGACCATTGACAATGTAGAGGCGACCTTTAACCGGCTGCATAACGCGAATACCATTCAGGTCATAGATCTTACCATCACCCTCACCATCGCCGAAGATAGCATTAGTGATATCCGTAGTATTGCCAAATTCGTCAACCACAAGGATTGAGTAAGCAGAGAACTTAGCTGAACCACCAACGCCTTTCTTGTAGAAGTATGCGCGGTATGGATAGAGAGTCATCTTGCCTGCATTATAATGTACTTCTTTTCCATTGACCACTTTGGTCCTAGCAGGAGTCAAGTGTGTGAATTTGTTCTGCTTAAAGTAGTAAACATCACCATTGTCGACTCTCTGTGCATTTTCTTCAATCTCACCAACATACTTCGCACCATAGAAAATATTTGTCTTCAGATTACCTCTGAACTCCCAGTCTTGTAACGTCGCACTTGCACTCTCCAGAGGATATGTACCCTTCTTAGGATTAGCATAGTCAATAATAACTGGAGTATAATCTGCATTCTCCAGAACATTCACATTAGCCTCAACAATATTTATCTTTGAGCTTACGTCACCATCAGTACGAGAGTAAAGCACTGGTGTATTGGCTGGAATTATAGCATTATCACCAAATTCCTCAAACTCCATATAGTTGTTTGCGGTGCTCTGAAGCCAATAGAACTTCACTCCATTCGTGTTATTCTTGATTGGGTAAGGCAGACAGAGAGTTCCCCAAGTAGATTTACTAGCCTGTTCTGTAGCTGCATCATTCACTTGAGCATCACGAGCGTATGAAGCTTTTGAAGCATTAAATGCATATGGAATCTTGATTGGGAATCTGTCTGTTACAACAAGTCCCGGGCATGTACCATCAGTTTTTATCTCATTCTCTATGACGTCATAAGCTCCTTCTCCTAAATAAACCAAGAGATTTGGAGAGATGAAATCCTTATCCCTCAATGGAACCATAAGATCATCTGATTTCTTAGAAGAATTATCCAGATACCTTGCATTCCTAATGTCAAATACCATTACTGGGTTGGTACTTGAAATCCTACCTGCTTCTTTTTCAGCCTCAGCAGCACCAAGCAAATCATGAACCATACTGTTTTCCCAGTCAATTCCAACTTCCAGATACTCAGTACCAAAGTCAATGATATCACCATCCCTTACTGTATACTTTGGTACATATCTCGCTGTCAGGTCAACATCATGAGCACAATTCCATACAAAATGGCCATCTTTCCTTGTCCAATAACCGCTATTCTCATTAAAATAGATATCACGGTCTTCAGGATGATCCACTTCTACTGAAGCAACCAGCACGCCATTTGAATCATAGAAGCCAAGTAACTTGAAAGCTGCCTTCTTGAATTTACCATTGGTAATCTTGTTTGGACACTGTCCACCATATTTGAAAGAGATCTTTAAAACACCATCAGAGTTATAAATAACCTCACTAATGTCTTTATTGCTATCATACTGCATCTGCTTTGGCACAATTGCACCATTAGTTCCGTCAAATGAAACGACGAACTTCTTAGGTGCCCAGTGAGCATAGATTGTTCCATTATTTGTATTAAGCCAAGATGCAACACCTACCATGTCTTTGTCATAGTATTGTGTACCTTCATAACTTTGACCTGTAGACTCATAATAATCATTATTTGCGCTACTATAATAGCCCTTGAACTCATAACCCTCCTTTGTAGGGGCTGTCAAGTCACTTGGCAATGGCTGGCCATATGATGCCGTTACAGAAGTACTTCCACCTGTACCACCCTGTGGATCAAGAGTTACGGTATAAGTGTTTGGTATCCACTTTGCATAGAGTGTTATCTCTGTAACCTGCGGATCAAGAGTACGTTCATCTATATTCCAAGTTCTGGCACTAGAAATAGCTCCATCACTATAATTATAGTATGTTGTTTCATTTCCAGGATAATAATAGCCTGCAAAAGTATATCCATTATTATTATATGGAACTGGTACATTAGTTGTCGGCATATCCTTTCCATAAGTAGCCGTAACAGTAACATCATTTGTCCAATAAGTGCCACCATTGAAGTTGAAATGGATAATTGTCTTATGAGCAGCCCATTTGGCAATTACATAATTTTTATCTGTTCTATCCCAGATATGATTACTGCTCATATCCTCATTATAATATAGAGTACCTTCACCAAGAGGTTCACCATAATAACCCTTATAATCAAAACCCTTATGAATAGGAACTTTAACAGGATTTCCTTCTACATCAACAGCTGGCATAGCTTGATTATAAGTTGCATACACATAACCATCTATTGAGCCGCCACTAGTATTCCTAAGCTCCACTGTATATGTATTTGCCCTCCAAACTGCATAGAGGTCTACAGGACCCTTACCACCGCCATTAACATCATCGTATGGACAGAATTGTCCCTGATATTCATATTCTGCGACGGTAGCCTCAGGATTTGTACTCCAACCTAAGAATTCATATCCTACACGTGTTGGTTTTGGCTTAGTGTCTGAATTCGGATTTTTATACAATTTATCCGTTCCAGTCTTGCTATCTGATGTATAGCTGTCTGTTCCATAGGTGTTCTCTGTTCCATCGTTCATGTAATAAGTAACGGTAGAATAATATGTATATGTAGGAATACCCTTGAATCCAATAGACACATTACCCGGATAACTTTGGTCTTTCCAAAGATATGCCATTGCTGCAAAATAAACAGTATATGACTTATGCTTATAACTATCTTCTGCATCTACATTATTTGTACTTCTTACATAGTATCCATAATCACCAATACTACTATGATAAGAATCTGTAGCCCATCTTGCAGTAACAGATGAGTTTGTACTGGTACCATTATTTTTGGTATCCCAGTTACGATTTCCAAGCCATGTAGTTGCTTGTTCTAAAGATACATTATTATTTCCTTGATTTACATAAAAAAGTTCAAAACCATATCTGCAATTTCCATTATTTTTATTACCTATATCCGCATTACCAGCCATTGTATACGTTGCTGTTGCCTTAGTATATTTAGGCACATAGAGATCAAATGCAATCTCTTGACATATTGCACGCCAATTATTGGATGAGTTGACAGAATAACTTGCAATTTGCTTCCAATCATTCTGCCCCGCATTTGTTACGTTTTCCATAGAAGTATTAACCCTTAGCAGATTATTGGGTTTCCACTCATTATTTGATTGATTCGTTTGATTGCTAGAAATTTTCCAATTATCATTGTTACTGCTTGTTGTATATTGATACGTATTTATACGTCGGAACTCCAATCCTTCATGCTGTGCAAAGACATGGAGCGTATAGGTATAAGTGTTACTAATGATTTTTTCACCATCCTTCAATACAGCACTTACATCTACATCGCCTTCTTTCTTGGCAGTAATCTTGCCTGTATATTTATCAATTGCAATAATCTGACCATTGCTTGATTCTGTATATTCAAAATGATAACCATTAGGACCTACTGTTGGGGCTATATTATTTGCATTTTCTGTAAAGACTCCCTTTATCTGAGCATTCTGATCACCAACAGTAATATCATATCCCTTATTGCCGTTTTCAAAACCGATAGCTATTTTTGCCCAAACTTCATCTTCTTTCATGACATGAATAGTCTGTTCATAAAAACAAACCTCTCTGGTGCCACGCATCAATTTTACAATCACTTTAATATCACCTGCAACCTTAGCATTACTAATGACACCTGTATTTTGTGTTATCGTTATTTGGTTTGGGTCTTTTGCAAAGTATTCATAATGAAAAGCATCTATATCACTCGGATCATGTGTAGGAACAACAGCTCCACCATGAGCAGCAATATATCCACGAAGAGCATGTTTTCCACTCTCACCTTTGATAATATTATTATCAAGTTCACCCAGAATTACGTTATTAGCAACACGACAACTATAACAACGCATACGGATGTCAGGCAAAGTAAACGTTACTTTAAATGCCCAGTTACTGTCATCACTATCGTCTATATTAGAATTTGTATTAGATCCATTCCAGCCAGCCTTGATAAAGGTACGACACTTGTCATCAAGTTCTGCCTGCTGATTAATCAATATACCCAAAGGAGATTTTTTCCAACACTGTTCTCCAATCTCAAAGGATTTCAATCCATTAAGAACAGCATTTTCCCGCCAAGGAACATTTTTCTGAGTAAATTTAGTGTTTTTGACGAGAAAGTTCATGTCCCAATGTTCATCGGTATAAGACCATCCGCCATCATTAGATTGAATACACTTGGTAGTGACACGATAATTATCTAATAAGTTCAGGACACTGGCAGACAGGAGGTCGTTCATCACATTCCACTGAATCATATTCACCTCATACGGGAAATTGGTGAAGTTCAGTGTCAGTTTTGACTCCTTTTTGTCACTTGCTGTATAAGCAGCAATAACTCTGTCTGATACATCTCGTTGGAACATCTCCCAAAAACGAGCCTTGTCAGCCCAAACTGCACCTCCTAATGTGACTTTAAGACCCTTAGGAAGTTCATAATTACCATTATCGTCCTTTACTAATATGCGAGGACCAGTGGCTGTATCACCATTCTCGTTAAAGTATATCTTCAGAGCTCTCTCTTGTGCCATGGCATTAACCGTTGTACTTAAAGCTATTATCATAGCTACTAAATACCTAAAAATCTCACGTGTTCTCATATCTGTCAACTTTTAAATGTTTTTTCACTGTATTATTACAAAATAAGTGTCGGAAATAAATGTCCTTTTCTGTGTTGCAAATATACAAAAAATTTTTTGAATTGTTATTATAAAAAGTAAAAAAAATTGTTCTTTAAGCTCAAAAAAACTGCTTTTTAACAAAAAAAGAGCCTGAATTGCTATTTCCACAATACAATTTTCTCTCTTTCTTTCCCACTTTGCAATTTCTCAAGTATATGACTATTAGCGATTTAAATTCATTTCGTGTGGCTACACAAAATTTATCATAAGCGGAACAAATGCTCTTGAAGATTCGCCTTACCTTCGTTCTTCCAAGGAACCAAACTCGGTGAACCTTCGCTCTATGTCCGCTCTTAGAACGGACCTTCACCGAGTTTGGTTCCTTGGCATATAGGAGTCATAACGAACCTACATAGAAGGTTCTTGGGATTTAAAGGATACTTAGTCTTGCCATATCTGATTGGAGTAAATATCCTCTGCGTCTTTCTCCAAGCTAAATCCTCCGATGGGCTTTGACTCACCATAGTCCCACTCATCACCCTCTCCTATCTGGAAGGAGTTCTCGAGCAATCTACAATCTTCCTCAACCGCGAATCTCTCAGCGATTGGGGCATAATACACTTTCTTAAAAATCATCTCTTTACTTGAATTACATACTACCATTTCTCGCCAAGCCAAAACCAATGCAAGCATCGGTTTTGGACATTTGGCTTAACGAAACGATTGATAATTACATTTTTTTCTTAATACACTTTCTTTTGTCCGTTGACGATATAGAGGCGTCCGCTTACAGGTTGCATCACCCTGCAACCATTGAGGTCGTATATCTTGCCGTCACCCTCTGCATCATTGTCAATCAGGTTGGTGATATCCGTGGCACCTTCTTCATCCATTGCTATTATTGAGAAGGTGGTAAACTTCGCATTAGCCGATGTTGTGGTGAAGTATGCACGATAAGGGAGCATTATCAGACTACCTGTTTTGCTCAGATGCGTGAACTTATCCTGCTTGAAGTAATAGTATTCCTTTGAACCATCAAGCTTTTCAGCACCTTCAGGCACATTCTTATAATCCTTGCCACAGAACATCTTTGTAGTGAGTGTTCCAACAAACTGCCAAGAGTCGTATGACTCACCAGGATTTGTGGAATATGATGTATTCACCGGAACATCCACGCCTGCCTCTTCAATCTTCACCTCTGAGCCTACACCCTCCAGACGCTTGTAAAGTACTGGAGTATTTGCAGGAATGACATCTACATTCATTGGAGTATAGTGCATGACACTTTTCTCAAATCCTGCCAACTTATAGAACTTCACATTATTAGTATTATTCTCAATTGGATAAGGCAGACAGAGTGTTCCCCACTTGGAATTTGCAGCTTGTGCCTTAGCAGCATCCTTATCTGAATAGTTCTTGTTACGCTCATACAAAGCCTTGTCAGCCTTGAATGCGTATGGAACCTTGATCTCGTACCTGTCAGTTACTACAAGACTCTTACATTTATTATCAAGTGAAACCGCATTATAACAGTCACTTACATTCCCATTATACCAAGCTTGATTTTCATTATCGTTGAAATACACCAACACATTTGGTGATATATAATCCTTGTATTCATCCTTCTGCAAACTTTGCATTACTTTCAGACGTTCATATTTGTTGTCAGTCCACATATTAGTAGATTTTCTCAAATCAAATACCATTGTCTGTTCACCCTTAGTTTCATAAACATCCTTTGCAGCACCTACCAAGTCATTTACTACAGACCAAAGCCAGTCATCACCAGCCTCAACCTTCTCATTGTCAAATGAGATAACATTTTTTGAATATTTATATTTTTGTCTATAATGAGCTGTCAAGGTAATATTGCCTATATGACTATACTTCATACCTTTTTCTGTCCAATAGCCTCCATTATCAGTTATCGTACAGTTACGGCTCTTTTCATCTACTGATATAATCTTATTTCCATTGCTGTCAAACCAACCTAAGAGCTCGTAGCCAGGCTTCTTTGCAGTTGAATGAACAAGTTTATTATCATCTCCTGTCCTATACGCGATTGATAATGTCATAACGCTGTTTGATTTCTTTGTGATATTAAAGTTCCCAGCATTATCTTTTACTACAGGATTAGGCAATACACCACCAGCAGCATCAAGAGTTACTATATATATCTTAGGTGCCCAATGAGCATAGATTGTTCCACCATAATTATAAGGCCAAGCTTCAACACCTACCATATCCTTGCCATAGTATTGCGTACCACCATAATCCTGACCCTTACCCTCTGCATAGTCTTGATTCTGGTTGTCATAATAGCCCTTGAACTCATAACCTTCTCTTGTCGGAGCAGTTAAGCCATTAGGCAATGGCTGACCATACGTAGCAATTACAGTCTCACCATTTTCTGTTCCATCGCAATACTTTAGATTTACCAAGTACTGATTATTACCAAGATTAGGAGCTACCACACTTATATCCTTTGTGGCTGGCTTATTTACTACACCGTCAATATCAGTAATAGTAACAGTTATCTTTGCATCACCAATATTCTTCGGAGTTATCACACCATTTTTATCCACAGTAAAGATATTCTCATTGCTACTTTTATATGTAGTGGTAAAGTCGAAAGCACCCTTATGATTGATAGAGTAGAGGTTTGAAACATCAAGCGTTTTGCCCCATTCTATTTGATCTGGCATTGTCTCTTTGAAAGACACGCTTGGCTCGTAGTATTTAATCGTGAAGGTTGGAGTGGATTTGTTATCTTTTCCCTGATAGTAAACAGTATTATCATTCAACTGTTTCATCGTCATACTCTTCAAGCCATTCAAAGGTTTCGGAATCCCCCCATTTATAAATGATATACTATCAAACGATAATTTAACATTAACACAGTATGTAGTTGAGTATGATGTTTTATTATCAAATCCTGTGAGCGTCGTTGTTATATTATTAGCTGAACCATTTAAAAGTTCAGTCATAACATTGAAATAAATTTCCTTTACCTCATACTTAAAATTGGTATAAGAAATTGTACCAACATTATCCTTAGGCAAATAAACACGATCATCCCAATTATAAAAAAAAGGAGAGTCTGCTCTTTTATAGCTACCAGACAGTTTGAAACTTGTACCAGCAGGTTGATTTCCCACAGCTGATAATGTTACTGTTTTGGATTCATAATTAAATTTATACTTTGCTGTATAAACTGTTTCATCTTGAGCCATTAGTTCACAAAACGGAACTAACATAGCACAAGACACAATAAATGCTTTCTTGAAAATCTTACCTGTCCACATATCTTTGCTTTTTTGATCCCTAAAGGAATTTGTGTAATTTTTTTGAATGATTAATATACCATTACCTTATTAACTGAGTGCAAAATTAAGTAATTATTTTGAAACAAAAGTAAAAAAATCTGAAAATTTTTCTGTTTTAGGATAAAATTTTTTTTGCCGTGTACCTTTCTTCCAAACATCTGGAAAAATCGACCAACAAACTTATTGTGAATAAGTTATAGACTTTACACAAATTATATCTCTTAGCTCTGTGGGTATGCGATAATCATTCTTACAATTGATTATAAAAAAATATCTCAAGTTTCGTTTAACTTATTTTGTATTTTCATGCACCTCGACTTAAATCTCGCTGTCCCTTCGCTTCAAGTCCGTAGTAGGTTCGCTATAAGTCCGTACCAAAGTCGGTGCAAAGTCGGTGCAAAGTCGGTGAAGATACCATTCAAGATAAGAGCTTCACCGAGTTTGGTACGGAGGAAGAACGAAGGTAAATCGGATTAACGACAATATATGGTCTCTGTAAAACGATATACAAGAATTCGATTAATTTCTTCTCGACTTGCGCAGCTTGATGAGCTATGGGAATAATAGTTCAAAGATTCAAATATTCAAGCGATGAAATATAATTCGCAAAGTATGAACTATGCAAGTAGTCATACTCGCATTAAAAAAAATAATCTGGATTGAAAAGTGATAAATAAGTATAAAAAGCAAAATAAAAGGCCAAATCTAGTTTCACAACTCGATTTTGACCTTTTATTTAATTTTTCCCCTTTAGACATCAAATTGTGTCTCTTCCATAAAAATTACACTTATTTCCGAGTGCAAAGGTAGGTAAAAAAACTAACTTTCACAAATTAATTTGTTTCATAAAGTTTGTTATTTCGACCATGCAACACTTTTTACAAAGTTGCACTATTAATTTTTACAGTTGCATTTTTGTAAATTTTGCGGTTTCATCGGCGTTTTTGCAGATTTTTAGCAAATAAAAGAAGAAAAACAGAACAAAGAAAATTTTTCGATTTTTTCTAAATGTTTGTATTTATACCTTGTTTTTATGGTAAATTTCTCAAATTTTAGGTATGATTTCTAACAATGAAAGAGCTATTTTACATAAAAAAACGTTAGTTCGATGACGTACTTTAGCTTGGTGAGCTTTGCGAAGAACTGCGAAGCTGGTGAGCTTTGCGAACAAAATAAAAACGCTTGCGCTTCGCTTTGAAACATTAATTAAGACGTGACTTGCTATAGCCTATTGTACCTTAGCTAAAAAATTAATCTCACAATTAATGTTTCATTGATGTTCGAATTAATGTTAACGTGAGTTCGACGACTTGCTTCAGCTTGGTGAGCTTTGCGAACAATTCAAGACTGCGAGGGCTGAAAGCCCGACACCTAATAGGGCAGTCCGTAAG